>NZ_QURH01000233.1 GCF_003428695.1 Actinomadura logoneensis
GGCACGCCTCCGGGCACGCGCCGGGCGACAGGGCGGCGCCCGCCGCCGAGACGTCCGCGCCCTGGTGCGGCGAGCCGAGCGTGACGATCCGCCGGGCCTTGCGCGCGCCGCCGTGGTCGCGGGCCCACAGCCGCGCGACGACCCCGCCCGCCGAGTAGCCGACGACGTCCACCGAGGGCGCGCCGCCGCGCAGGAGGGCGTTGATCCTGCGGTCCAGCGAGCCGGCCTGTTTCCGCAGGTCACCTGTGCCGTCGCCGGGCGGCAGGACGATCGTGGCGCGGCGGCCGGCGCGTTCCAGCCGCCGCGCGAGGACGGCGAGCCCGTCCGTCCCGCCGCCGTATCCGGGGACGAGCACGACCGGGCCGGGCGCGGACTGGTCGGCGGGCGGTCCGGCGTCCCGTCCGGCGCGGGCGAGGGTGAACCGCCCGACCGCGAGCAGTACGACGACCGCCACGAGCGCCGTCATCCCGCCGACGTACCAGCGCCGCCGCGGGCTGAGTCCGGCCAGCCACCCCACGCGTCACATATACCCACAAAGCCGGACGTACCACGCTGCGTCTACGCTCCTCGCATGGCGTTCCTTCTCTCGCTGAACATCGGCGTCCCGCGCGACAACCCGTGGCAGGCCTACGGGGGCACCGGCATCGACAAGCGCCCGGTGGACGGCCCCGTCCGCGTCGAGGCGCCCGGCCCCAAGGGGACCGGCGCCGTCGGACTCGCGGGCGACCGCGTCTTCGACGTGCGCCACCACGGCGGCGACGACCAGGCCGTGTACGCCTACGCCCGGGAGGACCTGGACGCCTGGGCCGCCGACCTCGGCCGCGACGTCGCCAGCGGGTCGTTCGGCGAGAACCTCACCACCTCGGGCGTGGACGTCAACGCCGCCCTCGTCGGCGAACGCTGGCGCGTCGGCCGCGACGTCCTGCTGGAGGTGACCTCCCCGCGCATCCCGTGCCGGACGTTCGCGGGCTGGATGGACGTCCCCGGCTGGATCCGGACCTTCACCGCACGCGCGCTGCCCGGGACCTACTTCCGCGTCCTGGAACCGGGGGACATCGCGGCGGGCGACGCGATCACCGTCGAGGACCGCCCGTCGCACGGCGTGGACGTCCGGACGGTGTTCCGCGCGCTGACCCTCGAGTCCGAACTCCTCCCCCGCCTCCTGGACGCCGGCGACGCCCTCCCGGCGCATCTCCGGGAGAGGGCCGAACACCGACTTTCCCGATCGGAATGATTGGCCTGCCCACCGGGTTGCTTCGTCCCAAGGAGTAGACCGAACGCAGAGGAGCGGTACATGCAGTCGACGGCGATCGTGGTTCGCGAGCAGGGCGGCCCGGACGTGCTGCGGCCCGAGCAGGTGGACGTTCCCGACCCCGGAGAGGGCCAGGCCCTCGTCGAGGTCGCGTACGCCGGGGTCAACTTCCTCGACATCTACCAGCGCGAGGGCCGCTACCCGATGGAGCTGCCGTACGTGCCGGGCGGCGAGGGCTCCGGACGCGTCGTCGCGGTCGGCGAGGGCGTCACCGAGGTGAAGGCCGGCGACCGCGTCGCGTGGGAGAGCGTCCCCGGCTCGTACGCCCGGCACGTCGTCGCGCCCGCCGCGCGGCTGCTGCCCGTCGCCGACGGCGTGGACGACGCGCAGGCCGCCGCACTCCCCCTCCAGGGCCTCACCGCGCACTACCTGGCGACCGAGTCGCACCCCGTCCGCGCCGGGGAGACCGTCCTGGTGCACGCGGGCGCGGGCGGCACGGGACTGGTCCTGACGCAGGTGCTGAAGATCCTCGGCGCGACCGTCGTCACCACGGTCTCGACCGAGGAGAAGGCGAAGCTGTCCCGCGCGGCGGGCGCCGACCACGTCCTGGTCGGCTACGACGGCTTCGACGAGCGCGTCCGCGAGCTGACCGGCGGCGCCGGCGCCCACGCCGTGTACGACGGGGTCGGCCTCACCACCTTCGACCGCTCCCTCGCCGCCGTCCGGCCGCGCGGGACGCTCGTCCTGTTCGGCGGGGCGAGCGGCCCCGTCCCGCCGGTGGACCCGATGCGGCTCAGCGCCGCGGGCTCGATCAAGTTCACCCGTCCGACGCTCATGCACTTCGTCGCCGACCCCGCCGAGCTGCGCGCCCGCTACCGCGACGTCGTCGAGTGGGCGGCGCAGGGCCGCCTGACCCTCCGCGTCCACGGCGAGTACCCGCTGGAGGAGGCCGCCCGGGCCCACCGCGACCTCGCGGGCCGGGGCACCACCGGCAAGCTCCTCCTGCGCACCGCCTGACCCGCGCGGCCCCCTCGGAGGGCGGACGGGCGCTACTCCCCGTCCGCCCCTCCGAGCAGGTCCCAGCGGTTCCCCGCGATGTCGAGGAACACCGCGACCCGTCCGTACGGCTCGTCCCGCGGCTCCGACACGAACCGCACTCCCGCCGCGGCCATCCGCGCGTACGCCGCGTCGAAGTCGTCCACCCGCAGGAAGAACCCGACCCGCCCCGCCACCTGGTCCCCGACCGCGCCGCGCTGCCGCTCCCCGTCGGCCCGCGCGAGCAGCAGCCCCGTCCCGCCTCCCGCCGGACGGACCACCACCCACCGCTTGGGACGCCCGTCGTTCGTGACCGCCGGAGAGTCCTCCACCAGCTCGAACCCCAGCACTCCGGTGAAGAACTCGATCGCCGGGTCGTACTCCTCGACCACCACCGTCACAAGATCAATCCGCATCCGCCGATCGTAAATCCGCTTGCCCGGCCCGCCCTTCGCCGGTTCTCATGCTGGGGATGACTCCCATGCACGCCGACGAGGCGACCATCACCGCGGAACTCGTCCGCCGTCTGGTGGGCGAACAGTTCCCCGCGTGGGCCGACCTGCCGATCGGACGCGTCGAGTCGTCCGGGACGGTCAACGCGATCTTCCGGCTGGGCGAGACCATGTGCGTCCGCCTCCCCCGCACCAAGGGCGGCGTGAAGGCGCTGCTCAGAGAGCAGGAGTGGCTGCCGCGCCTGGCGCCGCTGCTGCCCGTGCCCGCCCCGGAGCTGCTCGGCCGAGGAAGGCCGGGCGACATCTTCCCCTGGCCGTGGTCGGTGCACGGCTGGCTGGACGGCGCGCACCCCGCCCCCGACGCCGCCGCCGACATCGCTACAGACCTGGCAGAGCTGGTCGCCGCGTTCCGGCGGGTCCCGCTCCGGGACGGCCCGGCGTCCTACCGGGGCGGAACCCTGGCGAACGTGGACGCCGCGACACGCGCGGCCATCGCAGACCTCGAAGCCGACCTGGACACCGCGCTCGCGACGGCGCTGTGGGACGAGTCGGTCGGCGCCCCCGCCTGGGACGGCCCGCCGTCTTGGGCCCACTCCGACCTGCTGCCCGCCAACCTGCTGGTCGCGGACGGCCGGCTCACCGGCGTCCTCGACTTCGGCACCGCCGGGCTGGGCGACCCGTCCTGCGACCTGATGCCCGCCTGGACGGTCCTCTCGGCGGACGCGCGCGGGACCTTCCGCGAGGCGGTCGGCGTGGACGACGCGTCCTGGCTTCGCGGACGCGGCTGGGCCCTCTCCATGGCGCTGCTCGGGCTCCCGTACTACCGCGAGAGCAACCCGCCCTTCGCCGCCATGTGCCGCCGCACGATCGACGCCGTGCTCACGGACGCGGACGGCTGAAGGCGGACCGCCACCGGGCGGGGCGGACGGTCAGGGCCAGCGGTAGGGGGTGTCGGGGGTCGGGATGTGCTGCGGCATGTAGCACATGGTGGTCACGTGCTCGTCCTTGCAGGTCAGGCAGAGGTAGGTGCGGTGGCCGCGCAGGCCCCGCTCGCGCTCCAGGCACGGCGGGCAGCCGCACGGGGACCAGCCGACGATCACGCGGCCGGGCCCCAGGCGGTGCCCGCGCGGGCACAGGAACGGCACGTGCTCGGACGTCATGCCGAACACACTAATCGAACATACAATCGAAAATCACCAGCGGCCCGGCATATCCCCCACCGGGCCGCCCCAGGTCACCGGACCGCCGGGCCCACCAGGCCGTGCAGGTCAGCGGATCTGCGGATCAGCGGGTCAGCGGGTCAGCGGGTCAGCGGGTCCAGCGGGGGTCGCGGCCGGAGAGGGCCAGGACGCGCTCGAACACCGGCGCGGACGCGTCGACCTCCACCGGATCGGCGAACCCGCCGTACCGCCGGTAGATCTCGGCGTTCTCCTCGACCACCGACAGGACGAACGCGGCGGCCTCGTCCGAGATCGCGAACGTCTGGCCGGTGGAGACGGCGACGTCCCAGCCGTGCACGGCCATCTCCTTGATCACCATGCCCGCGATCCCCGCGGCGGGGACCGACATCTCCCCCAGGTCGATGTCGCCCTCCCAGACCTCCGGGTCGGCCCAGGCGGCGACGGCGCGGTCGAGCTGGACGGCGTAGGCGGCGGCCCACTCGGGGTCGGCGGTGAAGTCCCGCTCGACCAGCTCCTCCGGCAGCGCCTCCCGGCGCGCCCGGTGCTCCAGGCCGTGCGAGGTGTACAGGACCCAGTGGTTCACCAGCGTCCGCAGGTCGAAGTCGGCGCACGTCGTGGAGTCGTCCCAGTGGCCGGCGGGGACGTGGCGGGCGACGCGCGCCGCCTCGGCGGCGCATTCCTTCATGTGGCTGTGCAGGTCCTTCATGACGATCACGCTAGAGGCCCCGCCACCTGCCGTTCTTGGAGATTCGCGACAGCTAGGGTTGGGGGGTGGAGAACGTGGCACGCGGCGTCCTGTACCCGGCGCGGCACGTGGCGGCGGTCGAGACCCGGCGGCACGACCCGTCCCCCGAGGCCGCCCGGTTCGTGGAGCTCTACTGGCACGTGCGGTGGCGGGTGGACGGGCCGCACGACAGCAAGGTCCTGTCGTACCCGAGCGTCCACCTGGTCTTCGAGGCGGGCGGGCCCCTGGTCTACGGGGTCGTCCGCGACCTGTTCGTGCGGCGCCTGGAGGGCGAGGGCCAGGTGCTCGGGGTGAAGTTCCGGCCGGGCTGCTTCCGGCCGTTCGCCGGCGGCCCGGTGAGCGACCTCACCGACCGCAGGGTCCCGGCCGCCGAGGTCTTCGGCCCGGAGGTCACGGCCCTCGGCGAGCGGATCATGGCGGGCCGCGAGACCGCCCGGCTCGCCGCGCTCGCCGAGGAGTTCCTGCTGGCCCGGCTCCCCGAGCCCGACCCGGTCGCCGCCGAGGTCGCCGGGATGGTGGAGCGGATCACCGCGCGCCCCGACCTGGTCCGCGTCGACCAGGCCGCCGACGTCCTGGGCGTGTCCACCCGCACGCTGCAGCGGCTGTTCGCCGAGTACGTCGGCGTGACGCCCAAGTGGGTGATGCGCCGCGCCCGGCTCCAGGAGGCCGCCGCCCGCGCGGAGGCCGGCGACGGCGTGGACTGGGCGGACCTCGCCGTCGACCTCGGCTACTTCGACCAGGCGCACCTGGTCCGGGACTTCACCGCCACGGTCGGGGTGCCGCCCGCCCGCTACGCTCGCGGCGTCTGATCAGGGACGGGCGCCCGATCGGGAACAGGCGCGAGGAGGGGGACGCATGGTCCGGGCCGGACTGACGGTCGACAAGATCGTCCAGGCGGCGGCCGAGATGGCCGACGAGGTGGGGATCGAGAACGTGACGGTCTCGGCGCTCGCGCGCCGCTTCGGGGTGCGCGACGCGAGCCTCTACTCGCACATCCGCAACCTGGCCGAGCTGCGCCGCCGGGTCGCGCTCCAGGCGGGCGACGAGCAGGCCGAGCGGATCGCCGAGGCCGTCGCCGGACGCGCCGGACGCGACGCCCTGGTCGCCTTCGCCGACGCCTACCGCGACTACGCGCGCGAGCATCCCGGCCGGTACGCCGCGATGCAGATCCCGGTCGAGCCGGACGCGGCGCGGGGCTCGCGCGGCGTGGAGGTCACGGCCGCGATGATGCGCGCCTACGCCCTGCCCGACCCCGACCTCACCGACGCCGTCCGGCTGCTGCGCAGCACCTTCCACGGCTTCATCTCCCTGGAGGCCAACGGTGCCTTCGGGCACCCCCGCGACGTCCAGGCGTCCTGGGAGAAGGCCCTCGAGGCCCTGCACCGGATCCTCACCACCTGGCCGACCGGCGACGACGGCGGCCGGGCCCGGCGCGACGGCGGAGAACGCCGCGGCGCCGGACCCGGCCCGGAGCCGGAAGCGGCGTCGGACGAGGAGAGGGAGTAGCGGGCGGAGCCACCAGAAGGCTCCGCCGGGTCAGTGGTCGCGGGACGTCACCAGGCGGGCCAGCTCGCGCAGGTGCTCCGCGGCGGCGCCCGTCGGTTCGGCGGCGTCGAGCTCGGCCAGCGCCTCCGCGACCATCTCGGCGGCGTGCCCGCGCGTCCAGTCCCGGCCGCCGGCGGCCTCGACGAGCTCGGCGGCCCGGGCCCGTTCGGCGTCCCCGAGCGGACGGTCCTGGTGGTAGAGCGCGGCGAGCTCCGCGCCCGCCGGCGTGCCCGAGGTGAGGGCCGCGACGACCGGCAGCGACTTCTTGCGGCTGCGCAGGTCGGAGTGGGCGGCCTTGCCGGTGGTGGCCGGGTCGCCCCAGATGCCGAGCAGGTCGTCCACGAGCTGGAAGGCCAGCCCGAGCCGGTGCCCGAACGCGGTGAGCCGGGCCGTCTGCTCGGCCGTCCCGCCGCCGTAGATCGAGCCGAGCGCGCAGGACGCGCCGATCAGCGCGCTCGTCTTGCGGTCGGCCATCCGGACGCACTCGGGCAGCTCGACGTCGGTGCGCCGCTCGAACGACATGTCGCTGGACTGGCCCTCGACCAGCTCCAGCACCGCCCGGGTGAGCACCACGACGCCGTCGCCGCGCCCGGCGAGCAGCTCCAGCGCGCGGGCGAGCAGCGCGTCCCCGGCGAGGATCGCCGCGCCCGCGCCGAACACGTTCCACGCGGTCGGCCGGTGCCGCCGGGTGAGGTCGCCGTCCATCACGTCGTCGTGCAGCAGCGAGAAGTTGTGCACCAGCTCCACCGCGACGGCGGCGGGCACCGCGGCCTGCGCCGTTCCGCCCACCGCCTCCGCGCACAGCAGGGTGAGCGCGGGCCGCAGCACCTTGCCGCCGTCCGCGCGGGCGGGGCGGCCCTGCGCGTCCTCCCAGCCGAAGTGGTAGGCCGCGATGCGGGCCATGGAGTCCGGCATGCCCTCCACGGTGTCCCGGAGCGCGGGACCGATCAGGTCACGCGCCCACGCGAGCGTCCGCCCCGCCGCGGCCGCGTCGCCCGCGGGTCCGTCC
>NZ_QURH01000239.1 GCF_003428695.1 Actinomadura logoneensis
CGCCCGGCGGCGTGACTGCGCGCGGCGGCTTCGCGGCGCTCGACGGGTTGGCGGCCCCCGGCGGCGTGGCGGCGCTTGGCGGATTGGCGGCGCCCGTGGGCGTCGCAGCGTCCGACGGCTTTGCGGCGCTCGACGACGGCGCGGCATACGACGGCGCGGGAGGGCTCGGCGAAGCGGCAGCGGGCGGCGGTGCGGCGGCGGTTGGCGGTGTCGCGGCTTCCGACGGCTTGCCGGGGCTCGGCGGTGCGGTGGCGTCCCGGGGCTTGGTGGGGGTCTGCGGTGTGGTGGGAAGGGTGCGGGCGTGTTCTTCGCAGGTCACGGGGTGGATGAAGGAAAAGGTGTCAGGGAGGCCGTCGTCCTGGGGGAGAGCGGCCAGGCGCTCAGCGGCTATCTCGGCCAGCACCCGGTGGGGCGGACGTGCGGCGTCGGCGGCCTGGCGCTCGCGGAGTGCCGAATGCTCGGGGGAACCGGGGGCGCCCCTGCGGGCGACCATCGAGTCGACGGCGTGCTGGAGCAGTCCGCGCCTGGGCGTCTGGCCGGCGAGGACGTCCTCCATGGCAGTGCGCAGGATGGCCGCGTTCTCCTTCGGACGGAGGTGCTTGGTGCAAAGCCTGTGCTCGGCGGCCAGAACGCGGTACTCGGTGAGCAGGGCGGCGGCCTGGTCGGTCCAGCCCTCGGGGTAGTTCGCGGCCACACGGCCGTCCACGACGGTGGCCAGCCAGTGGGAAAGGAGGCGGTCGGCGAAGGGGTTCCAGACGCTCAGCGCTTCGTTCATCGCGTCGATCGCCAGAGGCGTGTGGCGCGCCCGCAGGGCGGCGCGAACCTCGCCGACCGAGCTGCGGAAGACATGGTCCGGGTCGCGGCGCGGCCGGTCCGGATGGCGACGCGGGACGAACCGGAGCCAGTCCGCGAACGGGGCGATCGCGTCCAGCACGTCGAGTGCGGCGGCCCGGTCACCGTCCCGGAGCAGCCACGCGACCGTGAGCAGCGCGGCCTCTTCCGGAACGGTGATCTCGTAGTCCCCCGCGTCCAGCATCGCGTTGAGCTCGGCCAGCCCCGCGTCGCTGAGGTAGTAGGCGAACACGGCGCTCCGGTCCGGATCAATGGCGCGCTGCCCGTGGGCGATGGCGTCCGGGCACTGGCCATCAATGTCTCCGCCCGAGGCGGGCGCAGCCTCGCCCAGTGCCGCTGTGGTCTCGTCCGGGACGACCGCAGTTTGATTCGTCACGACCGCCTTCTGGCCCTGAGCGACTTCGGACCCGTCCGAGGCGACCGCAGCCCATTCCGCGGAAACCGCAGGTTGGTCAGGGGAGTCCGCACCCCTGGTCGGGGTGATTGCGGCTTGGTTTGGAGCGAGCGGAGGCCGGTCGGAGGCGGTGACCGCAGGCTGATCTGGAACGACCGCAACCTGGTCCGCGGCAGACACGGGCTTGTCTGGAGCCACCGGAGTCTCGTCCGGGGAAGCTGCGGCCTGGTCGTGAGCAACCGCGACTGGGTCCGGAGTCACCGCGGGCTGGGCCGCGAGGACTGCGGCTTGGTCTGGAGTCAACTGAGGCCGGTCGGAGGCGGTGACCGCAGGCGGGTCCGGAACTGGTTGGGTCTGGTCCGGGGCGGACGCGGGCTTGTCTGGGGCTTCTGCGGTCTGGTCCGCGGCGCTTGCAGCATGGGCGGAGGCGGCGGCGGTTTCGTGGGGGAGTAGGGGGCCGCCTGCCAGCGGCTTGCCGGTCGCGAAGCCGCCTCGGACGACCTCGAGGGTGACCCAGGCCGGAAGGTCCGCCACCGGTGTGCGGCTGCCGATGGTGAGCGTCCCGTCGGCCATCCCGTCGAGGACTCGTGTCCAGGCCCGGACGCGTTCCTCGGCGCGGCGCCTGGTGGCGGGGTCCTCGTGCCGCGTGGCCGTGGTGAAGGCGCGTGCGAGCAGTCCGAGCGGGTAACCGTGTCCGATGTCCATAGCCAGCGTGGCGGGTTCCGCCCCCGCGCCCTCCGGGTCTCGAGCCCGGTGCTCTCCTGACTGAGCTACACGCTGATCAGGACCGACACTAAGAAATGCCCCCAGTGCCCGCAATCGGATTTCGCGGGCGTCCGGCGGGAGCCGGGTCAGCCGAGTGAGGTGATCGCCTCGAGCATGGCGCTGGTGGAGTGTGCCTCCGTGACGCCGAACTCCCACGACTGCGCGCCCATGGCCTCGGCGCCGAGTCGCTTGGCCTCGGTGTGCGGGTCGCCCGCCGTGTAGCCGAGCGCCACCGGCTCCAAGGGGGCGAGGAGGTCCGCGTAGTCCCGCCATCCGGCCACTCCGGGAGGCCCGGAGATGACGAACGCGCCCGCGACAGAGCGCAGGGCGCACAGCACCTCGGCGCGCTCGGCGGCCGGGTTCACCGGACGCCCCGGCCCCTTCCACGCGCGCACCCGGTCGTCGCTCTCGACGCCGACCACCACCGGGAACCCGCGCTCGGCCGCGTCCCGGAGGAACCGGACATGTCCGATGTGCAGCACGTCGAACACGCCCGTGACGACGACGGGCCGTCCCTCCGGGCGCGGGCCCGCCCAGGTCGCCGTCAGCCGCTGACCTCCCACAGCCATCCGCCCTTCCGCAGGTCGTTTCCCTGCCACACAGTGAACACGACCGGGGGACCCGCCGGACACGCGCCCCCGGCCCCCGCGACGGCGGCGCGACGCACGTCACACCCTTCCGGGCCTTGCCTCCCGAATAAAAATACTGCCTACTATTTTCAAGTCCCATCCCCCGGGAGGCGTGACGACCATGACGACGGCACTGGTGCGATGTGCGGACGGCGATCACACGGTGGAGCTCCGCGACCGGGAGCGGGTGGCGGAACGCCTGCTCAGGGCGTCGGCGCGGAAGTCCTACGACCCCGAGGCGGACGTCGACTGGTCCATGCCGTTCGATCCGGACCTCTTCTACCTCCCACCCGAGACGCTCTCGCTCTACGAGACGCCGCTGTGGGACCGGATGTCCCACAAGGAACGCGTCGAGCTGTCCCGGCACGAGCTGGTCAGCATGCTGTCGTTCGGGATCTGGTCCGAGATCATGCTGATGAAGGGCCTGCTCGGGCACGTCTACCGGGGCGACCCGACCTCACGGCACATCGCGTACGCCCTCACCGAGACGGCGGACGAATGCCGCCACTCCGCCATGTTCGGGCGCTGCATCGGCAAGACCGGCCTGCGTCCGTACCGGATGGCCTGGCCCGAGTTCCAGCTCGGAAAGATCGCCGGACTCCTCGACCCGCCGATGGCGATGTTCGCCGCCGTCCTGCTCGTCGAGGAGGTCACGGACGCAGTCCAGCGCGTGACCATGACCGACGAGCGCGTCCAGCCCCTCGTCCGGACGATCAGCCGCATCCACGTCACGGAGGAGGCGAGGCACATCTCGTACGCGCGCGAGGAACTCAAGCGCCAGGTCGCCGCGACGCCCCGGCCGCTGCGCCGCGTCCAGGCGTCCGGCATCGCGGGTGTCGCGCTGCGGATGGCTCCCCGCCTGACCCGGCCCGCCGTCTACCGGGCCGTCGGCCTCGACCCGCGCGCCGCCTACCGCGTCGCGAAGACCAGCCCCCACCGGCGCGACACCCTCCGCTGGGCCTTCCGCCGCGCCACCGGCTTCCTCACCGACATCGGCATGATCGAAGGCCCCAGCGCCCGCGTCTGGCACCGCACCGGCATGCTCACCACCGCCGCTTCCCCCGCCCCCGCCGCCCCCACTCGTCCGCGTCCCGGAGGCGCTTAGGGTGAGGGCATGGGGAGAGTGGCTGGGCTGACGAGCGAGGAGGCGCGCGAGCGGCTGCTGGCCGCCGCCGCCGAGGTGTTCGTCGAACGCGGCTACGCGGGAACGGCCACCGGTGAGATCGCCCGCCGCGCCGGCCTGTCCACCGGCGCCATCTACTCGCGCTACGCGTCCAAGGCCGAGCTGCTGGCGGACGCCATCAAGGCGCACATGCCCGCGGAGCTGGCCCGCCTGATCAGCGACGGCGCCCTGGGCGTCCCGGTGCCGGACGTCGTCCAGCACCTGGGCGAGGAGCTGCCGCACCGGCCCCGGCAGATCAGCGCGATGCTGGTCGAGGGCGCGGCCGCGGCACGACGCGACCCGCGCGTCGCGGAGGTCTTCTCTGCCGAGCTCACCGCGCACCTGGGGACCGTGGAGAGCCTGGTCACCACGGCGCAGCAAGAAGGCTCGGTGGACCCGTCGCTTCCGTCCGGCGCGTTGGCCCGGTTCCTGCTGTCGGTCGCGCTGGGCACCCTCCTCACCAACATGATGGATCTCGCCCCGGTGGACGACGCGGACTGGTCCACCGTCATCAGCCGCTTCATCACCGCCGCATCCCCCGCCGACTGACCCGCTGCGGCAGGCCGCGGACGAGGCACGGCGCGAGCAGGAACAACCGCCAGGCGAGAGCCTTCCTTCAGTGCGTGAGGCGTGCGTCCTTGGGGCCGCGCATCCCGCGTGGTTAAGACGCTCCGCAACAGCGAAGGCGCAGTACGCCCGAAGCAGCGGACGCCAAAGTGGCGGACGCGCGACGCGGCGAGGTGCGAAGCGGCGGACGCGCGAACCGCAGGGGTGCCCAAGTGGCCGGGGTGCCCAAGTGGCGGAGGTGCGAAGCGGTGAGTGCGTGAAGCGAGCCGTGGGTCGGAGGGTGGTGCGGTTTGGTTGGTGGAGCCCTACAAGCGCGTGAACGGGGACGGCGGGGATTCGGATCAGGATGTGAGGGTTGCGGCCAAGATGGTACGGCCCTTGAGGATGAGGCGGGCTGGTTCGGAGGGGTTGTAGTACGCGCTGTAGGGGTGGCGGGCCAAGGCCAGTTCGGCGAGGACGAAGAGAGAGCAGAGGGTGCGCGAGAGGTTGCGGCAGGCAGCGGCTCGGCTTCTGCCTGAGGCAGCGTCCCGGAACTCGTCCTCGGCCTCGGTGACCTCCGACGCGATGGAGGACGGGTTGTCCCCCAGCCCGGGATCGGCGAGGACGGCGCGGACCGATGCACGGAGTGCGGAGTTCTCATCTTCGGCGACGGCAGGCGCTGACGCGTTTCGCAGGATGTGCGCTCGGAGGGCATGCATCGAGACGACCGGCGACCAGACGTTGTAGTCGCCCTTCGACTCGGGGATCGCTGCGGCGATCGAGTCGAGGATCTCCAGGGCTTCCGGCTCGCGGTCCAGGGACCAGAGAAAGGTGGCCAGATCGAACTCTTCGTAGAGCTCCCGCATCCGCGTGTGCGACCAGCGCTTGACCAGCGACGACTTCATGCGGAACAGGTGCGGGACGGTCTCGGCGAAAGGCTGTGCGGCCGGTGGGGGGCTGATCGGCATGTACAGATCAAACCGCATCGGTCGGACAGTGGCCGGTCCTCTGCCCTGGCCTTCTCATTTACTCGGCGGTGGTGGCGGGCCACCTCGTGTTTCCGCGGAGGGGCGGCGGCCCGGCTCTCTCGTCAGCTCGCCTCCTGGACGGTGTTCGACAGGGGCTGGCCGACGATCCGCTGGAGGGTCGCGACGTACTCGCGGAAGGCGGCGCGTCCCTGGTCGGTGAGCTTCAGCCAGGTGCGGGGGCGCTTGCCGACGTGGCCCTTGCGGATGTGGACGTAGCCGGCGGTCTCCAGGGCCGAGGCGTGCTTGGACAGCACGGAGTCGCTGACCTCCAGGTTGTCGCGGACGAACGAGAACTCGGCCTCGGAGGCGGTGGCGAGCAGCGAGACGATCTGGAGCCGCACGGGCGCGTGGATCACGGGATCGAGGTTCACTGGGCGACCTTTCCCTTCGTGTCGGCCGTCATCCGGCGTTCCACCCACCGGAGGGTCAGCACACCGTAGAGCGAGACCAGGACACCAGAGATGATCTTCGGCCAGATCACCGAGTCGGTGGCCAGCCAGACCAGCGGCGGGGTGAGGCCGATGAGCACGAAGATGGGGGCGAGCCAGGCGACCAGCCGGCCGGCGGCGCGCGGCGTCCAGCTCTGACGCCTGGCCTTCACGCGCACCCGGTGGGTGAGCAGGGCGGTCATCGCGGCCAGCCCGAGCGCCGCCGCGACCAGCAGGACGGTCCGGGTCGTCCCGTGCAGGTCCATCGCGATCGACACGACCGTCACCAGGGCCACCACCGTGGGGAGCCGCCACAGCGGGAGCCGCTGCCCGGCGTACGCCTTCCGCTGGGTGCGCTCGATCTCGGCCAAAGCCTCGGCGGGGCTGGGCGGCACGGAGTTCATGACCCTCTCCTGTCTGGACCGTAAAGTACTTTCCATGAAGGAAAGTACTTTCCATTTTCCAACACGTCAAGTACTTTCCAGCGTGTCGCGGCGGGGGGCGCCAGCACGCGCTCGACCGCATCGCCACAGGTCCGAGGGAGGGGGCAACAAGCGCCACTCCGCACTACGGCCGCTGGGGGTCGCGGTGATGGTCCGTCGCGTCCGGGCGGTCGGTCGGGCGCCGACGTCTGCCTCGAAGTGGGCTCGCCTACGCAGGTGAGCGCGCGACCCGTCCCCGCGCGGCGAAGCCGGAGATGAGCGGAATCGGGCAGGTCACCTGAGGGCCGACGTCGCGTTCGCCCAAGCGAGCGACGCGAGCCGGACCTCAGGCTTCGAGCGCCTTCTGGGCCTTGCTCCAGTTGCCGTGCAGACGCCGCAGGTAGGAGGCGGCCGTGTCGCCCGGCTTCGTCCCCTTGGCGAACAGGCGCATGTTGCCCGCGCCCGCCACGTAACCGAGCGCCAGCAGGTCCGACCTGCTGAAGTCGGACGTCCGGTCGGACGGGAGTTGGCGGGCGAGGTCGTGCAGGTACCAGGCGGCGGCGCGGACGGCCAGCGCCGGGTCGTCCGGCAGGTCCTCCCAGCGGCGGTCCTCGAAGGGACGGCCGTCCTTGGTCTCGTCGAACGCCGCCTTGTGCATGTTCGCGATGCCGAAGGCGGCGTCCGGCTTGAACCGCTGCCAGGCCCGTTCCAGCTCGGGATCGTGGGGCTTGTCGGACTCGTTGTAGAGGATGGCCATCAGCAGCGTGGGATCGACGTGCGCCTCACGCGCGTACTTGCGCACCTCGGCGGTGTAGTGGTCCGGGGAGCGCTTGTCCGCCTGGCCGTCCGCTCCCGGGGAGGCCGGTCCGGACTTCGGCTTCTCCACCGCGTACGGCTTGCCGGGGTCCCCGTGTTTGACCGTGAGCAGGGCGGCGACGACGGCCAGCGGCAGCACCAGCCAGATCAGCTTCCCGCTCTTCCGCTTCACCAGCGCCCCCGGTCGTCCACGAACCGATCACCACAGTGCCACACCGGGCGGGTTCGTCCGCGGACGGCCCGTCCGGATCAAGAACCGCATACCCGGCATAACTCTCGACGAACGGCCGGAGTGCGACGTTTCGTTGACCATTGAGCTATCGGCCGGATTCGCCACCGGATGACTCCGACGTGTAGCAAGATCCACCTATGGCGTGGACCGAGGAGACTCCGTCGTGGCAGGACGTCGTCAACGCGTTGCGGGAAGCCGCCGCCGGCGGGGACGCGGCGCTGGACGAAGCCCTCGGCGACGAGGCCATGGACGCGTGGGACGTCCCGGTTCCGGACGAGATCAGGGAGATCTACCGGCGCGTCGGGCTGTTCTGGCTCAACCGCGGCGAGGAGTTCGGGCCGGTCAGGGACGACCGAGCCGAGCGCTGCGGCGAGCCCGGCTCCTACCTGCTCGTCCACTCCAACCCGGCCGCCGAGACCTACTACGTGGACATCGACCGCGAGAGCGGCGCGTGGGGCCCGGTCTTCATGTTCTGGGAGGACCACGGAGCGCGGATGGTCGCTCCGTCCCTGCAGCACTGGCTGGTGACGGTCGCTTCGTACGTCCGTCGTGCCGCGCGCGACGCCGACGCCTTCGAGGATTTCGACACCGCCTTCATGGCGTGGTTCTTCGGCGATTTCGACGAAGCCGACGACGACTATCCCCACGATTCCCCGGACGTCGTGGCGCGCCTGGCGGACGACGCGGTCGCGGAGATCCTCGATGTCGCCGAGGCAGGGCGGTCGGGCGACCCCGTGCTCGCGGATGTGGCCGGACGCCTGCCGGACGACGCGCTCATCGCCGACCTGCGCCAGGCCGACCGTCCGACCGCGCTCCCCTTCGAGCGCCATCCGGCATGGTCACGTCGATATGAAGCCGTGTACATGCGCTTCTGCGAGGGCCGCGTCATCGCCGCCACGCCGCTCGTCCTCCAGCCTCGGTGAGTCGTCGCGGCACCGCCACGCGAGGCCCTGGTGTGGCGGCGGCCGACATCGAGGCAGGACGGACAGTGGTGGGCAGGGCCATGTCGCGCGGCAGCGAGGCGATTTAGCGTCCGCGGCATCTGTCCCCCATTTCCGGGAGGTCCCCCATGCCGCTCAGATCGCTGGCCGCGCTGCTCGTCGCGGCGGGCGTGGTCGCAGCGCCCACGTCCGCGCGAGCCGAGTCCTGTCCGACCGGGATCACGGTCCCCGGAGCGCAGTACCAGCAGGTCGCGTGCCTGCCGGAGCTGACGACCGCCGGCACCGTGGCGTCCGGGCACACCGTTCCGGCGGACTGGGCGGGACTGACTCCGAAGGACCTGCCCGTTCCGAGCGGTGTGCCCGGCGTGCAGATCGACGGGTACTTCCCGGACTCGTCCACGACCAACACCGACCATGGCTGGAACCATGACGCGCAGTTCGTCATCCGGCTGCCGGAGCACTGGAACGGCGGGCTGGTCGTGTCCGGCACTCCCGGTGTGCGCGGCCAGTACGCCAACGACCGCGCCATAGGGGACTGGGTGCTCGCGCGCGGATACGCGTTCGCCGCCACGGACAAGGGCAACACCGGAGTCGAGTTCTACAAGGACGGCCGGAAACCGGGCGACGCCCTGGCCGAGTGGAACTTCCGCCTGACGCAGTTGACCCGCGCGGCCAAGAAGGTCGTCCAGCAGAGGTATCGGGAGAAGCCGCGCCGGACACTCGTCACCGGCATGTCCAACGGCGGCTACCTCGTGCGCTGGCAGTTGGAGAACCATCCCGAGCTGTATGACGGGGGAGTCGACTGGGAGGGGACGCTCTGGCGCACGGACGGCCCGAACCTGTTCACCTTCCTGCCTCCTGCCCTACGCGGTTATCCCCAGGACAAGGAAGCCGTGGTGAAGGCCGGATTCCCGGCCGAATCCGAGTTCCTGTGGCCGTTCTACAGCCAGTACTACTGGGGCCTCACGCAGCGCATCTACCGCGCCGAGTTCGACCCCGGCTATACGGGAGCGGACGCGGACTACGACTATGCGAGCCGCCCGGCGAGCGTGCACCGGGCCGTCGCCAAGGTCGCCCTGACCGGACGCATCGGCAAACCGCTCATCACCATCCACGGCACCCTCGACGGCCTGCTCCCCATCAACCAGGACTCCGACGAGTACGCGCGGCTCGTGCGCGCGCAGGGGCGCGGCGCGATGTTCCGCTACTACCGCGTCGAGGACGGGACGCACGTGGACTCGTTGTTCGACGCCTTCCCGGACCGGTTGCGCCCGCTCGTCCCGTGCCACCGCTCCGCGTTCACGGCGCTCGAACGCTGGATCGGACGCGGGGAGAACCCGCCCGCGAGCCGGACGATCCCGCGCCCGGACGGCGGCTCCGCCGACCTCGTCACGTCCTGCACCCTGGAATGAACCACCACTCGTAACGGACAGAGTGTGTGGGCGGACACCATGGGCAGCGCGTGTGACCCACCTTACAGTTCGGGCCATGACGAACTCTTGGCCTGCGGGAACACCGCCGCTCGACGGCCGGGCCGCCCGGCGCGGTGGCGAGACCGCCGCGCCGGACGGCCGGGGCGCCGCGTCCGAGGCCCG
>NZ_QURH01000027.1 GCF_003428695.1 Actinomadura logoneensis
GCCAAGCCCGACTTCGCCGAACTGTTCGTCATGATCGGACGACTCGGACGCTCCCTCGGCGTCCACCTCCTGCTCGCCTCCCAACGACTCGAAGAGGGCAAGCTCCGCGGCCTGGACACCCACCTGTCGTACCGCATCGGTCTGCGGACGTTCTCCGCGATGGAGTCCCGCGTCGTCCTCGGCGTCCCCGACGCCTACGAACTGCCGCAGGCGCCCGGCAACGGCTACCTCAAGGTCGGCACCGACACGATGACCCCAGGCGCCCGGCAACGGCTACCTCAAGGTCGGCACCGACACGATGACCCGCTTCCGCGCCGCCTACGTCTCGGGTCCCTACAGCCCGGACGAGGACGCGCCGCAGCGGCAGCAGGAGGGCGGTCCGCGGCAGGTCGCGCAGATCGTCCCGTTCACCCCGACGTACGTGGCGCCGCAGATGCTGGAGACCCCGCAGCAGGAGAAGTCCGGGAAGGACGACGACGGCCCGCGGATCAGCATGTTCGACATGGTCGTGAAGCAGCTGGCCGGGCACGGCCCGCCGCCGCACCCGATCTGGCTGCCGCCGCTGGACGAGCCGTCCTCGCTGGACGCCAGCCTGCCGAACCTGCAGGCCACCCCCGAGTACGGCTTCACCACGGCGGGTTGGGACGGCCGCGGCCGGCTGCACGCCTTCGCGGGCATCGTGGACCGCCCGTTCGACCAGCGCCGCGACCCGATGTGGCTCGACCTGTCCGGCGGCGCCGGGCACGTCGGCGTGGCGGGCTCGCCGCAGTCCGGCAAGTCGACCCTGATGCGGACGCTGATCACGTCGCTGGCGCTGATGCACACCCCGCAGGAGGTCCAGTTCTACATCCTGGACTTCGGCGGCGGCTCGATGGCCTCGCTGGCCGAGCTGCCGCACGTCGGCGGCATCGCGTCCCGCCTCGACCCGGACCGGGTCCGCCGGACCGTCGCCGAGGTCGCCGGGCTGCTGGAGTCCCGCGAGCGGATGTTCAGCGAGCGCGGCATCGAGTCGATCGCCGCGTACCGCAAGCTGCGCGCCGAGGGGCAGATCCCCGGCGACGGCTTCGGCGACGTGTTCCTCGTCGTGGACAACTGGCTGACCGTCCGGTCGGAGTTCGAGGCGATCGAGACCACGATCACCGACCTCGCCGCGCGCGGGCTCGGCTACGGCATCCACATCATGGCCGCGACCAACAAGTGGTCGGAGTTCCGGATGACCATCCGGGACCTGTTCGCGACCAAGCTGGAGCTGAAGCTCGGCGACCCGTACGAGTCGGAGATGGACCGCAAGCTCGCCGCCAACGTCCCCGAGGGCCGGCCCGGCCGCGGTGTCACCCGCGAGGGCCTGCACTTCCTCGGCGCGCTGCCGCGCATCGACGGGGGGACGTCCGCCGACGACCTGTCCGCCGGGGTCAAGCACCTGGTCGACACCGTCAACGCGGCCTGGCAGGGCCGCCCGGGCGCGCCGAAGGTCCGGATGCTGCCGGACGAGCTGCCGCTGACCCAGCTTCCGCAGGTGGCCGAGACCGGCAAGCGCGTCCCGGTCGGCATCGACGAGAACACGCTGTCCCCGGTCCTGCTGGACTTCGAGGCGGACCCGCACTTCGTGGTGATCGGCGACAACGAGTGCGGCAAGTCGAACCTGCTGCGCGTCCTGGTCGACTCGATCTGCGAGCGGTACACCCCGGCCGAGGCGCGGATCATCATGCTCGACTACCGCCGGGCGCTGCTCGACTCGGCCGAGCGCGAGCACGTCATCGGGTACGCCGCGTCCTCGACGGCCGCGCAGGGCCTGATGAAGGACACCAACGGCGCCCTGGTCAACCGGCTCCCCCCGTCGGACCTCACGCCGGAGCAGCTGCGCAACCGGTCCTGGTGGTCGGGCTCGGAGCTGTTCCTGATCGTGGACGACTACGACCTGGTCGCCACCCCGTCCGGCAACCCGCTGGCGGCGCTCGCCGAGCTGCTCCCGCAGGCCCGCGACATCGGCATGCACCTGATCCTCGCCCGCACCATGGGCGGTTCGGGACGCGCCATGTTCGACCCGGTGCTGCAGCGCCTGAAGGACATGGCCAGCCCGGCGCTGATCATGTCCGGCAACAAGGACGAGGGCAACCTGTTCGACGTCCGCCCGCAGCCGCTGCCCAAGGGACGCGGCACGCACGTGGACCGCCGCGCGGGCAAGCGCCTCATCCAGACCGCCTTCCACCCCTCGACCCCCCGCCAGCCCTGACCGCCCGAACGCGAGAGGCCCCGCACCGCTTGGACGGTGCGGGGCCTCTCACGTTCACGCAGGTCAGGTGTGGTAGGCCACCCACTGGGACGGGAAGTCCCAGTCATAGATCCGGAAGTAGATGGTCTTCTTCGTGGGGATCCGCTGGGTCACCCAGTAGTGCCCCTTCCGGGCCGGGATCTGCACGGTGTGATACGTCTTCGTCCCCTTGAGACGCCACTGGATCAGGAAGTTGTTGCCCGGCGCGTTCCGCCAGATCTCCCAGGCCGTCCAGTAGTAGTGGTCCGGGTGGAACTTCACGCCGATCCAGTTGTGGTAGTTCTGCACCCAGTTCCGGTACGGCACGGCGGCCTCGGCCGATGTGGCCGAGGCGAGGCCCATGCTCACCGCGAGGGCGAACGACGTGCTCGCGACGCCCAGACGACGCGTGCTCAGCATTTCACCAACCCCTTCACTCCCGGTCGGATCTCACGTCGCGGCCGAACCTACAGAAAAGGGGAAAACGGGGTCCAGGCTATTCCTGGCCGCCAGTGGCCTCGTGGGGGATGCGGGCCTTGGCGGGACGCCAGCCGCGGCGGCGGCCGATCGGGATCACCGCGCCGCCGAAGGCCACCACGAGAGCCAGGCCGAGGGAGCCACCCGCGACGCTCATCGCGATGTTCCGCGTCCGGTGGTCGGCCGGCGGGACGGGCGCGATGTTCACCGCTCCGGCGAGGCCCGCCCTGGCCTTCTTCTGGGTCGGCCGGGCGTTCGGATCGACCAGCGCGGTCACGGCCTGCAGCGGATTGATCATGCCGTAGCCGCTGCCTGTGCCGATGCTGCCCTCGGCGGTGATCTCCATCCGGTTGATCACCTGCTGGTAGGTGAGGCGCGGGTGCCGCGCGCGGACGAGCGCCGCGACCCCGGCCGCGTACGGCGCGCCGAAGCTCGTGCCGTCCAGGGTGCCGACCGCGTACCCCTTGCCGAAGATGGACGTGACGCCCTGCCCCGGCGCCGAGACGTCGATGCGGGACCTGATGTTGGAGAAGTTCGAGATCGAGCCCTGGGCGTCCACGGCGGCGACCGAGAGCACCCCGGGATAGTCGGCGGGGTAGGCGGGCAGGGCCTTGGACTGGTCCTTGGCGTTGCCCGCCGCCGCGACGATCAGCACGTCCCTGGCCTGCGCGTACCGGACCGCCTCACCCAGCCAGGGCGTCTTCGGGGAGTCCGCCGACACGTTGATCACGCGGGCGCCCTTGTCCACCGACCACTTGATCGCGTCGGCGAGGCTCTTGTCGGTGTCGGACGACGCGGACGAGGTGAACTTGGCGTCCAGCAGCTGGACGTCCGGGACGACTCCGAAGAACGGCACGTTCTTGTCGCGCATGTCCGTCGCGGCGATGATGCCGGCGATCGGCGTGCCGTGCCCCGGACAGTCGCGCACGTTGCCGTCGTCCGGGCCGATCTTGGCGACGACCTTGCCGCGCAACTGCGGATTCCGGGTGTCGATGCCGCTGTCCACGACCGCGACCTTGATCCCGTTGCCCTTGGTGACGGCCCAGACCTTCTCGAAGTCGAGCCGTGCCTGCGCCCAGGGCTGCTGGGTGATCGCGGACGCGGGGAGGCCGACCGGCGGGTTGGAGCACGTGACCTGCGGCTGGCCCGCCGGCTTGTCGGACGGCTTGTCCGACGGTTTGCTCGACGGCTTGGTGCTCGGCTTGTGGCTCGGCTTCGTCGTGGGCTTGTGCGTCGGCTTCGTCGTGGGCTTGTGCGAGGGGCTGGGCGCGGTCTGCGGATCGGCGGCGGCGCCCGGCGCGACGACCAGCATCGACGACAGGGCCAGCCCGGTGACCCCGGCGGCCACTCCCGGCCTCACGCCCGGTACGCGCATTCTTCGTCCTCCCGCAGGCACCGCTGTCCGGCTGGCTGGACCCGTACATTACCGACAATCGACGGCGAGCCCGACCCGCCGTCCGACTCTCCGCACGCTCCTCGGGACGACCTTCCGCGCCCATGCCTCCGGCCTTCCGCGCCGCACGCCTCCGGCCTTCCGCCCGACGCTCCTCCGGCCCTCTTCCTCAGCGCGCGTCGGGACGGGAAAGGCGGAACCCCGCCGGGCGCGGGGCCTGGCGGGGTTCCGGAGGAGCGGGCCTTCGGCGGGTCCGGACCGTCAGATGGTCACCTCGACGGCGGCCACCTCGCCCGTCCGGGCGGAGACGGTGCGGTCCACGCTCACGCCTCCGGCGGCGAGCACGCGGACCGTCCAGTCGCCGTCGGCGGCGAAGAAGCGGAACACGCCCTCGTCGCCGGTCACGACCTCGGCGGTGAACTCGCCGGTGGAGTCGAGCAGCCGGGCGTAGGCGCTGGACACGGGCTGTCCGTCGCGGACGACGGTGCCCTGGATGACGGCCTCGTTGGCGAGGTCGACGGTCGCCGGAAGGTGCGCCGTCTGCGCGGGCGCTGCGCAACCCTGGGTCATCGGGATCCTCCTTCTCCGCCTGGCACGGCGGACGGGTGTCTTACCAGGTGGGGTCGGGGTTACTTGGCTTCGCCGAGCTCGATCGGCACGCCGACGAGCGAGCCGTACTCGGTCCAGGAGCCGTCGTAGTTCTTCACCTCGGGCAGGCCCAGCAGCTCGTGCAGGGCGAACCAGGTGTGGGACGAGCGCTCGCCGATGCGGCAGTAGGCGATGGTGGCCTTGTCGAGGTCCACGCCCGCGCCCGTGTACAGGGCGCGCAGCTCGTCGTCGGACTTGAACGTGCCGTCGTCGTTGGCCGCCTTGGACCACGGGATCGAGCGCGCGGTCGGGACGTGCCCGGCCCGCTGCGCCTGCTCCTGCGGCAGGTGCGCCGGGGCGAGCAGCTTCCCGGAGAACTCGTCGGGCGAGCGGACGTCGATCAGGTTCTGGGACCCGATGGCGTCCACGACCTCGTCGCGGAACGCGCGGATCGACAGGTCCTGCTCCTCGGCCTTGTACTGCGTGGCCGGACGCGACGGGACGTCCACGACCAGCTCGCGGGAGTCCAGCTCCCACTTCTTGCGGCCGCCGTCCAGCAGCTTGACGTCGGAGTGGCCGTACAGCTTGAAGTACCAGTAGGCGTAGGCGGCGAACCAGTTGTTGTTGCCGCCGTAGAGGATGACGGTGTCGTCGTTGGCGATGCCCTTGCGGGACAGCAGTTCCTCGAAGCCCTGCCGGTCGACGAAGTCGCGGCGGACCGGGTCCTGCAGCTCCGTCTTCCAGTCGATCTTCACGGCACCGCGGATGTGTCCCTTGTCGTAGGCGGACACGTCCTCGTCCACCTCGACCAGAACGAGGCCGGGGTCGTCGAGGTGGGCCTCGACCCAAGTGGCGTCCACCAGGACGTCGGAGCGGCTCATGCGGGAACCTCCCTGTCGGAGCGAATCTTCGGTGGCCGGCGGCGGATCGGCGGGTACGGCCGGGAACCGGGGTCGGGCCCGGGCGCCGTGTTCGGGAACGCCGCCGGCGAGGGCGATGGCACCGAGCCCGGGGCACGCAGTGCCCGAGGCGGATCCGGCCGTCCCCGCGGACACCGGCGTCGGCCGGCGCCCCGCGTGGAGCGGGGCGCGACGTCAGGTCCGGATGCGCGGGGCGGGCCCGCCGGTGGGCGGGCGGGAGCCCGGAGGAACGGCCCGTACGGGGCGTGCCGCAGACCGAGGAGAGCTCTGGGAGCCGGGACGACGGCCTGGGCGGCGAGCGAACCCCCGCTTCCCGGCGTTCGGGACCACGTCAGGACGGCCACGGCGGGCACGGCGGACAACCGTTGCCCTCGCGGGTCGACCTGCATCGTGGAGCTCCCGGAACCGGGGAAGCGTGCGTACGAGCGGTGTCGTTCTGCGGAACGACCGGGGCCGGATACGGCTCGATGCCTCAGACCAGGCGACAGAGCGAGGCGGACACGCGGCAGAAGTCGACCGCGCGACGCTTCGTGAGCAGCTGCTCTGTCCAGTAACGCACGTTCCGATGCTAAACCGCGTCGGGGCGCGCTGTCACGCCCGTCTCGCCCACCGAGACGGTGGCGGCCGTCTCGGCGCAGGTCAGAGCCCTGTATTTCACGTGACGGCGCTGCCCAGGGCGGCGATCACGTCGATCTTCCGGGGCGCGCCCGCCGCCCGCCACACGATCCGGCCGCCCGCGTCGAGCACCAGGACCGTCGGGGTCCGGACGACCTCCAGCCGCCGGACGAGGTCGAGGTTCGCCTCCGCGTCCACCTCGACGTGGACGACGCCGTCGACCATTCCGGCGACCTCGGCCAGGACCCGGCGCGTCGCCCGGCAGGGCGCGCAGAACGCCGACGAGAACTGCACCAGCGTGGCGCGCTCTCCCAGGTCGGTGCCGAGATCGTCCGAGCGCAGCCGCCCGTCCTCCACTGAGCGCACCCTCTCTCTCGCACCGTGTCCGCACCGGCCCGAACGCGGGTTCGGGCCGCTGTCTCGCACAACACAGGGCGGGCGAACGTGATTCCGCTCCGGCGCGACCGCCGCCGCAGATCGCGACCGCCGCGGGCGATCCGGCTCAGGCGGGGACGGTCACCAGGTGGCGGCCGTCGAGCGTGACCACCTGGAACGAGGCGATCTGGTCCCGCGGGTACCAGGTCGCGCCGTAGTACTCGCCCTCCCCGGACGCGTACGGGACGTACCAGCTCCCCAGCGCCTCGCGCGCGCCGGACCGCGCGACCACGAACCAGCGGCAGGCGGACCCCGCCGGAACGCCGTCCAGCATGATCTCCGCGTACGTCCCCCAGGCTTCGCGCCGGAGCAGCACCGTGGCCTTGACGTGCGTGGACGCGTCGGTGGCCGTGATCCTCTCGCCGGGCTCCGGGGCGGTGGCCGACGGCGTCGGGACGGATCTCGGCGCGTCCCCGCCCACCAGGTTCCCCGCGACGCCGCCGAGGACCAGGCCCACGACCATGACCACCGCCGCCGCGGCGGCGAGCAGGGGCCATCCGGCCGCCGGACGACGGCGGTGCCAGGGACGGCGCTGCTCGGCGTCGGCGCGGGCGAGCAGGCCGGACAGGACGCCGCCGGGGGGCGTGACGGCCTCGTCGATCTGCCCGGGGTCCACCCGGCCGAGCAGCGCGGGCAGGCCGGCGAGCGCGGCCAGCTCGTCCCGGCAGGCCGGGCAGGACGCCAGATGGGCGTCCACCCGGGCGCGCTCGGCCGGGTCGATCGCGCCGAGGACGTAGACGCCCAGCGCCGTCCGCAGTTCTCCGCAGTGGGTCACGGCGCCAGCCCCCGCTCCTCCAGTGCGAGTCTGAGGGCCCGCAGGGCGTAGTAGGTGCGCGACTTCACCGTGCCGGGCGGGATGCCGAGGACGCGGGCCGCCTCGGCGACCGAGCGCCCCTGGTAGAAGGTCTGCACGAGCACGGCCCGGTGGCTGGGGCTCAGGTCCGACAGCGCCTCGGCGACCGTCCAGGACTCCAGCGCCCGGTCGATGTCGTCCACGCCGGGCGTGCCGACCACCTGCTCGTCGATCCCGGTCTCCGGCGGGCGGGCGCGGCGGGCGCGGTGCGCGTCCACGACCAGGTTCCGGGCGACGGTGAACAGCCACGGCCGGACGGGGCGTCCCGACAGCGCCTCGGGGTGCCGCCAGGCGCGCAGCAGCGTCTCCTGTACGACGTCCTCGGCCTGGGGGCGGTCCCCGCCCGTCAGCCGCAGGACGTATCCGAGAAGCGGACCGCCGTGCTCCCTGTAAAGGGCGCGCAGGAGGCGTTCGTCCGCGGTGGCACCCACATGGACAGCACGTCCGAGACGGGCGTCCGGTTCACCGCGCCGCCCACCGGGTCTGCCGAGCCTGCCGAGGCGCTACTGGGTCATCTTCTGGAGCTGGCCGAGCTTCACGTTCTCGGCCGTCGCCGCGACCTCGACGCCCTCGCCGGTCACGTGGATCTGGCTGATCCGCGACCCGACCGGCAGGTCGGTGATCGGGATGTACCAGGCGAGCCGGTCCCGGACGGTGTCCAGCGGCACCGTGATCCCGCTCGTGCTGACCTTGACCGGAGTGATCGCGATGCCCCGCCGGGACGGCTTGACCGACAGCTCGGCGGTGCCGTTCAGGCTGAACGCGAGCACCTGCCCGGACATGTCCACCTCGAGGTTGCCGTCCTTGGCCCGGACGGCCTTGACCTCCTTGGGCGCGCGCGACTTGATCAGGTCGAACGGCAGCACCGCCGAGGCGGTGGCCGTCCGGGCGGTGACGCTGTCGGCGTTCCCGCCCGCGACCTGGTCCAGCGGGGCGTCCACGCCGCGCATCTCGACCTTGACGTCCTGGACGGTGATCCCCTGCTGCGTCCAGTCGCCGATCCGGACGTCGATCTGGTCGTACTCGCCCTGGACGGCCTGGGTGAGGAACGGGACGCCGTGGATCGTCACGTCGGGCCGCTTCGCCAGGTCGTACTGCGCCGCGACCTGCTTGCCGATCTCGTTCTGCGCGACGCGCACCCCGATCCGGTCGGCCGCCACCAGCCCCACGACGAGCAGGACGAGCACCACCAGCAGGAACTTGCGCATCGTTCTCCTTCGGGTCGGGACACGGGCGGGACCACCGCGAGTCGGTCGGCACACACTAATGGGGACGGCCGCGGGCGGTGCGTCACCCTGCGGAGTGATCCACGAGGTTCATGTGACTCGCATCACATCACCCTCGGGTGGACTCGGCCGGGGCCGTGCGGCACGGGCGAGCGTGCCGCACGTCACCCTCCGGCGAAGGGCGGCAGGACCTCCACGACGCCGCCCTCCGGCAGTTCGACGTCCGCGTGCGCGCGTGTGCCGACCGGCGCGCCGTCGATGAGGAACGAGCTGCGCGAGACCACCCGCGCGAACTCCGAACCCCTGCCTTCCAGGGCGGTTTCGAGCGCGGCGGCCAGGGTCGCCGCGTCGTACGGCTCCTCGGCGGCGCCCGCCGCCGCCTTGGCCGCCGCCCAGTACCGGATCGTTCCCTTCGCCATGCCCCTCACCCTGCCAGACACCCGGCAGTGACCGAACCGACCGTTGCCGTCCGGGACGCGTTGTATATGCTCGAGCCGAAGGGATCCGGGCGACGTGGCCAGGGAGCTCGCACGACGAGCCGGTCACGCGACACGGCTCGCGGGCGAGCCGTCCGGGTCTCTACCTCTTTTCAGGGCGAGGAGGCGGCACTTGAGCAGCTTGCTCCTGCTGACCAACGCGTTGGAACCGTCCGACGAGATCCTGCCCGCGCTGGGCCTGCTGCTGCACCGGGTGCGGGTCGCCCCGGCCGAGGGCGCCGCGCTCCTGGACGCCCCGCCCGCCGACGTGGTGGTGGTGGACGCCCGCCGCGACCTCGTCCAGGCCAAGAGCCTGTGCCGGCTGCTGCGCACCACCGGGCTCGACTGCCCGCTGCTCGCCGTGGTCACCGAGGGCGGCCTCGCCGCGCTCAGCCCGGAGTGGGGCCTGGACGACGTGCTGCTGCAGACCGCCGGGCCCGCCGAGGTGGAGGCCCGGCTCCGGCTGGCCGTCGGGCGCGCCGCCGCCGGCGCCGCCGAGGAGGTCCCGGACGAGATCCGCAGCGGCGAGCTCACCATCGACGAGGCCACCTACACGGCCCGGCTGCGCGGACGCGTCCTCGACCTGACCTTCAAGGAGTTCGAGCTCCTGAAGTACCTGGCCCAGCATCCCGGCCGCGTCTTCACCCGCGCCCAGCTCCTCCAGGAGGTCTGGGGCTACGACTACTTCGGCGGCACCCGCACGGTGGACGTCCACGTCCGGCGGCTGCGCGCGAAGCTGGGCGCCGAGTACGAGTCGCTCATCGGGACGGTCCGCAACGTCGGATACCGCTTCGTCCCCGACCACCGGCCGGGCGACGCGGAGGAGAAGACCCGGGCCCGCACCTAGCCCGCCGCGCCCTCCCGGCCTTCCCGGGCGGCAGCATGAAGGCGCAGATCGCAGGGCATCATCCGGGTGACCCCCACGTCCGTTCCGGGGGTCCCATGTCCGCGCACCAGCCGCCGTCCCGCCCGCCCGGCGCGCCTCACGCGCCCGGCCTATCCGGGCCGTCCGGACCGTCCAGGGGGACGAGCGGCTGGGCGGTCGCGTCGCTGATCTTCAGCATCCTGTGGCTGTGCGGCGCGGGAAGCCTGCTCGCCGTCGTGCTCGGCGTGATCGCCCTGGCCCGGATCCGGCGGACGGGCCAGAACGGGCGCGGGCTGGCCGTCGCCGGGCTCATCCTGGGCGTCCTCGGCCTGCTGGCGGGGGCCGGGCTGGCGCTGATCGGGAGGCCGGCCGACCGGGGGCGGCAGAGCGAGTACACCGACATCGTCCTCGACGCCCGCGGGACGGGCGGGGTGGCGACCGCCGGCGTCACCTACTCCTTCGGCGGGGACACCAGCGACTCCGCCCACGTCCGGCTGCCCTGGCGCAAGGAGGAGCGGCGGGAGCTGCGGGAGCTGGACGTCGTCCGGATCGACGTCCGGAACCACACGGCGGGCGGTTCGGTCGGCTGCCGGATCACCGTGGACGGCCGGGTCGCCAAGACGGCGGAGGTCGCGGGCGGGCACCGGACGGCGTCCTGCCTCTACAACCCGATAACCGCCCACTGACCTGGGCTGATATCGGATTCGTCATCGGTCCGCGACCGATCTCCATATTGGACGCCGCCCGGCGGGTCCTGCTCTACTCGGCGTCGTTCCCGAGAGAGAGGGCAGGCCCGATGGACCACCGCGCCACGTCCCGCCGAGCCCTGCTGACGGCGGTCGCGCTGCTCCCCCTCGCGGGCTGCGGCGAGGGATCCACGCCGCCCAAGGGGTCCTCGGCCCCGCGTCCGGCGGGCTCACCGACGCGCTCGCCGGCGGTCTCTCTCGATCCCGCCGGGTTCGCCGCGCTGGAACGGAAGTACAAGGCGCGCTTGGGCCTCTTCGCGGTGGCGACGGGCACCGGCGCCACCGTCGCCTACCGTCCGGACGAGCGGTTCGCGTTCTGCTCCACGTTCAAGCCCCTCGCCGCGGCGGCCGTCCTGGACCGCCGTCCGGTGAGCGAGCTCGAGAAGCGGGTCAGGATCAGAGCGGCGGACGTGAACTCGATCTCGCCGATCACGCGGAAGCGCATCGGCTCCGCCATGTCCCTGCGCGAACTCTGCGACGCCGCGATCCGCTTCAGCGACGGGACGGCCGGGAACCTGCTCGTCCGCGACATCGGCGGTCCGGCCGCGCTGAACGCCTACCTGCGTCGCCTGGGCGACCCGGTCACGCGCATGGACGACCTGGAGCCCGAGCTGAACCGGGTCGGCCCCGGCGACCCGAGGGACACCACCACGCCGAGGGCCATCACCGCCGACTACCGGAGCCTCGTGCTCGGCGACGCCCTGCCCGCCGCCAAGCGCGCGCTGCTGGCCGGCTGGCTCGACAGATCGGTCCCCGGGGCGGACCGGATCCGCGCCGCGCTCCCGCCCGAATGGACGATCGCCCACAAGACGGGCACCGGCGACTACGGCCGCGCCGCCGACGTGGCGGTCCTCCGTCCGCCCCAGGGACGGCCCCCGCTCGTCCTGGGCATCCTCAGCGACCGCGAGGGCTACACCACGCCGCCGGCCGGGCGCCTCCTCGCGGAGGCCGCCCGCCTCGTCGTCACCGCGCTGGCCTGACGGGCCCGGCGGGACGCCGGATCAGCCGAAGCGGCCGGTGATGTAGTCCTCGGTGGCCTTCTGCTCCGGGTTGGTGAAGATCTTCGAGGTGTCGTCGATCTCGATGAGCTTGCCGGGCTTGCCGGTGCCGGCGATGTTGAAGAACGCGGTCCGGTCGCTGACCCGGGCGGCCTGCTGCATGTTGTGGGTCACGATCACGATCGTGTACTGGTTCTTCAGCTTGGCGATCAGGTCCTCGATGGCGAGGGTGGAGATCGGGTCGAGCGCCGAGCACGGCTCGTCCATCAGCAGCACCTGGGGCTGGACGGCGATCGCGCGGGCGATGCAGAGCCGCTGCTGCTGGCCGCCGGACAGGCCCGCGCCGGGCTTGCCGAGGCGGTCCTTGACCTCCTCCCAGAGGTTGGCGCCCTTGAGGGAGTCCTCGACGATGTCGTCGAGCTGGGACTTGCGCCGGACGCCGTTCAGCTTCAGGCCCGCCGCGACGTTGTCGTAGATCGACATCGTCGGGAACGGGTTGGGGCGCTGGAAGACCATGCCGACGGTGCGGCGCACCGCGACCGGGTCGACCGACGGGCCGTAGAGGTCCTCGTCGTCCAGCATGACCTTGCCCTCGACGCGGGCGCCGGGGATGACCTCGTGCATCCGGTTGAGGGTGCGCAGGAAGGTGGACTTGCCGCAGCCGGACGGGCCGATGAACGCCGTCACCGAGCGCGGCTCGACCGTCATCGAGATGTCCTCGATGGCGTGGGTGCCGCCGTAGTAGGCGTGCAGCCCGGAGACTTCGATCCGCTTGGCCATGAGCTTGGTACTCCTCGGGTGAACTAGCGTCCGGTGGGCCTGTACGCACGCGCGACGAGCCGCGCCACCAGGTTGAACAGCATGATGATCAGGATCAGCACCAGCGCGCCCGCCCAGGCGCGGTCGACCGCGTTGGTGTTGGGGTCGGCGGCCTGGTCCCAGATGAAGGTGGGCAGCGAGCCCTGCGGGCCGGTGAACGGGTCGGTGTTGATCGCCTTCGTGATGAAGATCGTCAGCAGCAGCGGGGCGGTCTCGCCCATGACCCGCGCGACGGCCAGCATGACGCCGGTGATGATTCCGGGCAGCGCGGTCGGCAGCACGACCCTGCAGATCGTCCGCCAGCGCGGCACGCCGAGCGCGTAGGACGCCTCGCGCAGGTCGTTCGGGACGAGCTTCAGCATCTCCTCGGCGGACCGGATGACCGTCGGGATCATCAGGATGGCCAGGGAGAGCGCGCCGGCGAAGCCGGAGAAGCCCATCTGGAGCGTGAGCAGCCACAGCGCCAGCACGAACAGCCCCGCCACGATGGACGGGATGCCGGTCATGACGTCCACGAAGAAGCTGACCACCTTCGCCAGCCGGCTCCGGCCGCCGTACTCGACCAGGTAGACGGCGGTGAGCAGCGCGATCGGCACCGCGATCACGCTGGTGATGAGGACCTGCTCCAGGGTGCCGATGATCGCGTGGTAGGCGCCGCCGCCGGGGTCCTTGCCGCCCAGGCCGTTCATCGAGTGGCCGAAGAAGTCGGCGTCGAACCGTCCCGCGCCGTGCTGGACGACCGTCCACAGCAGCGAGACCAGCGGGATCACCGCGAGCGCGAACGCCAGGTAGACCAGGCCCTGGACGAGCCGGTCCTTGATCTTGCGCCCGGCCGAGACCGATCCGAGCGAGGTGGACGGGCTGCTCACACGAACTCCTTGCGGCGGGCGACGACCGCCCGGGCCGCCATGTTGACGACGAGGGTGATCACGAAGAGCACGAGGCCGGAGGCGATCAGCGCGCCGCGTCCGGTGGCGGTGGCCTCGCCGAAGCTCTTGGCGATGTTGGCGGCGAAGGTGTTGCCGCCGTCCTCCAGGAGGTGGATGTTCACGCCGGGCGCGAAGGTCAGCACCATCGCGACGGCGATCGTCTCGCCCATCGCGCGGCCGAGGCCGAGCATGGACGCGCCGATCACGCCGGACCGGCCGTAGGGCAGCACCGACAGCCGGATCATCTCCCAGCGGGTCGCGCCGAGCGCGAGCGCGGCCTCCACGTGGGCGCGCGGGACCTGTAGGAACACCTCGCGGGAGATGGACGAGATGATCGGCAGGATCATGATCGCCAGCACCACCGAGGCGGTGAAGAGCGAGTTCTTGCCGGGGCTGTCGCCGCCGAAGAACGGGATCCAGCCGAGCGCGCCGTTGAGGGCCTTGCTGACGCCCTCCATGTTCGGCGCGAGGACGAGCAGCCCCCACAGGCCGTACACGATCGACGGGACGGCGGCGAGCAGGTCCACGACGTAGCCGAGGCCGGACGCGATCCTGCGCGGCGAGTAGAAGGCGATGAACAGCGCGATGCCGATCGCGACGGGGGTCGCGAGGAGCAGCGCCAGCGCGGACGAGACGACCGTGCCGAACGCGAGCTGGACGATGCCGAACTTCGGCGGCGTCGCGTTCGGGTCCCAGTCCTGGGAGGTGAGGAAGTTCGCCTTGTTCGCCTGGAGGGCCGGGATCGCCTTCCAGACGAGGAAGACCGCGATCGCGGCCATGATCGCCAGCACCAGGACGCCGGAGCCGCGCGCGGCCCCGGCGAAGATCCTGTCGCCGGCGCGGCCGGTGCTCATCGGCCGGCCGCCTGCGCGGCGGCGCGCGCCGACCGCGGTGTCGACGGAGTCGACGCCGGACTGAGTGCTCACGGGGAACCCTCCTGGTGGGGTGGGAACGTGCGGTGAACCGGGGGTAGCCCCCTGGCCAGCGGAGCTGGCGAGGGGGCTGCCGGGGCCTGGGGCCTCGGAGGTCAGGACAGGCCCTTCACGGACGCCTGGACCTTGGTGAGCACGCTGTCGGGCAGCGGCGCGTAGCCCAGGTTGGTGAGGATCTTCTGACCGTCCGCGCTGGAGGTGTAGGTCAGGAAGGACTTCACGAACTTCGCCTGGTCGGCCGGGAGGCCCTTCTGGCAGGCGATCTCGTAGGTCACCAGGACGATCGGGTAGGCGCCCGGCTCCTTGGTGGCGTAGTCGATCTTCAGCGCGACGTCGTCGCCGGTGCCGACGACCTTCGCGCCCGCGACGGCCTTGGAGGCGGTCTCCGGGGAGAGCTTGGTGTACTCGCCCGCGCCGTTCTTGATGTCGGCGGTCTTCAGGCCGTTGTTGGTCGCGAAGGACAGCTCGACGTAGGAGATCGAGCCCTTGGTGGACTTGACCTGGGCGGACACGCCGTCGGACTTGGTCGCGCCCTGGCCCACGCCGTTCGGCCACTTCTTGGCCGGCTCCCAGGTCCACGCGCCGGGGGCGGTGGCCTTGAGGTACTTGGTGAAGTTCTCCGTGGTGCCGGACTCGTCCGCGCGGTAGATCGGCTTGATCGGCCCGGACAGCTTGGCGCCGGCGTTCTCCTTGGCGATCGCCGGGTCGTCCCAGGTCTTGATCTTGCCGGCGAAGATGCCCGCGACCGTCTCGGGGGACAGCTTCAGCGAGTCGGCGCCGTCCACGTTGTAGACCACGCCGATCGGGCCGACGACCATCGGCAGGTTGAGGGCCGGGGCGCCCTGGCAGCGCTTCTGCGCGGCCGTGACCTCGGCGGGCTTGAGCGCCGAGTCGGAGCCGGCGAACGAGACCTGGCCGGAGGTGAAGGACTGGATGCCCGCCCCCGACCCCGCCGGGTTGTAGTTCAGGTTGGCGCCCGCGCACTTGGCCGCGAAGAGCTTGGACCACTCCTCGATGGCGTTCTTCTGGGCGCTGGATCCGGCGGCGTTGACCGTGCCCTTGGCGCAGTCGATGGCGCCCTTGGGGGCCTCGCTCGCGCTGGAGCCGGAGTTGTCGTCGCTGCCGCAGGCGCTCAGCGCGAGGGCGCCCGCCACCACGACACCGCCCAGGGCGGCCAGCCGAGAACCGTTCTTCACCGCAAGGTCTCCTCTAACGTCGTCAGCGGTGTCCCGACCGGAGGGGTTTGGACGTTTGTCCAGGTAGTGGGCTCACCGTCGAGTGTGAAGCTATGCGGGCGAAGTGTCCGGACACCCCGATCCAGGTGAACGGCAAATGAACTCAAACTTCAACAACCAGGAAGAATGCCTCGACAGGCCATGTACACGGGGTTAACGCCGCAGGTCATCCCCTGCGCCACAGGGGTTCCGGCAGGCTGGGGGCATGCCGCACCTCGACGTCACCGACGGAAACCTTCTGTACTGGGAAGCCCACGGAAACCCCAACGGCCGGCCCGCGATCGTCCTGCACGGCGGTCCGGGCTCGGGCTGCGACGACGGCTGGCTGACCTTCTTCGACCTGGACGTCCACCGCGTCGTCCTGCTCGACCAGCGCAACTGCGGCCGGAGCCTGCCGCACGCGTCCGAGCCGGACATCGACCTCTCCGCCAACACCACCGCGCACCTGGTCGCCGACATCGAACGGCTCCGCGCGCACCTCGGCGTCGACCGCTGGACGGTCCTCGGCGGCTCCTGGGGCAGCACGCTCGCCCTCGCCTACGCCGAGGCCCACCCCGAGCGGGTCACCGACATGGTCCTGTTCTCCGTGGTCACCACGACCCACCGCGAGGTCGAGTGGATCACCCGCGGCGTCGGACGGCTCTTCCCCGGCCGCTGGGAGGCGTTCCGCGACGGCGTCCCGGAGGCCGACCGCGACGGGAACCTCGCCGCCGCCTACTCCCGCCTCCTGCACTCCCCCGACTCCGAGGTCCGGGACAAGGCGGCCCGCGACTGGTGCACGTGGGAGGACACCCACATGAGCTACGCGACCGGCTTCCACAGGAGCCCGCGCTACGAGGACCCGGTCTTCCGGCTGTGCTTCGCCCGGCTCGTCACCCACTACTGGAAGAACGCGGCCTTCATGGGCGAGGACGAACTGCTGCGCGGCGCGTCCCGGCTGGCCGGCATACCCGGGACGCTCGTCCACGGCAGCCTGGACGTCAGCAGTTCACCCGACGTCCCGTGGAACCTCGCGCGGGCCTGGCCGGGCAGCGAGCTGACGATGGTCCGCGCCGGCCACGACGGCTCGGAGGACGGGATGCTCCCCGTGATCAGGAAGGCCCTGCTGTCATTCGGCGGCGACGCGTAGCCCGAGCACCACCAGGGTCGTCCCGAGCAGCGCCTCCTGCGCGCGGCGCACGCGGGGCGACCCGAGCAGGTGCCGGACGCGCCCGACCGCCAGCGCGACCGTGCTCAGCCCGGCCAGGCTGAACAGCACCGCGATCAGGGCCGGGCCGAGCGCCACGGGCACGGTCTGTTTGTCACGTGCCCGGGTTCGGCTCAGACCGCGTTCCAGCTCAGACCGCGTTCCAGCTCAGGACGCGTCCCAGCTCAGACCGCCGCCCGGCTCGGACGGCGCCGGCTCAGGACGCGTACATCACGTCCACGGCGTAGCGGGCGAAGCCGAGCGTCTCGTACAGGTGCAGCGCCGACGGGTTGTCCTCGTCCACGTAGAGCAGGATCGCCGGGACGCCGCGGTCGCGCAGGTGGTGCAGGCCGGTCAGGGTCAGCGCGCGGCCGAGCCCGAGGCCCTGCGCGGACGGGTCCACGCCGACGACGTAGACCTCGCCCAGGCCGTCCGGGTGGATCTTCGTCCAGTGGAAGCCGACCAGCCGCCCGTCGCGCTCGGCCAGGAAGAAGCCCGCCGGGTCGAACCACTCCTCGGCCTCGCGGGCGCGCACGTCGTCCAGCGTCCACTGGCCCTGCTCGGGGTGGGAGGCGAAGGCGCGGGCGTTGACCTCCAGCCACGCCTCCTCGTCCCGGCCGGGCTCGAAGGCGCGCAGCGTGACACCGGCCGGCGGGGGCACGTCGACCATGGGGTCGTCGGCCGAGCGGCGCATCTGGAACAGCACGCGGCTCCGCTTCATCCCCTCCGACTCGGCCAGCCGCGCGGCGGCGGGCAGGTCGCCGTGGGCCCAGACCCGCAGCGGGCCGTCCGCCCGCCGCCGGAGCTCGCGCAGCAGCCGCCGCCCGAACCCGCGCCGCCGGTGCTCGGGGTGGACGACCAGCTCACCGGCGGCGGGCTCGTCATCGGTGGCCGGGTCGAGGTGGGCGTAGCCGACGACCGTGTCGTTCTCCCGGACGACCACTCCGGTGCGGCCGGCCTTCAGGGCGAGCAGGGCGTGCTCGGAGAGGGGGGCGACGCGGTCCCGGGCGGTGGCGGCCTCGACCAGCTCGACGATCTGCGACTCCGTCTGCGGCTCCGTCATGATCACAGCCTAGGCGAGCGGGCCGCGTCCGGAACCGGGCGGGCCGGATGTACCGCCCTGATCCGGGGCCGGACCGCTATCACCCCCGCAGAATGACAAAACGTCACGTAACCGTCATTGAGGGCGTATAGCACGCGTGGCGGCGGTTGGTTAGGTTCCCGAAGCATGATCCGACCTCGTCTCACACTGGCCGCGGCGGCGACCGCCGCGGCGGCGGTGACAGCGATCGCGGCCCAACCCGCCGGGGCGGCGCCGTCGCACGGCCCGGACGGCCACGGCCGGGGCAGGACCGTGCCCGTGCGGCTGCTCGCCCTCAACGACTTCCACGGCAACCTGGAGCCGCCCACCGGCAACTCCGGGTCGGCCGTCGGCGACGACGGCAAGCCCGTCCCCGCCGGCGGAGCGGCCTACGTCGCCGCGCACATCAAGCGCCTCACCGACCGCAACACCCTCAAGGTCGCCCAGGGCGACCTCATCGGCGCCTCCCCGCTGATCTCGGCCGCCTTCCACGACGAGCCGTCCGTGCAGTTCATGGGCGACATCGGGCTGACCGCGTCGGCCGTGGGCAACCACGAGTTCGACGAGGGCCTGACCGAGCTCCAGCGCATCCAGAACGGCGGCTGCCACCCGGTCGACGGCTGCTCGCCGGCCGGTCCCTGGAAGGGCGCGAAGTTCGACTACCTCGGGGCCAACGTGCTCAGGGAGGCGACGAACCGCCCGGCCATCAAGCCCTGGACGATCCGCAAGATCAACGGCGTCCGGGTGGGCATCATCGGCGTCGTCACCAAGACCACGCCGACGATCGTCACCGCGGACGGCATCAAGGGCCTGAGGTTCGACGACGAGGTCGCCGCGGCCAACCGGTCCGCGCGTGAGCTGAAGAGGCGCGGCGTGCACGCCATGGTCCTGCTCGTCCACGAGGGCGACCAGGCCGCCAAGGACTCCAAGCCGAACGACTGCGGCGTCGTGCCGGGCGCGGGCACCCGCATCGCCACCGAGGCCGACCCGGACATCGACGTCGTCCTCTCCGGGCACACCCACCAGCAGTACGTCTGCACGGTCAAGGACCCGAAGGGGCAGCCGCGGCTGTACTCGTCCGGCTCGTCCTTCGGCCGCGTGATCACGCAGGTGGACCTCCAGGTGGACCGCCGGACCGACGACATCGTCCGGTCGTCCATGAAGGGCGTCAACCACGTCGTCACCCAGGACGTGACCCCGGACCCGGACACCGCGACGTTCGTCCAGTACTGGAAGGACAAGGTCGCCACGATCTCCGACCGGAAGATCGGCACGATCACGGCCAAGATCGACCGCACGCCCAGCCCGGCCGGGGAGACCCCGCTCGGCGACGTGATCGCCGACGCGCAGCTGGAGGCCGTCCGGGACAAGGGCGCGCAGGTCGCCGTCACCAACCCCGGCGGCGTCCGCACCGACCTGTCCTTCAAGAACGGCGGGACGGTCACCTACGGCGACGCGTTCGCCGTCCAGCCGTTCAGCAACGTCACCGGCGTGACCACGCTGACCGGGGCGCAGCTCGACGCCGTGCTGGAGCAGCAGTGGACGAGCGCGGGCGAGAAGATCCTCCAGCCGTCGTCCGGCCTGCACTTCACCATCGACCGCTCCAAGCCGGTCGGTGACCGCGTCTCGGACATCACGATCGACGGCAAGGCCGTCGACCCGGCCGCGTCCTACCGGGTCGCCGCGAACAACTTCCTGCTCGGCGGCGGGGACGGCTTCACCGTCTTCACCCAGGGCAAGGACCAGGTGCTCGGCCCGATCGACCTGGACGCGCTGGTGAGCTACTTCGGCTCCCACTCGCCCGTCAGCCCGCCCCCGCTGGACCGCATCTCCGGCAAGTAGGCACACAGGAAACGAGACGAGGGCCGTCCCCCGCTGGGGACGGCCCTCACTCGTTCGCGCTCGGAACCACCCGAAGCCGGTCGCAACCGCCCGGAAACGGTCGCAACCGGTCGGTCAGGCCCCGAAGAAGTGCACGATGTAGTACACGACCGCGGCCACGATGGCGGCGGCCGGCATGGTCAGCACCCAGGCGACCACGATGTTCCCGGCGATGCCCCAGCGCACGGCCGACAGCCGCTTGGTCGCGCCCACACCCATGATCGACGCGGTGATCGTGTGCGTGGTGGAGATTGGAGCGTGCCAGATGTACGCGGTCAGGTACAGGATGACCGAGGCCGTCGCCTCCGCGGCGAAGCCCTTCGGCGGATCGACCTCGATGACCTTGCGGCCGAGTGTGCGCATGATGCGCCAGCCGCCCGCGTAGGTCCCGGCCGACAGGGCGCCCGCGCACAGCACGATGACCCACCACGGGACGCCCTTGCCGTCCGAGTGGCCCGTCGTGACCAGCGCGAGGACGATGATGCCCATCGTCTTCTGCGCGTCCTGCAGGCCGTGCCCGAGGGCGAGGGACGCGGCGGACATCGTCTGCGCGATCCGGAACCGGCGGCCGACCTTGCTGGGGTTCTTCTTCCGGAAGATCCACAGGATGGCCAGCATGACGCCGTACGCGGCCACGAACCCGACGATCGGGGAGATCACCATCGGGATGGCGACCTTGTCCACCACCTTGGCCCAGGCCACCGAGGACGCCGAGGCCAGTCCCGCGCCGACCACGCCGCCGATGAGGGCGTGCGAGGACGACGAGGGCAGCCCGAAGTACCAGGTGATCAGGTTCCAGGCGATCGCGCCGATCACGCCCGCCGCGACCACGGTCAGCCCGTGCAGCCCCGACGGCGGGGTGATCACCTCGCTGACCGTCTTGGCCACCTGGACGCCCAGCAGGGCGCCCAGCATGTTCATCACGGCCGCCATCAGGAGCGCGACGCGCGGTGTGAGGGCGCGCGTCGAGATCGCGGTGGCGATCGCGTTCGCCGCGTCGTGGAAGCCGTTGGTGTAGTCGAAGACCAGCGAGACCAGGACGACGAGCAGGAGCATCGCGATCTGCGACTCCGCCCGCACCCCGGTCACGCCGAGCAGGATGACGACCAGCAGCCCGATCGGCAGGGCGTACCAGAACCGGTGCGGGCCCCGGCGGACCTGTTCGGCCAGCGTCGGCTCCTCGCCGGGGACGGTCGCGTCCCGGCTGAGGACCGCGCCGCCCGTGTCGCCGGGAGCGCTCATGATTCCTTGACCGCGATCGTCTCGACCGTGTTGGCGACGTGCTCGAACGCGTCCGCCGCCTCCTCCAGCCGGTCGATGACCTGCTTCAGCTTCAGGACGGTCAGGGTGTCGTAGTCGCCCGAGAACAGCTTGGCGAGCAGCTTGCGGTAGACCCGGTCGCCCTCGTTCTCCAGCCGGTTGATCTCGATCCAGTACTCGTTGAGCTCCTTCATCGAGCGCAGCCGCGGCATCGCCTCGGCCGTGAGCTCCGCGGCGCGCTCCAGGACCTCGACCTGGTGCACGATCTCCTTCGGGAACTCGTCGATCTTGTAGAGCACGACGAGGTCGGCGGCCTCCTCCATCTCGTCCATCACGTCGTCGATCTGGGAGGCCAGCCGGTAGATGTCCTCGCGGTCGAACGGCGTGATGAACGTTTCGTTCAGCCGCCGCATGATCGCGTGGGTCGCCTCGTCGCCAGCGTGCTCGCAGGCGCGCATCTTCTCCGCGACCGCTTCCCGGTCAGTGCCGTCGCTGATGAGCTCCACGAGCAGCCTGGCGCCGGTGACCAGGTTGTTCGCCGAATCGGCGAACATGTCGTAGAAGCTGTCCTCACGCGGCGTGAGACGCAAGCGCACGTCGTTCTCCTGAGATGCCGGAACAGTCCGCTGAGGATCGTAGGCGCAACCGGCCGTAAAAAGAACTTTCGCCCCAGCTTCGACCGCCGTCCTCCATCCTCTCACCTACAAGGTTGCCCTAGATCAGGACAAGCACACCCACGGCACACACCCCTGTCCAGGGGGATGTACCGACCTTGCCGGAAGTCACGGAGAGTGATTCGCGACGTGGAGTGATATTCGTTACAGGCGCCGCGCGAGGGCCCGGAACGTCCGCTTCGAGGGGGAAGGACGCGCCGGGGACGCGCCGGGGACGCACGGGCGCAGGAGGTCGCCGGGAGGCCGAAACCGGATGCCGAGGGTCACCGGGGCACAGGAAACAGGGGCGGAAAAAAGAGGGTGCCGGGCGTCCGCTGGGACGTCCGGCACCGATCAGCCTGCCGACGAGCGCCGCCCTACTCCAGTGGCGACAGCTCGCGAAGACCGGGTTCGCAGTCCGACCGGACTCCGAGCACCATGTCGATCTCGGCGAGGGTCAGCGGCCGCTCGGCCGCCGCGACCGCACTGAGCATCTCGGCATAGAGTTCGATCTCGTCCAGTGCGACCCGGTCATGGACGCGCAGGTCGAGATTCCGCTGGCGCACCGCGTCCACCTCCTGGTTGCGATTCGCGTCCGCCACCTGCGACGACACCGTCTCCGCGCAGGGACGAGCCGCACCCACTGCCCACGTCAAGGGTACGGTCCCGGCTCGTCGGGACGCATGACCCAAGAGGGCCATTCGGGGACCACTCCCCGCCCGTACCTTCCCTGGCCCGCCCGGATGATGCCGCCCCCGCCCAACCGGACCAGCCCGCCGGGCGCCCGTGGACACGGATTCCGCGCGTCAGTACCCCTCGTGCAGGCCGCCCATCATCTGCTGCAGCGAGGTCTCGGGCAGGTCGTTCACGGTGAGGCGGGCGACGGTGGACGCGTCGACGTCCGCGCCCGCGAGCCGCGCCGCCTGCCGCGCCACGGTCGCGTCGAACAGCTCCCGGACGGTGCGGGCGTACCCGAAGGACGCCTCGCCGCGCATCTGCTCGAACCGGCTGAGCAACTCGACCCGCAGCTCCTCGTCCAGCATGTACAGGTCGCGCTCGGCGTACGCCTGGAACAGCCGGACCAGCTCCCGGTCGCCCAGCCCCTCGAACTCCAGCTCCCGGCCGAACTCCTCGCGGAACTCGGGATGGGCGGCGAGGAAGCCGTACAGCCCGTCCGGCGGCCCGGCGCACACCACGAGCAGGCGGTGGCCCTCCCGGTGCAGCACGGCGCGCAGCTCGGCGACCACCTCGGGCACGCGGTCGAGCAGGTGCGCGTCCCGCACCAGCAGCACCCCGCCGAGCGCCTGCTCGACCATGCCGCGCACCCGCGACTCGGTGTCGTGCCGGTCGCGCCCGGTGAGGTGCGCCGGACGGCACGCCACCACGTGCCCCGAGCCGAGCAGCCCGAGCGCGGCGAAGATCCCGCCGACCAGGCCGGCGACGGTCGACTTGCCGGTGCCGGGCGGGCCGGCCAGCAGCAGGTGCAGCGGCCGGTGCTCGGTCACCCCGTACCGCGCCCGGTCGGCGGCGACGCGCGCCTCCTCGACCAGCTCGTGGACGGTCCGCTTCACCTCGTCGAGGCCGTGCAGCGCGTCCAGCTGGCGCAGGTAGCCGTCGATGTCGCCGGGCGGGCGCAGCGCGGGCTCCAGGCCCTCGGCGATGCCGTGCAGGTCCTGCGGGTCCAGGACGAGCCGGTCGCGCGACGCGCCCGCCCGCTCCAGGTGCCGCTGGCAGGCGGTGTCCAGGTACGTCTCGACCAGCCGGGCGTTCACCAGGTCGCCGGGGCCGCGCAGGCGGCCCAGGTCCGCGCGGGCGGCCTCCAGGGCGGCGCCGCCGACCGTGACGCGCCGCTCGTCGGCGAGCAGGTGCAGCAGCGTCATCCGGTTCTCCGGGTCGGACAGGTCGGGCAGCCGGTACACCCGGAACGTCTCGACCAGCCGGGGATGGTCGGCGAGCATCCGCTTGTACGCCGAGGGCTCGCACGTCGCGACCAGCGCGGTGTCCACGGCCGGGTCGCGCCGCGCCCGCCGCACCGCCGTGACCAGGGCCGCCGGGTCGGACGCCGCGAACAGCGCCGCGTCCAGCCGCTCGAAGAGGATCGCCGGGCCGCGCTGGGCCAGGACCCGCTTCATCAGGTCGGCCGCGGTCGGCGGCGCCACCCCGTCCACCATCGTCTTCGGCGGCGCGCCGCCGGACGCGCCGCCGGACGGCGGAC
>NZ_QURH01000240.1 GCF_003428695.1 Actinomadura logoneensis
CGCGTCCCGGGCGCTCGCGGCGGTGCGGCGGGCAGGGGGCCGGGCGCCGGTGGCGTGCCGCGTCCCGGGCGGCGCACCGCGACCGGGACGAGCAGCGCCAGCAACGCCAGACCGCCGAACAGCGCGCCCCGGTAGGCGGTGTCGGGCGCGTACCGGAGTGTGATCGTCCCCGACGTCCCGGCGGGGACCTCGAAGCCCTGCCGCCAGCCGTCCAGCCGGACCGGCCGCAGCCTGCCGCCGTTCTCCGTCGCCGCCTCCCAGCCCGCGTTGTAGTTCTCGTTCACCACCAGGACGGACCTGCGTTGCGCGTTCACCTGGACCCGCCGCTCGCCCGCGTCCCACGACCGGACGGTGACCGGTTCCGTGCGGCCGGGCGCGGCCCCGGCCAGCGCGCCGCCGGGGTCCACGGTCAACGCGTCCACCCGGAACCGGCCGCCGCCCGCGCTGACGCGGTTGTCGCCGTCCGCGAGCCGGACGTCCCGGCACGCCCGGAACGTCACCGGACGCCCGGCGAGCACGTCGTCCGCCGTCCCGGAGACGCGGGTCTGCACGGCGCGCCCGTTGAGTGTGAGATCGGGGCCGGTTCCGCAGGACGTCGTGAACGGCCGTGCGGCCCGCCCACCGGAAGCATTCGGAGCGCTGGGCACGCCGGGGACGCCGGGAATGGCGACCTCGGACACCTGGACGGGTATCTGGGACGTCATGAACCGCAAGGTCACCCGGTCCGTGCGCATCGGCGCGAACCGCAGCCTCCCGGCCCCGTCGAGCAGTCCCTCGCGGACCGCGCCGTGCCGTCCGAGCACGGTCACCGTCATCGCGCCGCGCACCCCCGGCGGCCGGGTCACGGTCACCTCGCCCACCTTCAGCGTCCGCCCCCAGGAGAGCGTCAGCGTCGGCCGCTTGTCGCCGCCCGCCGCGATCCAGGTCGTCGCCGGGTCGCCGTCCACGGCCGAGCGGGGCTGCGCGGGGGCCTCGGCCGTCCACGTCGAACTCGCCACGACGCGGGTCCGCGCGTGGCCGCGGGTGAGCCGGTCGGCCAGGCCCGGATCGGTGACGACGGCCCGGCCGGTGACCGCCGCCGTCCCGCCGCGGCCGGTGAAGACGCGCCGCAGGACCGGCCCGTCCTCGTCGCCGCGCGCCAGGTCGGGCGAGCACACCCAGCGGACCGAGCCGCGCATGCACTCGCTGCGCGGCGGCGTCACCCGGCCCATGACCTGCGGCGACGTCGTCCCGCCCCGCTGCCTGGGGACGGCCGGGAGGCGCAGGTACCGCTCGGCGGTCACGCCGGGGATCGACAGCTCCCGGACGCCCACCCGCGCGCCCTCAGGCGGCGTCCCGGCGACCGCGACGATCCGCAGCCGGACCCAGGACGTCGGGCCGGGCGGGGCCGTCAGGGTCTGGGTGCCCGCGACCGGCCGGACGTCCTGCTCGCGGCTGCCGCGCTCGGTCTCGACCGCGACGCGCGCCGGGGCCGGGCCGAGCAGGTCGTTGCGGGCGAAGGCGACCTGGAGCGCGCCGGGGTCCAGGCGCGCTGGGAGGTCCACGCGCAGCCACTGGCCGACCGGGCCGCGCGTGCCGCCGGTGGTCCACTGGGTGGCGGGGTCGCCGTCGAAGGCGGCGGACGGCAGCGCGGACGGGTCCTCCAGCCCGACCGGGGTGTCCGGGTCGGCGGCCGAGGACGACGCCGTGACCGCCTTCACCCCGGCGTACTCTGCGACCGTCCGCGCGCCGTCCCACGCCGGGTCGCCCGGGTCCGGGCCGAGGCCGCCGGACGCGTCCGGCTCCGCGCCCGCGGGCAGCGTCGGGCCGATCTGCGCGCGGATCTCCGACCGCGACCGGGTGCGCAGCCGCGCCGCGTCGGACGCCACGGACGTCCCGCCGAGGTCGGACGCGTCGTCCCCGACCAGCACCGGACGGCCCTTGAGCACCCCCGCGTCGGCCAGGTCGAGCAGCCCCTCGGGGCCGCCGCGCAGCCGGACCGCGCCGTCCGCGGCGACCAGCGAGGCCACCTGCTGAGCGCCGCCCACCTGGTAGACCTCGACCGCCGGATACGGCTGGTCGCGCGAGCCGACCGCGTCGTCGCCCCAGCCGCCCGGCTGGAACCCGAACGCCGCGACGCGCTTCACGCCCGGCGAGCCGTCGAGCGCCTGGCGCACGCGCGCGGGCCACGCGCCGAGCAGGTCGCCGCGCGCGAGGTCGTTCCGGACGAGCAGGTACCGGACGCCGGAGCGCGCCAGCACCTCGGCGAGCCCGGCCGAGCCCCGGCCCGCCGTGACGCGCTGGTCGATCGCGTCAAGGAGCCGCGCGTATCCCGGTGACCCCTGCGGGACCATCTGCCGCGCGCCCCAGCGCGTCCGCAGCAGCGGCTGGACGACGTCGTCCATCGGCCGTCCCCAGGTGTAGTCGCCCGTCCGCGAACCCGGCAGGGCCAGGACGGACTGCTCCCCTGCGCGTGCGTTCAGCCAGGCCGCCGCGTCCCGCCAGTAGCGCGGGACGTCGGGGAACCCGCCGGGCGCGGCCAGGCCGCTCGCCATCGCGGGCGTCGCGACGGCGACCAGCGTCGCGCCCGCCGCCGCGAGCGCGCCGAGCCGCAGGCGGCGCTCCCGCAGCGTCCCCGGCAGGTGCGCGATGCCGAGCGCGCGTCCCCGGCAGGTGCGCGATGCCGAGCGCGAGCGGCAGCCGGACCATCCCGTCGAACTTGTACAGGTTGCGGAGCGGGGCGAGCGGGCCGTCCAGCAGGTCGCGCAGGTGCGGGGCGAGCGGCCCCTCGATCCGGCTCATGTGCCCGGCCGCGACGACCGCGACACCGCCGAGCAGCACCAGCAGCGGGAACGTCCGGTCCGGGAGGTCGCGGCGGACCAGCCCGGCGAGCCCGAGCGCGGCGAGGACGGCGGTCGCCACGACCAGCCACGCGCTCGCGGCCAGCGCGTCCCCGACCGGCAGCGCCTGCGGCAGGTAGTTGATCCAGCGCTCGGCGCCGCGCAGCACGTCCACCAGGCCCGTGGTCGCGGTCGTCGTGTCGGCCTGCTCGGTGTAGCCGAGCCAGGAGAACCCGTAGCGCCCGGTCAGGACGAGCGGCACCAGCCACCAGCCGACCGCGCACGCCACCGCGCCCGTCCACCAGCCGAGCAGCCGGAACCGGTGCGTCCCGCGCGGACGGGTCAGCAGGAACAGGAACGGGACGGTCAGCACCGCCACGGTCGCGGTGCCGTTGATGCCGCCGCACAACCCCACGGCCAGCCCGGACCGGGCGGCGGCGCGGATCCGGCCGCCGTCCCGCCGCGCGGCCGTCGCGAGCGGCACGACCGTCCACGGCAGCATCGCGAGCGGCAGGTACTCCCACGAGTTCTGGCCGAGCGCCGACAGCGCGTGCGGGCTCAGCGCGTACGCCGTGCCCGCCGCGAGCCGCGCCGCCGGACCGCCGATCTCCAGCCGCGCCGCGAGCGCCCGCACGCCGAGCAGCGCCGCGCACATCAGCAGCGCGAACCACAGCCGCTGGACGATCCAGGGCGGCATCCCGGCGGCGTGCCCGAGCCAGTAGAACGGGCCCATCGGGACGAAGTACCCGGCCGCCTGGTTCTGGAGCTGCCCGAACTGCTCGGGGTCCCACAGGTGCAGGGCCCGGCCGAGGAACGCGCCGGGGTCCAGCACCATGTCGACCTTGGTGTCGGCGAGCAGCAGGCCAGGTTTGGTGCAGACGGAGAGCGCGGTCAGCGCCAGGCAGCACACCAGCACGCGCAGCCGGTCCCGCAACCGCGGATCGACGGACGCCTCGACGGGAGCGGCGTCCGCACGCACGGAGCCGTCACGGCCGGAGTCGCGAGCGGAGCCACGGCTGCCGGAGTCGCGGGGCGCGGGGGCGCCGGTCTCGGGGACGGCGGGCACGCCGTCCGGCATGGTCGCGGACGAGTCGCCGAACACCCTGACGCCCTCCCCCGGACCCGCTCCGTCCCGTTCCCCGCCTCCCGCCGGGTCAGCGTTCGGCGGCGGAGCCAAGACCCTCCTCGCCTCCGCCCGCCACCCCGCCGGCGTCCTCGACACCGTTCCGGTCGGCGTCCTCGACGCCGTTCCGGTCAGTGACCTCGACACCGTTCCGGTCGGCGTCCTCGACGCGGCCGAGCAGGCGCTCGAACGGGGTCGCGGGGCGCACCGGGACGGCCTCGCCGAAGGCGACCAGCTCGTCCCGGACCGGGCCCTCCGCGACGAGCAGGTGACCGTCACCGTACCGGCGGACGACCTGTGCGTCCGCACCGGCCGTCCCGCTCGTCCCGCGCCGGACGGACGCCGCGACCAGCGCGCCCATCCGGTCCGCGGTGCGCTCCCAGTCGAACTCGGCCGCCCACGCCCGGCAGGCGGCGGCGACGGCGTCCCGGCGGGCGGGGTCCGCGAGCTCCTTGAGCGCCCGGTCCAGGGTGTGGACGAGCTCGGCGGCGTCGCCGGTGTCGGCGGCGAGCCAGCCGGTCGCGCCGTCCCGGACCGCGTCGCGCAGGCCGTCCACGTCGTAGGCGATCGTCGGGACGCCGAGCGCGGCGGCCTCCGCGACGACCAGGCCCCAGCCCTCGCCGCGCGACGCGCTCAGGTGCAGGTCGGCGTCCGCGACGAGGGCGGCCTTCTCGTCCTCCGGCACGAACCCGAGCAGCTCCACCGCCCCGCCGAGCCCGCGCGCGGCGATCTCGGCGGCGAGCCGGTCCTGCTCGGGGCCGCGCCCGATGATCCGCAGCCGCAGTCCCGGGCGCTCCGGCAGGCACCGTTCGACCAGGTCGAGCAGCAGGTCGGCGCGCTTGTGCGGGACGAGCCGCGTGACGCACACCAGCCTCGGCGCGGCCGGGTCCGGCCGCCGTCGCGGGGGCGGCGGGTTCGCCGCGCCCGACGGCGGGCCGTCCTGCGAGGGGGTCGCGTGCGGCGAAGGCGTCACGTGCGGCGAAGGCGTCACGTGCGGCGCGTCCACGCCCACCGGGACCAGGTAGACGGGGCCCGTCCAGGCGAGCCGGGTCCGCAGCGCCTCGACCGTGGTGGGCGAGATGGCGGTGCAGGCGTGCCGCCGGTACGTCCGGCGCGCGACCGGGCCCTCCAGCGTCCGGCCGATCCAGGCGAGCCACGGCGGGAAGTACAGCGCGAACTGCTCGTCGTGGACGTGGAAGATCGCGCAGAGGACGGGCGTGCGGCGCGGCAGCGCCCACGGCGTGAAGAACGGGATGCCGTTCTGGCAGTCCACCACGGCGTCGAAGCTCCGCCGGTGCGCCAGCATCCACGCCAGGACCAGCGGGTACACCGTGAACCGGCCGCCGAGCCGGACGAGGTCGACGCCGTCCACCCGCTCGCGGCGCGCCTGCCCCGGCGCGCGGCAGGTGACGTAGGTGACGCGGGCGCCGCGCGCGGCGAACCGGCGGGCGAGCTCCCAGGCGTACCGTTCGGCGCCGCCCGCCGCCGGATGCGCGGGGTCCCGCCAGTTCACGATCGCCACGCGCAGGCCGCGGACGTCGTCGTTCGTCATCCCGGTCCGGCCCCGCTGATCTCGGGGAGCGGCGGCAGCACGACCCGCCCGGCGGTCTCGGGCTGCGCGGGACCGGCGGACGCGCCGGACGCCGCGCCGGACGCCGCGCCGGACGCC
>NZ_QURH01000242.1 GCF_003428695.1 Actinomadura logoneensis
CGCCGGACGCGGCGCGCGGCCCGGCGCTGGCCGTCGCCCTCGCGTGGGGCGCGGTCGTCGCGGTGGGCCCGCACCCGGACGGCGGCGTGGACCTGTTCTCCATGAACCACCACACCGACCGGTGCACCTCGCTGGACGCGGCCCCGGACTGGGCGGCGGGCGCGGTCGAGGCGCTGCGCGCGCACGCCGACCCGCCGCCCGCGGTGCGGATGGTCGTGGACTGCGAGCTCCCGGCGGAGACCGGCCTGCTGTCCGGCGCGGAGACGGTGTGCGCGGCGGCGATGGCGCTCGGCGACCTGCACGGGCCGCCGCTGGCGTCCGGACCGTCCGCCGCGACGCCCGAGTACCTCGCCGCGCTGCACTCCCGCGCCGGGCACGCCCTGCTGATCACGGCGGACGGCCCGGAGCAGGTCCCGTTCGACCTGCACGCCGCCGGGCTGCGGCTGCTGCTGATCGACGTGGGCGCGACCGAGCGGGCGATCCCGGCCGAAACGGACCCCGGTCTGGTGGAGCGCGCCGCCGCGGCGCTGCGCGCGGGATACCCGGCCGGTCTCGGTCCGCTGCTCACCGAGGTGCACGTGCCGGGCCGTCCGACGCTCGACCTGGCGCTCTCGGCGGCCCGCGACGCCGGGGCCCTCGGCGGACGCGCCCTGGGCCGCTGCGCCGTCGCGCTCGTCCCGCTGGCGGACGTCCCGCGCGTCCGGGCAGAGGTCGTGGGGCGCCTGGACGGCCACACCCACCGCGCCCCGCGCTTCCTCACCGCCGTGGCGACCGGCCGCACCCCCTGACCGGACGGCCACGCCACGCCGACAGGGGACGAGTGTCCACCCGACGGAAGGCACACGCTCGCGCCACCGCGCGGGCCAGAGATCGGCGCGGCCATGCCGGAAGGCGACGGAGGGTCGCGCCGCTACGCCGAAGGCGGACGGGGGTTCTCGCCGCGATCGCGCAGCGCCTGTTCGACCAGGGCGACGGCCTGGGCGAGCTGGACGAGCCGGGCGCCCTCCCGGCGGTAGGTCTCGAGGACGGCCTCGATGCCGTGCGGCGGAACGGCCCCGGCGAGGTCGACGCGCGCCGAGCGGAACCCCTCGCGCGCGGCCTCGACGGCGGCGGTGACGTGGTGCCGCGCCATCCGGGCGAGCGCGACGGGGTAGCGGCGCAGCACGCCGTAGCGCCGGTACTCGGGCGGGACGAGCTCCAGCAGCCAGGCGAGCGCGGTCTCCTCGAACCGGTCGGTCCCCGGCGGGTGCACCTGCGGCGGCCAGCCGGGCGGGACGAAGCTGCTCACCTGCCCAGACTACCCCAAGGTCGAAAACCTGTTCGATCGGGCGACGTCCGCCGTCCCGGGGAGCGGCCCCGGCCGGACGGCGGCGAAACGCCGCCCACCCTCAGAGGCGAGCGGCGAGAGAGGAGGGCCGGCGCCTCCGCCCGGAGCCCGACCCCTTACCGGGAGGCCCCCGAAGCGGACCCCGCCCGAAAGCTCTACTCCTGCGGAGCCGGGGAGCCGCCCGGACCGGACCGGCGGATGCGGATGCGGCCCGTCGCCAGGTCGTCGCGGCCGGCGTCGCCCGCCTGGAGCATGTCGTCGTGCTTCAGCGTGCGCTGGCGCTCCTGCTCCTCCTGCTTGACCTTCTTGGAGCCTTCGAAGGCGGACGCCAGGTCCTCGAAGAGGCCGCCGCCCATGCTCGCGCCGGTCTCGCCGTCCCCGCGGATGGCGCCCATCAGCGACGACCTGCCGGTGCCCTCCCGCGGCCACTCGATGACCTCGGGCTCGGTCTGCTTGGCGGTGGTGCCCATGGGGCGGCCCTTGACGCGCTTACGGCGACGGAACGGTGACTTCACACTCAACTCCAACGCGACGAGCTTCCAGAATGATCCGCGCCGTCCGGCCGATGGCTTCGGCCGCCCGCCCCGGAGGGAGCCGGTGTGCCTCCCGTCCTCCGGATACCTGCCCATCGTGATCGTCCGGCTACCGTCCGGATGGGCGGACCCGGGGTCTGCACACGATAGCCGTTCGCCGGCGCGGCCCGGCGACTCCCGGGGCGCGCCACCGGCTCGGCGGACGGCCTCCGGGGCGGTAGCCTGCGGGGCGTGCGTCTCTCCCAAGTCATCGCCGTCCTGGACGACCTGTATCCGCCCGCCTGGGCCGAGTCCTGGGACGCGGTCGGGCTCGTCTGCGGGGACCCCGGCCAGGAGGTCCGCCGCGTGCTGCTCGCGGTCGACCCGGTGGCCGCCGTCGTGGACGAGGCGCTGGAGTGGGGGGCCGACCTGGTCCTCACCCACCACCCGCTGCTGCTGCGCGGCGTGCACGGCGTCCCCGCCGACACGCCCAAGGGCCGTCTCGTGCACCGGCTGATCAAGAACGACGTCGCGCTGTTCACCGCGCACACCAACGCCGACGTCGCCGTCCCCGGCGTGTCGGACGCGCTGGCCCGCGCGGTCGGCGTGACCGGCGGGCTGCGCCCGATCGTGCCGTCCGCCGACGACCCGCGCCGCGGGCTCGGGCGGATCGGCGCCCTGCCCGAGACCCTCACGCTGGCGGAGTTCACCGCGCGGGCCGCCGCCGGGCTGCCCGCCACCGTCTGGGGCGTCCGCGCCGCCGGCGACCCCGACCGCCCCGTCCGCACCGTCGCGGTGTGCGGCGGCGCGGGAGACTCGCTGCTCGACGACGTCCGCGCGGCGGACGTCGACGTCTACCTCACCGCCGACCCCGCCCCGTCCGCACCGTCGCGGTGTGCGGCGGCGCGGGAGACTCGCTGCTCGACGACGTCCGCGCGGCGGACGTCGACGTCTACCTCACCGCCGACCTGCGGCACCATCCCGCGTCGGAGTTCGTCGAGGCCGGGGGCCCGGCGCTGCTGGACGCGGCGCACTGGGCCACCGAGCACCCGTGGCTGGCGGACGCCGCCGCGGCGCTGACCGACGCGCTCGACGTGACGACCCGCGTGTCCACGGCGGTCACCGACGCCTGGCGCCTGCACGGTGCCAACAACGAAGGAGTGAAGTGAAAGCCGCACCGCAAGCCCAGCAGCGCCTGATCGACCTGCAGGAGCTCGACAGCTCGCTCGACCGCCTGGCGCACCGCCGCCGCACGCTGCCGGAGCTCGCCGAGATCGAGCGGCTGAACGCGCGCCGCGCCGAGCTGCGCGACCAGATCGTCGCCGCCGAGACCGAGCTCGGCGACCTGGAGCGCGAGCAGAGGAAGGCCGAGCAGGACGTCGACCAGGTCCGCACCCGGGCCGACCGCGACCGCAAGCGCCTCGACTCGGGCACCGTCACCTCCGCCAAGGACCTGGCGTCGCTGCAGGCCGAGATCGAGTCCCTGGGCCGCCGCCAGTCCGACCTGGAGGAGGTCGTGCTGGAGATCATGGAGCGGCGGGAGGAGGCCGAGGCGCGGGTGAACGCGCTGCGGGCCGAGGCCGACGGCTCGGCGTCCGAGCTGGCCGCCCTGACCGAGCGGCTGAACGCCGAGCAGTCCAAGATCGACGAGGAGGCCGGGCTCACCACCACGGCCCGCACCGGCGTCGCCAAGGACGTCCCGGACGACCTGGTCGCCCTCTACGAGAAGCTGCGCGGCCAGTTCGGCGGCGTGGGCGCGGCGGTCCTGTACCGGGGCTCCTGCCAGGGCTGCCACCTCGCGCTCAACACCGTCGACCTGAACCGCATCCGGGCCGCCGCCGACGACGACGTGCTGCGCTGCGAGGAGTGCCGCCGCATCCTCGTCCGCACCGCCGAGTCGGGCCTGTGACGCCGGACTCCCGGAAGGACGCGCGGTGACGGTTGGACGCCGACTGGTCGTCGAGGCCGACGGCGGGTCGCGGGGCAACCCGGGGCCCGCCGGCTACGGCGCCCTGGTGAAGGACGCCGTGACCGGCGAGGTGCTGGCCGAGACCGCCGAGGCGATCGGCCTGGCCACCAACAACGTCGCCGAGTACCGGGGCCTGATCGCCGGGCTGACCGCCGCCGCCGAGATCGCGTCCGACGCGCGGGTCGCCGTCCGGATGGACTCCAAGCTGGTCGTCGAGCAGATGTCCGGCCGCTGGAAGATCAAGCATCCGGACATGCGTCCGCTCGCCGAGCGCGCCCGGCAGATCGCGTCCGGGCTCGGCGCGGTGTCCTACGAGTGGATCCCGCGCGAGCGCAACGGGCACGCCGACCGGCTGGCGAACGAGGCGATGGACGCCGCCGCGCGCGGCGAGGAGTGGCGGCTGCGGGTCGAGGAGGAGCCCGCGCCCGCCCCCACGCGGGTCTGGTCGGCCGCCACGACCACGCCCACGCGCACCCTGCTGCTCCGCCACGGCGAGACGCCGCTGTCGGCCGAGAAGCGCTTCGCCGGGTCCAGCGACGTCCCGCTGACCGAGGAGGGCCTCGCCCAGGCCCGCGCCGCCGCGCGCGCCCTGCCGGACATCGGGGCGATCGTGACCTCGCCGCTGGACCGCTGCCGCGCGACGGCCGCCGAGGCCGCCGCCGTCACCGGCCTGGAGGTCCGGGTCGAGGACGGCTTCCGCGAGACCGACTTCGGCGAGTGGGAGGGCCTGACCTTCCGCGAGGCGTCCGAGCGCGACCCCGCCGCCCTGTCGGCGTGGCTGGCCGACCCGTCCGCGGCCCCGCCCGGCGGCGAGAGCTTCGAGGCCGTCGCCCGGCGCGTCCGGACGGCCCTGGACAAGCTGAAGGTCCGCTACCGGCACCAGCACGTCCTGGTCGTCTCGCACGTCACGCCGATCAAGCTGCTCGTCGCGGACGCCCTGGGCGCGCCGCTGTCGTCCCTGTACCGGATGCGCCTGGACACCGCGTCCCTCACCCGGATCGACTGGTACGACGACGGCCCGGCCAGCCTGCACGCCTTCAACGACGTCCACCACCTGGACGCCTGACCCCCGCCGCCCGGGCCGTCCGCCGCACCGGGCCGCCTCCCGCAGCCGGTACCCTTGACCCACGGCGGACGAGCCGGCCGGACGGCCGCGTCGGGGCATGGCCCCGCCGAGGAAAGTCCGGGCTCCACAGGGCAGGGTGGTCGGTAACACCGACCCGGGGCGACCCGCGGGACAGTGCCACAGAAAACAGACCGCCACCGCCAGGTGGTAAGGGTGAAACGGTGAGGTAAGAGCTCACCGGCGCCCACGGTGACGTGGGCGGCCAGGTAAACCCCACCCGGAGCAAGGTCAAGAAGGGAAGCGACGCTTCCCGCGCAGGCGTTCGAGGGCGGCCCGCCCGATGCCTGCGGGTAGACCGCTGGAGGCCGTCGGCAACGGCGGCCCGAGATGGATGGCCGTCGCCGCCCCGCGAGGGACGGCACAAAACCCGGCTTACAGGCCGACTCGTCCGCCCCAATCCTCTCTCCGACCCGCGGCGCTGGTGTCCGCGGTTTCGGTGATCTTTGCGCGTTGACCGGTGTGCGCCTGCCAAGGCCCTGTTACCGACAGTAGTGATCAACTCTCGATCACGCGGAACAGGACGGCCGACAAGTCGTACCGGACGGCGCGGGCTGTGGCCACCCGGCCGGGTCGACGGCCGGGAGGACGCGGGGGGGGTGCCGGCGGTAGGCCGTCCGGAAGTGGTGGAAAGGGACGTCCGGCGTGGGTTCCGTGACTCAGGAGGATCGGGTCATGGGACACAGAGCGGCATGGAAGGGGCGCTTAACGTCCGAAGTACGCGGTCGATCCGGCCGCGGGATCGGCGAGGGGGCGGTACCCGGCGCACGGGAACCGCGGAGAGGAGCGCTCATGATCATCGTGTCGGTGGCGGTGGCCGCGCTTTTCCTGATGCTCGTGGTGCTGTTCTACCTGCTGGCGTTCGCCCGCGCGAGCCGCCGGGACGTGTTCTTCGTCCCCGCGGACAGCCGCGGCACCCGGCGGGCGCGACGCGTGACCGGGATGTACGTCAGGGGTGTCGAGGGACCGGATGTCCGCAGCGTTCCAGGCACCCGCGGTGGCGTTCCGCATGCCCGCGACGGCGTTCTGGACACCCGCGGTGGCGATGAGGAACTGGTGGGTCGCTGACCGTCGGGGGCCGGGCCGCCCCTCTCGCCCGGGGGCGGCCCACGGCCGTCGGACCGACGTGGCCGTCGGACCGGCGTGATCGTCAGACCGACGTGCGGTGGTCGCCGGGCACCGGGCCGAAGGTCCCGGACGCGCGGTCGAGCATGTGCACGTCGGCCGTCTCCAGATCGAGGTAGAGGCCGACCAGCTCCAGCTCGCCGGAGTCCACCAGGGCGCGCAGCCACGGGTAGCTCTCCAGGTTCTCCAGCTGCTGGACGACGTTCAGCCGGCAGAGCCGGGTCATCGGCGACTCGTCCGGGGCGGGCTCGGCCTCCATGAAGCGGGCGAGGCTCGGCTCGCCGTGCCGGATCCAGCGGCTGAGGGAGGCCAGGTGCTCGACCTCCTTGCCGCCGGCCAGCAGCGCCGCCATCGCGCCGCAGTTGGAGTGGCCGCAGACGGTGATCGTCCGGATGCCGAGGACGTTCAGCGCGTACTCGACGGTCGCGGCGACCGAGTCGTCCGGCGGGACGGACCCGTGCCGGGGCACCATGTTGCCGACGTTCCGGTTGATGAACAGGTCGCCCGGGCCGGAGGCGGTGATGATGTTCGGCACCACGCGCGAGTCCACGCAGGTGATGAACAGGTGCTTCGGCTTCTGCTCGAAGGCGAGCTCGGACATGATCGGACGGACCAGCGGCGCCGTCTGCCCCTGGTATTCGCGGATACCGGACAGCAGCAGGTCGCTGGGTGTCCCCGGGGCGGCCCCGGGGGCGGTCGCCGGACGGCGGCGGCGGTTCGCCCAGGGCGCCCACCAGCGGGAACCCGGGGCCGACTTGCGCTGGCCAGACAAATCACCTGTCACGGCTCTTTCATACCAAGACTCGTGAACCTCGTCGATGTCGACCCCGCCGCCGAGCCGTTCGTGCCCCAGCCTCCAGCGGTGCACCGCCTCGAACGCGGCATGGTCCATGAAGTCCACGTTCAGGTCCAGATCGACCTTCGCGCCGGGTGGGACGGCGGCCAGCGCCCGTGACAGCCGCGGCACCCCGAGGAACGTCAGTGTCCCCTCCACGACCACGTGCCAGGTGGGCCGGTCCGGCCGGTCGTCCGCGCTCGGCACCGCCTCCTCGACCCGGACGGTCAGCCGGGTGAGCCGCCGCAGCGCCAGCACCCCGGCGACCGCCATGCCGGCCAGGACCCCCTCGCCCAGCCCGAGCAGCAGCACCCCCGCCGCCGTCGCCACGTGGACGGGGACCTCCCGGTGGTTCCACAGGTCGCGCAGCCGGGCCGTGTCCAGCATCCGGAACCCGAGCACCACCAGGATCCCGGCCAGCGCGGACAGCGGGATCCGCTCGACCAGCGCCGCCCCGCCCACCACCGCGACCAGGACCCAGACACCGTGCAGGACGCAGGACGCCCGCGTCCGCGCGCCCGCGTCCAGGTTCGCCGTGCCCCGGACGATCCCGCCCGCGACCGGCACCCCGCCGAGCAGCCCGGACACCGCGTTCGCCGCGCCCTGCCCGAGCAGTTCGCGGTCCAGGTCGGCGCGCGCGACGCCGTCGGGCCGCCGCCGTTCCACCGCGACCGCGCTCAGCAGTGACTCCACGGCCGCGACCACCGCCACGGCCGCGACCGCCCCGACGATCTCGTGGACCGGCGCGTCCGGCAGCACCGGCGGGCGCCACCCGTCGAACAGCCGCTCCGGGAGGTCCACGCGGGGGACGTCCCAGTGCAGCGCCCACGCCCCGGCCGAGGCGACCACCACGGCGGGGACGGCGGCGGGCACGCGCAGGACCGCTCCGGTGGCCCGTCCTCCGCCCTCGTACCGCCGTCGCACGTACGTCCACAGGAGCAGGACGGCGATCGTCGCGACCGCCACCCCGACCGAGGGACCGTGGGCGCGCACGAGCCGGCCCGGCAGCTCGGTCAGGTTCGCGACCGCCGAGCCCTGCGGCCTTCCGCCGAGCATGACGTGCAGCTGCGACAGGACGAGCGCCAGCCCGACACCCGCGAGCATGCCCTGGACGACGGCGGGGGAGACGGCCAGCGCGGCGCGGGCGATCCGCGCCGTGCCCAGCGCGACCTGGAGCACCCCGGCAAGCAGCGTGACCCCGCAGGTGGCGCGCCATCCGTAGGCGTGGACGAGCTCGGCGACGACGACCGCCAGCCCCGCGGCGGGCCCGCTGACCTGCAGGGGCGAGCCGCCCGCCAGTCCTCCGGCGATCCCGCCGACGACGGCCGCGACCAGTCCCGCGGCGACCGGCGCCCCCGAGGCCACCGCGACGGCCAGCGCCAACGGCACCGCGACGAGGAACACGACGAACGAGGCCGCCACGTCGGCTGTGTGTGAAGGAGCTTTCACAGTCCGTATCCAAGCAGTCGCGGGCGCGTCCCACCTGCGAAAACCCGTATCGCGGGCCTGGCCGGGGTCGTCGGAGCCGGGGGGATGGCGGAAGACCGGAGAACCGAGCCTGACAGGCGTGGGCCGCCAGCGGAGGCCCGAGCGCAGAGGCCGGAAACGCGAAGTGGGCCGGAAACGCGAAGTGGGTCGGAACGCGAAGTGGGTCGGAACGCGAAGTGGGCCGGAACGCGAAGAGGCCGCCCGGGTGGGCGGCCTCTTCGTCGTGTTCGGGTTCGTCGTGTCCGGGTCAGCGGCGGTAGTCGCGGTGACTCTGCCAGTCGTCCTGCTGCGGCGGGTTCTGCTCCTGGCCGCCGCTGCCGTAGGACGGGTTGTAGGAGCCGTTGCCGCTGGACTCGTACCCCGAGCCGTACGCCTGCGTGGCGTTCGGGTCGAAGGCCCCGGCCGGACGGGGGCCGGTGTCGCGGGACGTCAGCGGGTCGTTGCCGTAGCCGCCGCCGAAGTCGCCGTAGCGGCCCTGCTCGCCTGCCGAGCCGCCCGCGCCGCCGGCCGCGCCGGTGGTGGGCTGGCCGCCCGTCGCGCCGCCGTACGAGCCGTACGAGTCGCGTCCGGAGGACAGCGGGTCGTCGTTGTACGTCGGCGCGGCCTGGTAGCCGCCGGTCGGGCCGCCGCCGCTCGCGGACGGGCTGCTCGACGGGCTGCCCGAGCCGCTGAACGGGGGCGCGCCGAGCGGGTCGCTCAGCGGGTCGGCCAGCGAGTTGCCGAACGGCTTGTCCGCGCCGATCCCGCCGCCCGCCGTGGCCGGGCCGCCGCCGGACGAGCGCTGCCGGTCGCTCTGGATGCGCTGGAGCAGCTCGTCCACGGTCGGGAGCTTGCCCTCGCCGGTGTCGCCGCCGGACGCGCCCGCGGCGGCCGGCTGCTGCGGCGCGGC
>NZ_QURH01000252.1 GCF_003428695.1 Actinomadura logoneensis
CGCCGGGCGCGGCGCGGTCGCCGGGGCGCGCGGTTCCCCGGCCCGCCCGGTCGGCGGCGTCGGCGGGCGTCTCGAGGTCGGCGGTCACGCGATCAGATCCATCATGGGCGTCTCCGCGAGGGGGTCGGTGATCGGACACCCATGCTTCACCGGCAGGGCCGATCGCTTTCCCGCCGTTCTCACCCGGTTCTCGCCCGCCTGTCGCCGGGGGCCGAACGGTCTGCGCGCCGGTCCGGTTCGGGCCATAACAGGACGGGCATACCTGAGACGGAAAAGGTTGGAGCTCCCCCTCTGACATGGCGTCCGCCCGTCTTCATAGAGTCTGCGGTATATCCACCCGTTGATGCCGTTCTGCGGCGTCGACCGCCCGGCACACCGACGTGCCGGGACCGCGCGGGGACGAAGGAGGACGAGGCGATGGGCGAACCGGCCCCCGAGGACCTCACCTACGGCGCCTACCTGCGGCTGGACCGGCTGCTGGACTGCCAGGAGCCGCGGACCGGCGCGCACGACGAGCTGCTGTTCGTGATCATCCACCAGGTGTACGAGCTGTGGTTCAAGCAGATCCTGCACGAGGGGGACCTGCTGCGGCGGCGGCTGGAGGACGGCGACAGCGCGGGCTCGCTCGCCACCGCCCGCCGGATCACCAAGATCCTCAAGACGGTGGTCGGCCAGCTCGACGTGCTGGAGACCATGACGCCGCGCCAGTTCGCCTCGTTCCGGGACGCGCTCGGCACCTCCAGCGGCTTCCAGTCGGCGCAGTTCCGGCTGATCGAGGCGATGCTGGGCCGCCGGCGGTTCCCGTCCTCCGACCTGCGCGACGACCCGGACCTGCGGGACGCGGTCGCGCGCCGGTCGCTGATGGACTCCCTGATGCGGTACCTGTCGGTCCAGGGCCACGCCATCCCCGCCGAGGCGCTGCGGCGCGACCCGTCCGAGCCGTGGACGGCCGACCCCGGCGTCCAGGAGGCCCTGCTGAAGGTCTACGCCGACGAGCGCGCGCCCGCGGTGGAGGTGTGCGAGGCCCTGGTGGACATCGACGAGGGCGTCCAGGAATGGCGCTACCGGCACGTCAAGATGGTCGAGCGGACCATCGGCGCCAAGCTCGGCACCGGCGGCTCGGCCGGGGCCGACTACCTGCGCTCCACCCTGTTCGTCCCGGCCTTCCCGGACCTGTGGGAGGTCCGGTCCCAGATCGAGGAGACCGCCGTCCATGCCGACTGAGCCCACCGGCGCCCCCCGGACCGCCGGGCAGCGCGTCGCCGTCGTCGGCGCGGGCCTGGCGGGCGCGCTGCTCGCCACCCTGCTGGGCCGGCGCGGCATCCCGGTGACCGTCTACGAGCGCCGCCCGGACCCGCGGGTCACCGGCGCCGAGCGCGGCCGGTCCATCAACCTGGCGATCTCCGCGCGCGGGCTCGCCGCCCTGGAGCAGGTCGGGCTGCGCGAGCAGGCGCTCGCCCGCGCGCTGCCGATGCACGGCCGGCTCGTCCATCCGCGCGGCGCCGCGACCAACTTCCAGCCCTACAGCGCCGACGGGACCCGCGCGATCAACTCGATCAGCCGCGCCGAGCTGAACGCCGCGCTGCTCGACACCGCCGAGGCCACCCCCGGCGTGACGCTGCGGTTCGAGCACAGGGTGACGGCGCTGGACACCGCGTCCGGCAAGCTCACCCTGGACGGCCCGGACGGCACCCGCACCGAGCCCGCCGACGTCGTCCTCGCCGGGGACGGCGCCTACAGCGCGGTCCGGCGCGGCGTCGGGCCGGGCGGCGCGTTCGACGCCGCCACCGACTTCCTCGAGCACGGCTACAAGGAGCTGACGATCCCGCCGCGCGACGGCGACTTCGCGCTCGACCCGGACGCCCTGCACATCTGGCCCCGGCGCGCCACGTCCATGATGATCGCGCTGCCGAACCTGGACCGCTCGTTCACCTGCACGCTGTTCTGGCCCAAGGACGAGTTCGAGGCGCTCGGCACGCCCGAGGCGGTGACGGCGCACTTCCGCCGCCACTACCCCGACGTCGTGGAGCTGATGCCCGACCTCGCGGACGACTTCGCGCGGAACCCGGTCGGGTCGCTGGTGACCGTCCGGGCGTGGCCGTGGGTGCGGATCGGCGACGGCGCGTCGGTGGCGCTGCTCGGCGACGCCGCGCACGCGATCGTGCCGTTCTTCGGCCAGGGCGCCAACTGCGCCTTCGAGGACTGCATCGAGATCGACCGCTGCCTGGACGAAGCGAACGGCGACTGGCCGGCCGCGCTGACGCTCTACCAGGAGCGCCGCAAGGCCAACACCGACGCGATCGCCGACATGGCGCTGGACAACTTCGTGGAGATGCGCGACCGGGTGGCCTCCCCGGTGTTCCGGGCCAGGCAGGCGGCCGTGCACGCGCTGGAGCGGCGGCTCGCCGGGCGGTACGTGTCCCGGTACGAGCTGGTGTCGTTCACGACCATGCCGTACGCGGAGATCCCGGCGCGGCTCAGGAAGCAGAACCTCGCCGTCGCGGGGGTGGCCGCCGCCGGTGCGCTGCTCACCGCCGGCGTCCTGCGCGCCCTGCGGGTCCGCTCCCGCCGCTGAGGCGGGCGGGCCGCGTCCGCGGCCGGACGTACCGTCCGGCCGCGGGGGTCATGCGTGGTGGCGGACGTCCGGCTTGCCGCCGTGGCCGAACAGGTCGAGCAGGCTCAGCGCGAACGCCGCCACGACGAACCCGAACACGACGAACAGGCCGTGCCGGAACGCGGACGCCCAGTCGCCCCGGCTCCCCGCGACGGCCGCGAAGAACACCGAACCGACGGCGGCGATGCCGACCGCCGTGCCGACCCGCTGGCCCGTCTGGAGCACGCCCGCGGCGCTGCCGCCCTGCTGGAACGGCACCTCCGACAGCGTGATCGTCTGGTTCGGCGAGATCACCAGGCCGCTGCCCACGCCCGCGACCAGCAGCGGGAGCGCCGTCCACCACGCCGCTCCGCCGCCCGGGTGCACCTCCACCGCGATCCAGGTCAGAACCAGCCCCAGCAGGACGAGCGCCAGCCCCCCGCACACCAGCGGACGTCCGAGCCGCGCCACGGCGCGTCCGCCCGCCGCCGACGCGACGCCCGACCCGAGCGCGAACGGCGTGATCGCCAGGCCCGCGCCGAGCGCGCTGTAGCCGAGGCCGTTCTGCAGGTAGAGCGTGAAGATGAAGAAGATCGAGGTGAAGCCTGCGAAGTACAGCAGCGCGATCCCGGCCCCGAGCGAGTACGACCGCAGCCGGAACAGCGCGAGGTTCACCATCGGCGCGTCGGTGTGCCGCTCCCACGCGACGAAGACGGCGAGCAGCACCAGCCCGGCGAGCACCAGCAGCCACTTGGCCTGCCCGTGCCAGGTCCGCTCCTGCAGGAACGGCAGCATGATCGCGACGACCGCCGCGCCGAGCAGCAGCACGCCGACCGGGTCGAGGCCCTGGCTCTCGCCGTAGACCGGGGCGGGCAGCAGCCGCCGAGCCAGCACCAGCGCGACCAGGCCGATCGGGATGTTGATGAGGAAGATCCAGCGCCAGCCGGTCTCGTTCCCGGCGACCTGGATCAGCACGCCGCCGAGCACCGGCCCGACCGCCGTCGCGATCCCGATGACCGCGCCCAGCGCGCCGAACGCCCGGCCCCGGTCCGCGCCCTGGAACAGCTGCTGGATCAGGCCCGCGACCTGCGGGTTCAGCACACCGCCCGCGACGCCCTGGACGAGCCGCGCGATCACCAGCCAGAGCATCGTCGGCGCGAGTCCGCACGCGGCGCTGGCCAGGACGAACAGCGCCAGCCCGGCCATGAACGTCGCGCGCCTGCTGCGTGCGTCCCCGATCCGGCCGGACGCGACCAGGACCAGGCCGAAGGTGAGCGCGTAACCGGACAGGATCCACTGCAGGCCGCCCTCGGAGGCGTGCAGCGCGGTCTTGATGGACGGGAGCGCCACGTTGACGATGCTGACGTCCAGCAGGGTCATGAAGGCGGCGACCAGGCACACCGACAGCGCACGCCACGGGTGGGCGCACGGCTGGGGCGCGGCCGTCTCGCTCGTCACAGGACGGGATCTTCACCGTCCCGGGAGCGGGCAAACACCGTACGCGCCGTCCGCGACCGTACCCGCCCCCGCTCTTGCCCGCCGCTTTAGCCCACCGCCGCCGGGACGCCCCTCCGGGCGCCCGGACGGGCCGTCCGCGCACGGGCGGGCCGGGAAGCGGAGGCGCCGGGCGGGTTGACTACCCTGGGGCGGTGACCGAATCCCCTTCCGACCGCCCCGAGGACGCCGAGCCGCTCTGCTCGGCCAAGGGCTGCCGGGCCCCCGCCGTCTGGGCGCTGCGCTGGAACAACCCGAAGATCCACACGCCGGAGCGGCGTAAGGTCTGGCTGGCCTGCGACGAGCACCGCGACGGCCTCTCGTCGTTCCTGGACCGCCGCGACTTCCTCAAGGACGTCGTCCCGATGTCGGAGCTGTCCCCGACCGACGGCTGACCCGCCGCCCTACCGGGTCCCGTCGCCCTTCCAGGACAGGGCCATCTCGGTGATCCGCGCGGACGCGTCCCGCGCGGGCGTCCCGCGCCCCACGGCCAGGCCCAGCAGGTAGGCGGTCAGCGGCGCGCCGGGACGGGCCACCCCGTGCGCGACGTCCCGCGCCAGGTCCAGCACCAGGTCGCGGTCCAGGTCGGCGCGGTCGATGCCCAGCTCCAGGCACACCGCCTCGATCCACTCTTCCAGCACCGTCGTCTCCCCCTTCACCGGATCCAGGGACCGATCGTACGGGCCGGACGCCCCAGCGGACGGGCGGGACACCGCATCGAACGGGCGGGACACCGCATCGAACGGGCGGGACGCCGCATCGAACGGGCGGGACGCCGTGTCACGCCCGCCGGACACCGCCCGGTCCGCCTCGGCCAGCGCCTCCGGGGTGTCGCAGTCGAACCACGGCGGCCGGTCCCCCGCGTCCCGGACCGCGACCGGCTCCAGCCCTCCGAGGACGTCCCGCAGACGCGCCCCCGAATACCCGTCGAGCGCACGCCGGAGGCTGGCCGTCCGCCACACTCCGGTGAGCCACTGGGCGCGGCCCTCGTCGTCCTCGAACAGCGCCCCGTCCGCACCGGCCCGCCGCGCCGCCCGCAGCAGCGCGGCGACGTGCCCGGCGCGCAGGAACGGCAGGTCGGCGGCCAGCAGGACGGTCCAGGGCGCGCCGACCTCGGCGAGCCCCGCGCGCAGCGCCGGGACCGGTCCCGAGCCGGGCGGGTCCTCGCGGACGTAGGTCGCGTCCGGGAGGTCCGGATGCGGCGGGCCGACGACCACAACGCGTCCGGCGGCCTCGACCGCGCCCGCCGTCAGCACGAGCAGCGGCGTCCCGCCGACCCTCATCGCGGGCTTGTTCGCGCCTCCGAGCCTGCGCGCCCGCCCGCCCGCCAGCAGGACCGCGTCGAAGCCGTCCGCCCCGGCAGGCCCACCGCCCACGGCGTCATTCGCCATGGGCGCCGGCGCCGCTCTCGCGTTCGTAGGCGCTGAGGTTCTGCTCCAGCGCGCGCATCAGGTCCCACACCTGGCCGGGCGGGATCCGCACCCGCGCGACGACACGGGCGGGCACGTGCACGTACCGCTCCCCGGTCGCCCGGTCCTCGGCGACCTCGGGCGGGCTCACCTCGGTGGCGAAGTCCAGGACGAAGCTGTCCCGGGCCCGCCACACCGAGGCGAAGCCGGCGAACGCGCCGACCTCCTCCTCCGGTGGGACGGTGATCTCGACACGGGTGTCCAGCGGCTCGTCCGTCACCCCGCCATCGTCGCACGCCCGACGGACAACGGCGCCGCCGCCCACCGCCCACCCCGCACCGTCCACCGCGCGGCCCCTGCCTCCCACCGCACCGAGGCAGCCCCCGTTCCAGAACGGGCCCGGCCAGCCAGGACCTTGCTAGCCGCAGATCGGAGAGCATGCCCCGGCCCGCGCTGGACTCGGCGCAGCCCTGTGTCTCCAAGACGGGGACTGCGCCCGGGAAGGCGCGCCGCGCCACGCTGGTCCCCAGCGTGATTACCTCGACAAACCAGCGACTCACAAATTCAATGGCACACATACGGGCGACACAATCGGTCGAGCCAGAAAACTGGAGTTCAAATCCATCGAGAGCGCACCAGGTGACCGTGCCACAAGTAGGCGGCAACTTCGGTGGTCATCCTCAAGATGCCCACTAAGGCAGGGAGGTGGCCAGGTGAGGTCGAAGACAACACTTGCCTCCGCTGCAAGCTTGGACATAATTACTCAATGTAAGCGTAAGCCATCATGCGGAGCCAGAGCGATGAAACAAGGCGGCGGCAACCCCGGAACCCATTTCAGAGGGCTGATTTATGCCGCAATCACAATCCAGGCCATCGCACTTTTTGCAATTGCGATGCAATGGCCCTACTCAGTCCGCAACTGTGACAGCATGGGCGCGTACTTTCAGGAGGGCTACGGGGCCCGTGCCAACTATGACGCCGTCCACTGCCTTTACCGGGGAGAACTGCCTGGTCGCATTGACATCACAATGCCCACTTTTCCTGTCTTCATCGCGGCCTTGGCCGTGTTGACATCAGTCGCCGTGACGTCGACCTATGCCTGGAAGGCCGGGCGAGCCGACGCCTCACCCAGCGTCCCGAAAGAGGAAGATGAGTAAGTCGCGCTTTCCGGCCCCCTGACCACCGGCCCGGTCCGCAACCCGACCACCGTGACCGCACCTGTCGCGACCGGGTGCGGTCTCGATGACGATCCCGGACACCGGCGGCGGGACGACCGGGATCGCGATGCCGCTGTTGATGGCGGTGGGCGCGGTGGTCAGCCTGGTGTGGCCGCCGGTGCCGGCCGGGTGGCGCAACCACCTGGGCCGCGTCCCGATGCACCGTGCGGTCCCGTCCCGACGCACCGTGCGGTCCCCTCTTCGACCGGTCGAGATCCTGACCGGTTCCCGTCCCTGGTCAGCGCCGCACAGCTCCCGGGCGCATCCTCCCTGCTGCTGATCCTTCGTACGTCCTGGGACGGATGAGCAGGAAGGGGCGGGCTCTGTAGCGTCCCCCGCATGAGGAGATCACGACTGCTCACACTCGCCGTCGCGACACTTGCCGGTGTCGCGACCGCCACCTCGCCATCGCCGTCCGCCCTCGCCGCACCGCCCGCCACGTCCGCGACGTCCTGGAGCCCCTGCTTCCACGCCGGACCGGGCTCCGGTGCACAATGTGCGGACATCAAGGTGCCGCTGTCCTGGGACGACCGACACGGACGCACCATCACCCTAAGCCTGTCCCGGCTACCCGCGCTCGACCAGAAGCACCGGATCGGATCCCTGCTGATGAACTTCGGCGGGCCCGGCGGGGCGGGCGCCGAGATCGTCGCAGCGGGCGGGCGGAACCTGGTGCCCACCTCCCTGCAGAACCGCTTCGACATCATCGGCTTCGACCCGCGCGGCATCGGCACGAGCACCGCCGTGACGTGCGGCGGGCCGGGCCTGTCCGCCCAGGTGCCCGCCTTCCCGAACTCCCCCGCCCAGTTCGCGGCGATCCAGCGGCAGAGCGCGGCCTACGGAACGTCCTGCGTCAAGAACTCCCCACCCGATCTGGTGGCCCACGTCGACACCGTCAGCGCGGCCCGCGACATGGACGCGATCCGTGTCGCGCTCGGCGAGAAGAAGGTCAGCTACCTGGGCCTTTCCTACGGGACCTACCTCGGCCAGACCTTCGCCCGCCTGTACCCGCACCGCATCAGGACGATGGTGCTGGACGGCGCGATCGACCACGCCGTCGGCCCGCGCGACTTCCTCTACCAGCAGGCGTCGTCGCTGTCCGACGTGTTCGGACGGTTCGCCTCGTGGTGCTCGGCGTCCACGTCGTGCGCGCTGCACGGCCAGAACGTCGTCAAGGTCTGGGACGACCTCGTCGCCCGCGCCGCCCGCACGCCGATCCCCGCGCCGAACGCCCAGGGCGGCGCGACGACGGTGGACGACCAGGCGATCCAGCTCGTCCTGCCGAATCTGCTGACCGCGAGCTCGTCCGTCCTGTTCCCCTCGACCTGGACGACACTGGGCGACGGCATCGCGCGCGCACAAGCGGGCGACGCGTCCGTCCTCGCCGACAACTCCGCGATCGGCCAGCCGCAGGACGCCTACGCCGCGATCAGCTGCCAGAGCTTCCCGCCGCAGCTGCGCGGCTACGCCGACGCCGCGGCCCGCCTCGCGCACGCCCGCGCGATCTCCCCGCACACCGGCGGCGCGTCCGAGGCGTGGATGATGACCGACCTGTGCGCGTCCTGGCCCCTCCCTGCGTCCGACCCGTGGGCCCCGCAGCGGATCCCCGGGACGCCGCCGATCCTGGTCACCAGCACCCGGTACGACCCGGCCACCCCGCTGGTCTGGGCGCAGGGCGTGCACCGCGAGATCCCCAACAGCGGCCTGCTCGTGGCCGACGTCGCCGGCCACACCACCTTCTTCAACTCCGCCTGCGCCCGAGCCGCCCAGGCCGACTACCTCATCACCGGAAACCTCCCCACCACCCCGACCTGCGGCGCGTAGCCCGCGTGGGCGTCCACCGCACCGGCCGCCCCTAACGGCTCAGCAGCCGAAGACCCCTGCGGATCGAGCGCCGGGCAGCCGAGCCGCTGCTGCCGTTGCGCCTGTTCGGCAACCCGTACTGTGGGTCGGCCATCCCTTGATCTTCGTCATGGGCGCGGCCGTACGATCCACCGCCTGGCGCGTTACCGGGCCTTCCCGATCGCCGGAACACTCCTGGTCCTGGCGGGCACGGTGCTGCTGCTGTTCTTCGGCCAGCGGACGCCGTACGCGTACGAACTGCTCACCATCGCCGCGCGGTCGGATATCAGGATGTGAGCGTGCGTGGTCCAGTCTTCTGCTGGCTGAAGGCTGCCGTAGGGGCCCTGATCGGATCCGGGGCGGCGGTCCCGATCTGCGAGCCGCGCGGGACCGCCCGGACGCACTGACTCAGACTGCCCGGATCTCGGCGCGAACGGCCGCGAGCCGCCCGTCGTCCCAGGTCACCCTGGGGTCCGGCTCCAGCAGTGAGAGGACGGTCGCCGCGATGGCCAGGGCGGGCGGCGACCACTCGGTGGTCTCGGACGCGCCGAGCACGCCCGGGCGGACGCGCCGTTCGCCCAGCGGCGGCAGCGACAGCGCGGTGAGGACGAAGCCGCGCATGGTCGCGCTGACCTGGGCGGGCCGATCGTCGTATCCCATACCGAGCCCAGGCCGGAGGCGAAGCCCGAACATGGCCGCGAGCCGCTCGTAGGACCTGGCGATGTCGCTGATCAGGGTTCGCTCCGCCGCGCCGAGGGAGGCCTGCACCTTGTCGCGCACCGTGCCGTCCGCGCCGATCGTCGTGGGCGCGATCTCGGCCAGTTCCCTGAGCAGGTCGCTGAGAACAGGTCCTTGTACGACCGGCGACGGTAGACGGCGGCGGGGGCGACGTCGGCCTCGCGACTGACGTCCTCCAACCGGATGTGTTCGAGGCTCACCGTCAGGCCGGTGCGCCGACGTCGGCCGGTCGCCCCGGCCGGGGCCGTCAACGGGCTCCGGTTCCGGTGCAAGGTGTGGAGCCGCCCGCCCGAGGGGGCGCTATCGCGGGACGGCGTACGACCAGAGGGATCCACACATTTTGGGAGTGAGGGCCTGGGCGTCGAAGCGGGGCAGGACGGTGACCCGGCCCTCGGCCAGATGTGTGGGGTCGCCTGCTTGTGCTGCGGCGGCCCTTTGCGACAGTTGTCGCAGTGCCACCTCTGGGCCTTGGGCGATGACGGTGGGCCAGCGGGCGGCGCGGTCGCGGACGAGGGCGGCGGCGCGCTGGTGGAGCAGGTCCAGTTGGGCGCGGCCTCCGGCCGGGTCCTCGTGCCAGGCCCGGGTGCGTTGGACGAAGCCGGTGACGGCGCGGTCGCGGCGGCGGGTCACGGCTGCCAGGTCGGGGGCGTCGATGGGGCCGGTGTCGGCGAGGGAGGCGTAGGTGCCGGGGTCGGCCAGGTCGGTGTCGGGGAAGGCGAACACGACGTCGCCCTCTTCGTTGAGGCGGCCGTTCTCCATGATGACCAGGACCTGCAGCGGGTCGTCGCTGTTGACCAGGCGGTGCACGGTGCCGGGGGTGAACTGGACCGCGACGCCGGGCTCGAGGGGCACGCGCTCGGGGCCCCGGCTGGTGAGGAACTCGGCCGCGCCGCGGCCGCGCAGGGTGAAGTACAGTTCGGTGCAGGTCAGGTGCAGGTGCGGGGTGCCGCCGCACTGGCCGTCGGGGGCCTGGCTGGAGTAGACCTGGACCTGCGAAAGGCCGATCCCGGCGGGCAGCCCTGTCGTGGTGCGCATCGCGGTACTGACCGCCGTGTCGCGGGCGGGGGTGGTCACGGTCGGGCTCCTTGCAGGCCGGGGCGCTGGACGGGGACGTCGGCGGGGACACGGAACCGGGCGCATTCGCGGGCGCGTGTCGCGGCGGTGTCGCTCCGCCCGAGGACCTCGTCGGAGTCGTCACCGGGCTCGCTCTTGGCGGCCGTCGCCCATCGGTGCAGCAGACCCAGCGCGCGCAGGGCCCGCTCCGGCGGGAAGGGGTTGGGGCCCCTCCCGGCGATGTGGTCCAGGGTCCGGCGGAAGTGCCGGGTCATGGTGTCGTCATCGACCGGCGCGATGTGTTCGGCCAGTTCCCATTCGCGGTAGACCGCCAGCGCGCCCTGCCCGCGGTCCAGGCCGGGCAGCGGCTCGTAGAAGCCCACGATCTGGTGGGCGACACCGTCGGGGGCCGTGCCGTCGACGCGGAAGATCCGGTAGCGGGTGACGGCGTCGGACTGCTCGATGCGCGCGGCCGCGGGGGCGTACGGGGGGCAGGGGTAGCCGACGATGCCCGACAACGAGGTGTAGAGCTCGACTTCGCATCCGCTCGGTGTCCGGTAGCCGACGAAGGCGCCGCCCTGGTGGGACAGGCCGACCCGCCCCTCGGCGTGGTCGGTGTCCCACCGGCTTCCGTCCAGCACCGAGCCGTCCGCGCCGGTCAGCGCCACGTTGTCCACGTCGATGTCGTCGATGGTTCCGTCCAGGTAGTCCTGCCCGCGGGCGTCGCCGAGGGCGGCCACCGCCGCGATGAGATGGGTGCCCTCGTATCCGAAGGCTCCGAGCGCGGGGTCGATGAACCGGCCGGCGAGATAGTCGCGCCCGCGGTTCTTGGTCATCTCCACGACGACCTTGGTGGGGGTCAGCCCCCTCCGCATCACGTGCTCGATCACCGCCGCGGTCACGGCGGAGGACGAGTAGTTCTCGTTCACCACGATCGGGCCCCGGTGCCGTTCCAGGGTGGAACGAAGCTTGACCAGGTCGGCGTGGTCGCAGATCGGTTTCTCGATGACCACCGGCGCCTCCGGGGCGCAACCGCTGATCTCCTGGAGAACCTCGGCGTGGCATCCGGTCGGTGTGCAGATGTCCCAGAAGTCGGGGCGCATCGCCGCGGCCTCGGCATACTCGGCCACCGGGGTCAGCCCCGCTCCGCGGACGGCGTCATGGCGGGCGGGGTCGGTCTCGATCACCGCGACCGTCCGCACGCCGAGCCCGCGTAGAGCGTCCTCGTGGATGCGTGCGATCGCGCCGAAGCCGACCCGGGCACAGGTGAGAAGCACTGCGACCACTCCACCGAATATCGGAGGGGAACAGTTGCCGACTGTAGTCGTGCCTGCTCAGAGCGGAAATGGACGCTCAGGGGAGAAACGGGTGCCCGTGCGGCGACTCCTCCAGGCACTCCATCATCTGGCCTGTGCCAAGTGCGACTTCCACACCCCCGAGGACTTCTCCGAGGCCCGACTGCTGGAGGCCGAGGAGGATCTGCACCGCATGCTCGCCGACATCCAGCCCCCAGCAGGTCCGACGCCCCTTCGGCGGGCCATCGAGCGCAACCCTCCTACCGATCATCTTGGTGAAGTCGGCCGGGACGGAGCAAACCTGAAGATCTCGACTCCGTATAGGCTGCCGCGACAGAGGTAGACACCGCACGCACACCGGGGACCGGTGCCATGGACGATGACCATCGCGGCCTTGCGCGGCCCCTTGAACGCGCGGCCGCGCTGATGCACGCTTCCCTGGCGGGATTGTCGGTCGGCGACGCGTTCGGTGACCAGTTCTTCCTGCACACCAACCGCCATCTCACCGCCTTGGACGCCCCCTCGCCACCGTGGGGGTGGAGCGATGACACCGAGATGGCCTGCTCGGTCGTCGCCTGCCTGCACCGTCACGGACGCATCGACCAGGACGCTCTCGCCACTTCCTTCGCCACCCGCATGGACACCGGCCGCCGCTACGGCGCCGGAGCCCTGGAACTCCTCGAACGCATCCGCGAGGGACACCCGTGGCGGGTCGCCTCCGTCGAGTCTTTCGGCGGCAACGGCTCCTTCGGCAACGGCGCCGCCATGCGCGTCGCCCCGCTGGGCGCCTACTACACCGGCGACCCGGCGCACGCCGCCGCCGAGGCCACCCTCCAAGCCGAGATCACCCACACCCACATCGAAGGGATCGCGGGCGCGGTCGCCGTCGCCGTCGCCGCCTCCCTCGCCGCCACCGGCACCGCTGAGACCATGATCGAGGCAGCACTCGATCACGTCCCGGGGACTCACGTCCGACGGGGACTCCAGCGCGCCCGCAGCCTGGGGAAGGCAACACCTGAACGAGCAGCACAGGCCCTGGGCAACGGATCGAGGATCACCGCCCAGGACACCGTGCCGTTCGCGCTCTGGGCAGCCAGCCGACACCTGGACGACTTCCTGGCCGGGGTTCGGGCCTGCGTCATGGTCGGCGGCGACATGGACACCACTGCCGCGATCGTCGGCGGCATCATCGCCGCACGGACCGGGATCGACGGCATCCCGTCCGAGTGGCTCGACGCCCGCGAACCCCTTCCCGGATGGTTGGAGCACGACCCGGCAGCTTGACACCTCGGCTCTGATTCCAGATAACCCCCTGGCGCACCGTCTACGGCCTTCCGCGCGCTGGACCGGCGCGGTGTGACCGCCGTACTCCGTGACCGCCGTGCTCCGTGACCACCTGCGCGAACGATTCCGGCTGCGCGAACGATTCCGGCTGCGCGCCGGATGCTGCCCGGCGGCCGTCGCGGTCGTGACCGGCCGGGTGCTGCAACCCCGGGTCACCCTGGCGTGCGGCGATCCGGCCTACTCGGGGCACCTGGGCCGCGGTCGCCTTGATGCCCCGGCGCCTGACCCGAAATCAGCCCGCTCGGCCGCCCCCTGGAGCAGTTGGCGTCCGGCCATCACACCGTGACTCCCACAGAACGCCAACGGCTATGGCTGAGCCGGTTCAGCTCGACGACGGTCGTCCAACGGGGGCCGGTTGGTCACCTCGACGTACATGATCCGCTCGTCGACGACGTCGAGGACGAGCACCCCTCTTGCGGGAAGCAGGGGGATGCATCGGTGACCTGGACCATAGGGCTGCCCCGGAGGGTGGTCCTCGGTATAGAAACTCTGACAGAAGTCGTCACCGCAGCCACACTCCGCGACCAGGCGAAGGTCTTGCACGCGAACGGCCAGCCCATGTTCGCCTCCGTCCTCCAGCAGAGTCGCCAGCTCAGCGACAAGATCCGGAAAGATGTCGCGGACCAGGGGATGCTCGGATTCCATCCGGGTGACCATATCGGGATCACTCCCGGCAGAACACCTGGGTGATCATGGATCCGGAACTCTGGCGCACCCCCTGATCAACGCGACTGGCGAGCCCCGCAACGCCACCAGCCACGCAGCCGGTTCTCCTCGCCGTCCAGGCACGCCGCCATCCGGCATCGCGCTGGACAGGACGCCGCCTCCGAGCGCTTCTGCAACGTAATCCGTCACGACCCGGCCACACACCGGCCTCATCTTGTTGGACGGCCCGCACCGCTCCCGCCGCCGTTTCGGCGCCGGCCGCGCTGATCCCGGCCGTGTGCTGGTGCTCACTGGGAATTCCGCTCCCTCGTCCAGGCGGCGGGCCGGCCAAGGCCAGGCGCCTCGGCCACCATTGAACGTCTGGCCCGGCCGTTCCAAGGAAGGCGGGATCAGCTTGCGCGGGCCGCGTCGATCGGCTGCACGGCAGTCGTGCGGAGCGGTTCCGCCCGAGCCGTCTGGCGGGCGGACCGGGACGGGGAGGGGGCGGGCTCAGCGTGCGGCGGTGGTGTCGGTGTCGAAGTAGTGGCCCTGGCCGAGGTCGTCGACGAGGCCGGGCTGGACGGGCGTCCAGCCCAGGAGGTCGCGGGTCAGCGTGCTGGAGGCCGGGTTGTCGGCCTGGGCGTGCGCGCTCAGGAAGCCGAAGTGGGCGTCGGCCTCGGCCGGCGCGATGCCGACCACGGGCAGGTTCAGCCCGTGGCCGATGCCCTCGGCGATCTTGCGGAAGGGGACCCCTTCGTCGCCGACGGCGTGCAGCCGTGACCCCGCCGGCGCGGACTCCAGCGCCAGCCGGTACAGGCGTGCCGCGTCGAGCGTGTGCACGGCGGGCCAGCGGTTGGCCCCGTCGCCGACGTAAGCCGAGACGCCCTTGGAGCGGGCGATGGAGATGAAGGTCGGGATGAAGCCGTTGTGGTCGAGCGAGCTGTGCACGGTCGGGGTGAGCCGGACGACGGACGACCGGACGCCGCGCTCGGCGAGTGCGACCACCGCGTTCTCGGCCTCGATCCGCGGTCCCGCGTCGAGCACGTCGGTCTCGGTGAGGGCGCCCCGCAGTCCCGCAGAGGCGAACAGCACGGTTCCCGAGGTGGCCACCAACGGCTTGCCGGTGCCGGCGAGCGCGTCCCCGAGCGCGTCGAGGGCGCGCAGATCCGCTGCGACGGCGCCGGCGAAGTCGCCGGCGAACATGGCGTCGTGCTTGAAGGCCAGGTGGACGACCCCGTCAGCCGCAGCGGCGGCCGCGGCGAGGCCGTCGGGATCGTCGAGGTCGCCTCGGTGCACCCGAGCGCCGGCAGCCGTCAACGCGGCGGCGGACGTGTCCGAACGGGCCAGCCCGACGACCTGGTGCCCCGCTTCGAGGAGTTCGGGGACGACGGCGGAGCCGAGATGTCCGGAGGCTCCGGTGACGAAGACGCGCATGGTGGTGCCTTTCAGCCAAGGGCTCCCCGCCAGGGGCGGAGAGCCGTGATGTCAGTTCGTGACATCACGGTAGCAGGCATGTCAGCCTCTGTCATCACTTTGATGTCAGATTCTGTCTTCGCTGTGTAGGATCGGGGCATGGGCCGATGGAAACCCGACGCACGGGGCCGCCTGGAGAGGGCGGCGCTGGAGCTCTACACCGACAAGGGCTTCGACGCCACCACCGTGGCGGAGATCGCCGCCCGGGCCGAGGTCACCGAACGCACCTTCTACCGGCACTTCGTCGACAAACGGGAAGTCCTCTTCCAGTCCAACGCCCTGGCCGACGTCCTCGCGCGCGCCACGGCCACCGCCGCCGCCCCCCTGGCGCCGCTGGAGGTGATCGCTCACGTATTGACCGAAGCCGCTCCCGTCTTCGAAGAACGCGCGGAGCTGGTACGGCAGCGCCAGGCCGTCATCGCCGCCAATCCCGAACTGCAGGAACGTGAACTGGCCAAACTGGCCTCACTCGGCTCCAGCCTCGACCGCGCGCTTCAGGAACGCGGTCTGGATTCCGCCACGGCGGCACTCACGGCCGAAATCGGGATCGCCGCCTTCAAGGTCGCCTTCGCGCGCTGGATCGACGACCCCGACCAGCACGCCTTCGCCCAACACATCCGGGAGACCCTGGACGCCACCAGGCAGCTCACCGCACCGGCCGAACACGCCGCCGCGACCGACGACACGAGCTTGCAAGACCAGGAGAACGGGGCGTGAGCGAGGTGGTCACCCCGAGTAGGGGGCCCGCCGCCTTTTCGGAGCCGTCAGAGTCGATCTCCGTTGCCGGCCACACCCGCCCGATATGCCAGGACCACCGCCTGGACGCGGTCGCGGAGGCCCAGCTTGGTGAGGACACGGGAGACGTAGGTCTTCACCGTCTCGTGCCCGATGACCAGCTCGGTGGCTATCTCGGCGTTCGACATGCCTTCGCTGATGAGAAGAAGGACCTCGTACTCGCGCGGGGTGAGGACTTTGAGGCGCTCACGCTCGGGCGCGGCGAGGGCTCGGGAGGGGCGTAGGTGTTCGGCGAAGCGGCCGATCAGGGCGCGGGTGACGACGGGCGCCAGAAGGGACTCGCCGCGCGCGACGGTACGCACGGCGTTGACCAGTTCGGGCGGTGAGGCGTCCTTCAGCATGAAGCCGCTGGCGCCGGCGCGCAGGGCCTCGTAGACGTACTCGTCGACGTTGAAGGTCGTGACGACCAGGATCTTCACCGGGTCGTCGGCCTCGGGGCCCGCCAGGCGGCGGGTGGCCTCGATTCCGTCGAGCCGGGGCATGCGGATGTCCATGACGACGACGTCCGGCCGCAGTTCCTCGACCGCGCGGACCGCCGCCCGGCCGTCCGCGGCCTCGCCCACGACCTCCATGTCGGGCTGGGCGGACAGGATCGTGACGAAGCCGGCGCGTACCAGGGCCTGGTCCTCGCACACCAGGACCCTGATCGCAGCCTGCGGAATGCTCACGCGGCACCTCCCGCGGGGATGCGCGCGTGCACGCGGAACCCGCCCTCCGGGCTGGGCCCGGCCGTGAACTCGCCGCCCAGCATCTCCACCCGTTCTCGCAGCCCGGTCAGGCCCCGGCCTCCCGAGATGTGCGCACCGCCGTCGCCGAGGACGGGGGACGCGGGCGCGCCGCCGGACGTCCCAGCGGTGGTGACCTCAACGTCGGTCCAGCCGGGGGTGTGCGCGAGCCGCACCAGCGTGCTCTGGCCGGCGGCGTGCTTCACGGCGTTGGTCAGCGATTCCTGCACAACGCGATACGCCGTCAGCCGGGCGCCGATGGCCATGGGGTCCTGCTCCCCGTCCTCGACCAGATCGACCGGCTGGCCGCCCGCTCGTGTCTGCTCCACCAGATCAGGCACCCGGCCCGGTGTCGGTGTCCGGTCCCGGGCCGCCGACTCGCCGGTCGCCTCCAGCACGCCCAGCAGGAACCGGAGTTCGGCGAGCGCGCGCCGGCCGGTGCCGTTGATCGCGCCGAGGGCTTCAGAGACCTTCTCGGGCGAGTCGGTGAGGTACTGCGCCGCTCCCGACTGCACCACCATCGCGGTCACATGGTGCGTCACCACGTCGTGCAGTTCCCGGGCCAGGCGGCTGCGTTCCGCGGCGATCGCCGCCCGGGCGGACAGGCGCCGGCGCTCGGCCTCACGCACCCGCCGCTCGCGGACCAGGACCCCCAGCCCGAACGCCACCGCCAGGACCATCGAGAAGAGCAGGTGGTCGACCAGGCCGTCAGGCGAGCCCATTTCATGAAGGGCGATGGCGAAGACCAGGTACCCGGCCGCCACCGCCGCCACCATGACCCGCCGGAGGCGGTTCTGGTGGGCACCCGCGGAGTACAGCGCGATGTACAGCCCCAGACTGCCGAAGGTCGGCGGGCAGCCCAGCAACGCGTGCACCGCGAAGCAGGTCCCCGCCAGCGCCAGGCAGGCGGCCGGCCAGCGGGTGCGCACCGCCATCGGCAGTGTCATCCCCAGGGTCAGCAGCACGCTCGCGGCAGAGGTGCCGTGGGTGGGAAGGTCTCCGAACTGCGCTCCGATCTTCGACAGCGGCGCCGTGAACGACAGGAGCGCGAAGACGAGCGCGAACTCCCCGTCCCTGGTGGCGGTAGAGCGTGATCTCCACCAGCCCGACAGCGAACGCAGCCGAAGGATCGCGGCGGCCCCCAGGCCCGCTCGCGCGAAGGCGCCGTCTCGCGTGCGCGGCTCCGTCCCGGCCACGGCGGCTGCCCGGTCTTCCATCATCACCCACGATCCGGTAGGCACAACGCTGAGAGGCGGGAGGAACGGTAGGCGGTCGGCGGCTCGCTCCCGTCCGAGACGCCCGTCCGGCCCCCGCACCACGGCGTCCGCCGATCGCGCTGCCAGACGACCCGCACGGTGACCTTAACGCCCGGTACCGGCCGTGGCGTCCTCCCAGCAGAGGACAGCGGGTAGCTCGCTCAGGGGACCCGGGCAAGCAGCGAATGCTCGCTCACTGGTGACTACTCGCAGTGGCCGCCGCCCGTAGCTTTTCGGCACCGAACGCGGAAGCCGTCCGCTGCGGACGGATTCCTTGAGGAGGAAGCCATGACGTCCACCCCCCAGCAGTCACCCGCGCAGCCAGCCGGGGACGATGCCCATCCGACCGGCTCGATCGATGAGGACACCGGGCGCCCCGCGCCCATCCGACCGGCTCGATCGATGAGGACACCGGGCGCCCCGCGCGGTGGGCCAGGGCGGCCTGGGTTCGTCTGCCGGTGCTGTTCGCGCTGATGATCGTCGTGGAGTCGATCATCACTGCGGTCAACGGAGCCGCTGACGCCACCCCGCTGACCGCTCTCATCGCCGGAGTGGTCTGCGGCGGGCTCGCCCTGGCGGCCTATGCGGGGCTGGTGCGCTACCTGGAGGGCCGCACGCCCCAAGAACTGGCCCTCGCCGAAGCGCGACAAGGACTGGGCCGGGGCGTCACCCTCGGTCTCGGCCTCTTCACCGTCACCATCGCGCTGGTCGCGATGGTCGGCGGCTACCACGTGCACGGCTGGGGCTCGTTCGGCGGCGCGCTGACCACGCTGGGCGTGATGACCGGTGTCGCGGTCACCGAGGAGCTGGCCTTTCGCGGCGCGCTGTTCCGGGTCCTGGAGGAGAAGACCGGGACCTGGGGTGCGCTGGCCGTCTCCGCCCTGGCCTTCGGCGGCCTGCACCTGGTCAACAAGGACGCGACGATCTGGGGCGCGCTGGCCATCGCCGTTGAGGCCGGGCTGATGTTCGGCGCGGTCTATGCCGCCACCCGCTCGCTGTGGTTGCCGATCGGCCTGCACCTGGCCTGGAACGTGGCCGAGCAGGGCATCTTCGGTACCAGCGTCTCCGGCTCCGGAACCGGCGCCGGCGGCCTGCTGGACGCCTCCGTCAGCGGCCCGCAGGCGTTGACCGGCGGCGACTTCGGCCCCGAAGCCAGCATCTTCGCCATCCTGGTGTGCATCGTCCCCACCGTGCTGTTCCTGCGTGCCGCGAAGCGGCGCAACCGGATCCACACCCGTGCAGAACTGGCCCAGGCCCGTCAGCGCTGACTCTGGCCCCGCTGCCGAAGACGGGACACGAAACGGAAACCGCCGTTTTTCGGGATATTCCGGACCGGCTGGGCGCCGCCCCCAGCCTTCCGGCCGCGGGACGCGAAGCGGTCCTGTCTCAGCGGTGGGAGGAGGGGTGGGGTGGGTCAGCCGCCGATGGCGGACATGGGGCGGGCGGGCTGGAGGAAGGACGGGTCGTCGATGCCGTGGCCGGCGCGCTTGCGGGCCACCGCGGCCCGCCAGCGGTCGGCGAGTTCCGCGTCCGACGCCCCCGCCCGCATCGCGTCGCGGAGGTTGGACTCCTCGGTCGCGAACAGGCAGTTGCGGACCTGGCCGTCGGCCGTCAGCCGGACCCGGTCGCACGCCCCGCAGAACGGGCGGGTCACCGACCCGATCACGCCGACCGTCGCGGGACCGCCGTCCACCAGGAACAGCTCCGCGGGGGCGCTGCCGCGCTCGGCCGCGTCCGCCGGGGTCAGCGTGAACGCCGCGCCGAGGCGGGTGAGGATCTCGTCCGCCGTCACCATGTTCTCCCGGCTCCAGCGGTGCTGCGCGTCCAGCGGCATCTGCTCGATGAACCGCAGCCGGAACCCCTGCTCCAGGCACCAGCGCAGCAGCGGGACGGCCTCGTGGTCGTTGATCCCCCGCATCAGCACCGTGTTGACCTTCACCGGCAGCAGTCCGGCGTCGCGCGCGGCGGCGAGGCCCGCCAGGACGTCGGGGAGCCGGTCCCGGTGGGAGAGCGTCCGGAACGTCCCGCGGTCCAGGGTGTCGAGCGACACGTTGACCCGGTCGAGCCCGGCCGCCGCCAGCGGCTCCGCGAGCCGCGCCAGCCCGATGGCGTTGGTCGTCAGCGACACCTGGGGACGCGGCGACAGCTCCACCGTGCGGCGGACCAGGTCGGGCAGCCCCCGGCGCAGCAGCGGCTCGCCGCCGGTGTACCGGACCTCGGTGATCCCGAGCCGCTCCACCCCGATCCGGACGAGGCGGACCACCTCGTCGTCGGTCAGCATCTCGGGCTTGGGCAGCCACTCCAGCCCCTCGGCCGGCATGCAGTACGTACACCGCAGGTTGCAGCGGTCGGTGAGGGAGACCCGAAGGTCCGTAGCGATCCGACCGAAGCTGTCGACCAGCACGGGCGCCCCTTTCCTGCCACTGCGACGTCTGGACGCTCCAGCCTATTGCGCCGGTTGACGATCGCGCGCACCCCGGGAGACGGTATCGACGCGATCATCATCACCTCCCGCGGCCGGAACAGCCGGACGCCCGCCCCCTGGAGGTTCCATGCCCGCCGCCCGCCAGTGGGAGTTCGCCGGAGCGAACGGCGCGGTCACCGCCCACATCTGGCCGCACGACGCGCCCCGCTACGTCGCCGTCCTCGTCCACGGCTACGGCGAGCACCTGGGCCGCTACGGGCACGTCGCCGCGGCCCTGCACGACCACGGCGCCCTGGTCTGCGGCCCCGACCACGCCGGCCACGGCCGGTCGGCGGGCGACCGGGTCCTCGTCGACGACGTGGACGACCTGGTCGCCGACCTGCACACCGTCGTCGCCTCCGCCCGGGAGGACCTGCCCGGCCTCCCGGTGATCATGATCGGGCACTCCATGGGCGGGCTGGTCGCCACCCGCCACGCCCAGCTCCACGGCGCGGAGCTCACCGCCCTGGTGCTCTCCGGGCCCGTCCTCGGCCGCTGGGACGCCCTCGCCGCCCTCCGGGACCTCACCGAGATCCCCGACGTGCCCATCGACCCGGCGACGCTCTCCCGCGACCCCGAGGTCGGCCGGGCCTACGCCGCCGACCCGCTCGTCTGGCACGGCCCGTTCAAGCCCGCGACCGTCCGGGCCCTGCTCGCCGGGATCGAGGCCGCCAACCGGCACGGGTCCCTCGGCGGCCTGCCCGTCCTGTGGCTGCACGGGGAGGATGACCGGCTCGTCCCGGTGGCGGGCACCCGCGCCGGCATCGAGGCCATCCGCGGCACCGCCCTCACCTCCAAGCTCTACCCGGGCGCCCGCCACGAGATCTTCAACGAGACCAACCGGGCGGAGGTCCTGGCCGACGTCACCGCCGCCATCGACGCCGCGCTCGCAGCCGGCTCCCCTCGCTGAACGCCACCCCCGGCGCGAGCCGGGCCGGCGCGTCGTCCTCCCACGCCTCCCGGCGGGCACCCCACGCCAGATACCGCCACACATGCCGGTGGACGGGCACCAGCGGCGGCGGCAGCTCCGGGTCGTCGTCCGGCACGATCCGGAGCAGGAGCACCCCGGCCTCCCGCGCGTACGGCAGCTCCCCGAAGGGACGCCCCGGACCGTCCAGATCGCACACGGCCAGCGGCCCGTCCACCGGTCGCCGCCCGTCCGGAGGCAGAGGGCGCAGCAGTTCCGCCCCCGCCGAGCCGCCCAGCAACCCCGACAGGAAGTCACGGAACGGCTCTGCGCCGGGCGCGAAGTACAGCGGCAGGCCCCGCGATCGGGCGAGCAGTTCGTCCGCCCCCAGCGACAGGCGCCCGAACCACAACCAGTCGGGCAAGCCCTCATGGTCGATCGGGAAACGCCCGAGACGTTCGTCGGGGTTCTCCCAGGGCTCCTCCTCCGTCCCCTCATCCCGCGTCCGGACGGCCTCCGCCAGCAGCACGACCCTCTGCCAGCTCTGGCAGTCGTCGGTCCGCTCCCCCAGATCGGCACCGCACGACGCGCACACCAGATTGGGCTCGTCACCGGGCACGACACCCAGGCAGCTGTCACCGCAGCGCTCCGGAACGAGCCGAACCCCGGACACGTCACCCGGCGCCAGCACGAACCCCCGCGGCCCCTCCGCGTACGTCCCGGCCGTCATCAGCACAGGGCACGCGAAGTGCATCGGCGGCTCCGTGCCGGGACGAGGCATCCGCACCCGCAGCAGAGCGTCCGTGAGCGGCGCTCCGCAGGCACCGCACCCGAAGACCGATCGGACGCTCAGCGGAACACCTCCTGCCCCTGGCCGCCCGTCGCACAGAGCAGACCGGAGGAATCCGGGATCATTAGCGTGCTTGACCCTCACACCGTGTCAGGCGATGGACTCGGAGACACCATGTTCACCATCGGAGAATTCGCCCGGCACGGCCGCGTGTCGGTCAGGATGCTGCGCCACTACGACGCCATCGGACTCCTGCGTCCCGTGCGGGTGGACCCGGACAGCGGGTACCGGTACTACACGGCCGGGCAACTGACCCGGCTCAACCGCGTCATCGCGCTCAAGGAACTCGGGTTCACCCTGCAGCAGGTCCGCGAGATCGTGGACGACAGCGTCACCACCGACCAGCTGCGGGCCATGCTCCGCCTGCGGCGGGCCGAACTGGAGGCGGCGATGAGCGCCGCCGCGGCCCGGCTCGTCCAGGTCGAGGCGAGACTCCGGTCGATCGAGAGGGAGGGCCAGATGCCCGACGAGGACATCGTGGTCAGGAGACTGCCCGCCGTGCGGGTCGCGGAGGTGTCGGGGGTCGCCCCCGGCTTCGACGCCATCACCCCCGTCATCCAGCCGCTCTACGGGGAACTGTTCCGGCTGCTGGAGAAGGCGGGCATCGCCCCGTCCGGCCCCGGCGTCGCCTACTACGAGGACGCCCCCGACGGCGGCGTCCTCGTGCACGCCTGCGTGGAGGTCACCGCGCCGCCGATGCGGGACGGCCGCCTCCGCGTCCACGACCTGCCCGCCGTCGAACAGGCCGCGACGGTCCTGCACCGGGGCTCGCCCGCCGCGATGCTGCCGACCGTCCAGGCCCTCGGACGCTGGATCGAGGCCAACGGCTACCGCTCGACCGGCTACCCCAGGGAGATCAGCCTGGAGTGCCCCGAGAACCAGGACGACTGGCTGACCGAACTCCAGGAGCCGGTCACCCCCGCCTGACCGCGCGGACGAGCCGGTCAGCGCTTCAACGCCTCGGCGCGATCCCACACCAGGGGTCTCAGCACCTCCGCGCCGACCGGCTCGTCCAGCTCGTCCAGCACCTCCGCGCGCGCCCGGCGCGCGACCGAGACGTCCCGGCGGAAACTCCGGAACACCTGCACCTCACCGGACGCGTAGTGCGCGCCCTCGCCCAGGTAGGTGTAGTCCATGCCGTGGTCGTGCGGGTCCAGCCTCCCGCAGTGGACGGCCCACTCCCGCATCTCGTGCGGCGACTGGGGCCGCAGCACGACCAGCCCGTTCAGCCGCTCCACGCGACCGCACACACGGGCGTCCCGGTCCCGGTTCGCCCCGAGCCAGGCCTTGGGGTCGGCCAGCGCCGCGTCCAAGCCGTGCGTGTGCCAGCGGACCGTGCCGTCCGGTGCGGACGCCGGCGGCAGCCGCGCCTTCAGTGCACGCGCATGCCGCGCGGTGAACGGAGTGTCCCACGCGGGAACCAGCACGATCCGGTCGGCCGGATCGCCGTCGAACGGCGTCGTGGTGATGAACCCGCGGTCGATCACCACCAGCGTCCCCGGCCGCGACTGGTAGGACAGCCCCCACAGCAGACGCCCCAGCAGCCGCGCCCCATGCCGGTCCGACAGCACGTGCCAGGTCTCATGGAACAGGTTCGTGCTGAACCGCACCGCCGTCCCCGGCCGAAGCGACACGACCGTGTGCGGACGGCCCGCGAGGCGCACCGTGCGGCGGTGCAGCTTCATGCCGTCCGCCGCCGAACGCGCGCTCGCGGGCCGCTGCCTGCGACCGGACGCCCTCACCGGCATCCCGGCCTCATCCCTTCACGCAGATCAGCTGGCGCAGGTGCGCGACCACCTCGACGAGGTCGGTCTGCTCCGCCATCACCGACTCCAGGTCCTTGTACGCGCCGGGGATCTCGTCGAGCACGCCCCCGTCCTTCCGGCACTCGACACCCCGGGTCTGCTCCTCCAGGTCCTGGACCGTGAACGTCTTGCGGGCCTTGTTCCGGCTCATCCTCCGCCCCGCGCCGTGCGACGCGGAGTTGTAGGCGAGCTCGTTGCCGAGACCGCGCACGATGTACGTCCCGGTCGCCATCGACCCGGGGATGATCCCCAGGTCGCCGCGTCCGGCGCGGATCGCGCCCTTGCGGGTGACCAGCACGTCCACGCCGCCGTAGGTCTCCTCGGCCACGTAGTTGTGGTGGCACGAGATGACCTCGCCCCACTTGCAGCGCTTCTCCCCGAACTGCCGCGTCACCACGTTCTGCGCGAGCGCCATCATGACCGCGCGGTTGCGCCGCGCGTACTCCTGCGCCCAGAACAGGTCGTGCCGGTAGGCGTCCATCTGCTCCGTGCCCGTCAGGAACACGGCGAGGTCCGGGTCCGGCAGGTCCTGGTTGTGGGGAAGCTTGCGAGCCGCCTCGACATGCCGCTCCGCGAGCTCCTTCCCGATATTCCGGGACCCGGAATGCAGAACGAGCCAGATGGACCCCTCGGAATCAGCGCACAGTTCCATGAAATGATTTCCCGAGCCGAGGGAGCCAATTTGCGACCGGGCCTTTCCGAGGCGTCCTTGGACGCCCTTGTGGAGGGCGTTGAATTCAGTCCAGAATTCATACCAGCCGCGCTCCCTGAGACCCGGCACCCCCGACGGGTCCACAGGATCCTTGTGAGATCCGCGACCCACCGGAATCGCCTTCTCCAGGCGCGAACGCAACCCGGAGAGGTCATCCGGCAGATCCTCGACCGTCAGCGACGACTTCACTGCCGTCATGCCGCAGCCGATGTCCACACCGACGGCCGCCGGGGACACCGCGTCGCGCATCGCGATGACAGAACCGACGGTCGCCCCCTTGCCGTAGTGGACATCCGGCATGACGGCCAAGCCCTCGACCCACGGGAGCCGCGACACATTCTGCAACTGCTCCAGTGCGACATCTTCGACGGTGGACGGGTCGGTCCACATGCGAATAGGGACGCGCCCGCCCTCCAGCGTCTGATACGGCACAGCGTGCCCCTTTCCGACCTCGCCCTGCGCTCAACCGGACACTATGACGCCAGAACACCGCATTCCGGTTCAACTTATTTTTCGTGCCCGCCCTCGGACCAGACGACGATTACCCACAGCAACAGGATACTCTCGCCCAGTTTCCTCGTTCTGGTCCCGGCCGCACGAACCGCGCGAGCCACCCGCGCACGAGTCACACCCAGCACGATCCCCCTGGCACGAATCGCACCCCGCACGAGTCGGCCCCGCTCCCCGATGGCCGCTCGCTTCGGCCCGGTTACTCGGCCTGGGTGAGTTGGATGAGGTTGCCGCAGGTGTCGTCGAGGACGGCGGTGGTGACGGGGCCCATGGTGAGGGGGTCCTGGGTGAAGCGGACGCCGAGGGCGGTGAGGCGGCGGTGTTCGGCCTGGACGTCGTCCACGGCGAAGGAGGCGGCCGGGATGCCGTCGGCGACCAGGGCGTCCTTGTAGGGCTTCACCGCCGGATGGCCGTCGGGCTCGAGGAGGAGTTCGGTGCCCTCGGGATGCTCGGGTGAGACGACGGTGAGCCAGCGGGCGCCGCCCACCGGGACGTCGTGCTTCTTCTGGAAGCCGAGCACGTCGGTGTAGAAGGCGAGCGCCTTGGCCTGGTCGTCGACGAAGACGCTGGTGATGTTGATCCTCATGGTGTGTCCTCCGGTGGGCGGTCCGCGAGCCATCGGCGGGCGATGCCTTCGAGCGGTCCGGTGTCGAGGTCGTGGAACTTGTAGCGGCCCTCGCGGCGGGTGCGGACGAGTCCGGCGGCCTCCAGGACGGCGAGGTGCTGGCTGACCGCCTGCCGTGACAGGCCGAGCCCGTGCCTGGTGATGAGCCGGGTGCAGATCTCGAAGAGGGACTGGCCGTTCCGCTCGGTCAGCTCGTCCAGGATCAGCCGCCTGGTCGGGTCGGCGATGGCCTTGAAGAGCCTGTCGTCCTCCACTACTCCATGTTAGGCAAGTCTCGACTTGCCCATCAAGGTGGGGGTGGGTCCGGGAGCGGCCACGGCCGGAGTCGCGGCCGGTCAGTCGCCTGGCTGCTCGTCCTCGGGGACGCGGTGGCCCTCGGGGAGGCGTTCGGTGCGGCCCTGGCGGTGGAGGTGTTCGAGGAGCGCGATGGTGACGCGGCGTGGCGCGTCGAGGGCCTCGCGGGCCCGGCCGACGGTGAACGGCTGCGGGAGGTCGTGCAGGACGCGCAGCGCGGCCCGGTCGGCGCCGGGCAGCAGGACGATGTCGCCGGGCAGGCGCAGGATCGTCCCGGCGCGTTCGGCGACGGCGAGGACGGGCGGGGTCAGGCCGAGTTCGCCGAGGCGGTCGGCCGTGGGGGCGCGGAAGGGCGCCTCGGCGAGTTCGGCGCGCAGGCGGTCGACGGCGGCGACGACCGGGGGCGGCAGGCCCGGGCCGTGGACGCGTCCGGCGTCCAGCCTGAGCGGCGGCCGGACGAGGGCGGTGACGAGGCGGCGGGCCGGCAGCGCGAGGCGACAAGGAACTCCTCGGCGGTGCGGTGCCCGG
>NZ_QURH01000246.1 GCF_003428695.1 Actinomadura logoneensis
ACGCGGTCGGCGGGCAGCAGCGCCAGCGCCGCGCCGCCGCTGCCCTCCCCCAGCAGCAGGCAGAGCGTGGGCGCCCGCAGCGTGATCAGGTCGGCGAGGCAGCGCGCGATCTCGCCCGCCAGCCCGCGCTCCTCCGCCTCCGGCGACAGCGCCGCGCCGGGCGTGTCCACGACGGTCAGCAGCGGCAGCCCGAACTCGGCCGCGAGCCGCATCCCGCGCCGCGCGACGCGCAGCCCGGCCGGTCCGAGGGGCCGTCCGACCCGCTGCGCCGCCCGGTCCTGCCCGATGACCACGCACGCCGCGTCGCCGAACCGCGCCAGCGCCAGCAGCAGCCCGGGGTCCGCCTCGCCGTCGCCCGTCCCGGACAGCGGCGTCACCTCCGTCGCGCCGTGCGCCAGCAGCTCGCGGACGCCCGGACGCCCGGCGCGCCGCGACCGCTCCACCGACTCCCACGCCGGAACGTCCGCCGACTCGGAAAGAACCGGCACGCCACCAGCACGAACAGGTGGCGTGGACGAACCCGCGGAAGAGCCGCCCGCCCGGCTTACCGGGGGCCGCGCCGCGCACAGGGCGTCCAGGGCCTGTGCGGCGATGCCGGGGAGGTCGTCCACGCCGACGACCGCGTCCAGCAGGCCCTTGGCCGCCAGGTTCTCCGCGACCTGGACGCCCGGCGGGAACGGCTCGCCGTGGAGCGTCTCGTACACGCGCGGTCCCAGGAAGCCGATCAGCGCGCCCGGCTCGGCGGCGGTGACGTGCCCCAGCGACCCCCAGGACGCGAGGACCCCGCCCGTCGTCGGATGCCGCAGGTAGACCAGGTACGGCAGCCCGGCGGCGCGGTGCGCCATGACGGCGGCCGTGATCCGCGCCATCTGGACGAACGCGACGGTGCCCTCCTGCATCCGCGTCCCGCCGGAGGACGGCGCGGCGAGCAGCGGCAGCCCCTCGGCGGTGGCGCGCTCGACGGCGGCGACGATCCGGTCGGCGGTGGCGACGCCGATCGATCCGGCCAGGAAGGCGAACTCGGAGACGACGACGGCCACACGGCGTCCGCGCAGGAGCCCGGAACCGGTCAGGACGGCCTCGTCATGCCCGCTGCGTTCGCGCGCCCGCGCGAGGTCCGCCGCGTAGGCGGGGCTCGGCGCCGTGTAGGCCGGCGGGACGTCCCAGGACTCGTAGCTGCCCGGATCAAGGACCCGGTCCAGCAGGCCGGCGGCGTCCGGACGCTCCGGCGAACCGTGCGCGCCTCGCAGGCTGGTCCCCATGTCCGGCAGGCTAGTGGCCGCGCGTCGCGGCGCTCAGATCAGGGGTGCCTGCGGGATGGTCAGCACCAGGTGGGCGCCGATGTCGCTGTCGGCGACGACGAGCGTGCCGCCGTGCGCCTGGGCGATGTCGCGGGAGATGGGCAGGCCGAGCCCGGAGCCGCCGTGGTCGCGCTTGCGCCCCTCGGCGAGGCGCTGGAACCGCTGGAAGACGCGTTCGCGGTCGGCGCGCGGGATGCCCTCCCCATCGTCCGCCACGGTGAGGACGGCGTCGGCCCCGCGGGCCTCGACGGTGACGCGGACGCGGGTGCGGGCGTGCCGGGCGGCGTTGTCGAGCAGGTTGGTGATCAGTCGGAGCAGCGGGCCGCGGGCGCCGAGGACGATCACGTGCGGTTCGGTCGCGACCTCGACCGGGACGCGGCGCTGCCGGGCGCCCTCCTGCCGGGCGAGGTCGCCGAGGTCCACGGGTTCGCGCTCCAGCGGCACGCCCGCGTCCAGCTTGGCCAGCAGCAGCAGGTCGGTGACGATGCGCTGGAGCCGGTCGGCGTCGTTCAGCGCGGACCGGGCGACGGCGGGCCAGTCCTCGTCCTCGGGGTGCTCCAAGGCGACCTCGAGCTGCGCGCGCAGGCCGGTGAGGGGGCTGCGCAGCTCGTGCGAGACGTCCCCGACGAACTGCCGCTGCCGGCTGACGTTCTGCTCCAGCCGGTGCAGGGTCACGTTGACGGACGCCGCGAGCTGCGCGATCTCGTCGTGCGTCTCCGGGACGGTCACCCGCCGCAGCCGTCCCGGCCCGGACCCGGTCACCTCGGCCAGCTCGGTGCTCATCCGCTGGACGGGCCCCAGCGCGCGCCGCACGGCGAGCCAGACCGAGAGGGCGACGATCGCGAGCGCCACGGGCACGGCGAGGGCCAGCAGCACGGTGAAGTACTTGCCGGTGTGCAGGAAGCCGGGCAGGGGCTCGCCCGCGTAGAGGATGCGCCATCCGGCGGGCGTGTAGATGCGGGAGGCCACGATGTACGCCTGCTCGCCGGACACGGTGGCCGTCCCGGTGACGGTCGGGTGCTCGGCCACCGGCCGCAGGTCGATGATCGGCGGGCGGCCGGCGACCGCCGAGCTGGAGGCCAGGACGTCGTGGCGGTCGTCGAGCACCTGGAGCAGCGAGAAGCCGGTGTCGCCCGGGTGCAGCGCGCCCGGTCCGCGCGGGTCGCCGGCGCGGACCGTCCCGGCGAGGGTGGCCACGGCGTGTTCGCCGCGGTCGTGCAGCGAGCCGTAGGCGGTGTGCCGGACGGCGGCGTAGAAGCCGATGGCGCCCGCGACCAGCAGCACCCCGACCACCACGGTCGCGGCCACCGTCACCCTGGTGCGCAGCGACCAGGGTCCAGGCGGCCAGCGGCCCGACATCTTCCGCGTCCTCCCCCGTCGCAGCGCCATGCGGCATGAAACCGCCCGAAGGCCCACGCTGAAGGTTGCGGCCGTCGCAGCGCCATGCGGCATGAAACCGCCCGAAGGCCCACGCTGAAGGTTGCGGCGGCCGTACGCCACCTTCCGCGCGCGGGCTGGCCGTACCGGGACGATCCGCTTACGCAATCTTGTGCGGAAAGCGACCTTCAGGCCCTCTACCTGGGCGAACATGCCGGTGGCCGGGACGGGCCGTGCCGTCACCGTCCCGGCCACCGGGCGCCCCGCCGGCCAGAGCGCCCCAGCGGCGGGGAGGGGAGGGAGGCTCCGGGGAGCCGCCGTTCGGTCCCATCCTGAGCCAGAAATCCCTATAAAGTCAACTGTTTTTATAGGAAATACCGGGGACCGATGTCCGCGCGGCCGGGGCCTCCCACCCCTGGGGTCCCATGCCGCGCGGACACCGTCTCCTTGCCGCCGACCGCCCACCCGTCTCCGCGCCGAGCGGGTTCCCGGGGATGAGGCGGTCGCCGAACCGAGACCCACTCTGCCCCCCGTTCGTGCACGGCCCGCTACATCCAGATGACGATCACGTTTCGCGGTTCCGTGCGGATGGGGCACCATGTTGGGCCGGGACGTTCCGGAGTCGATCCGGACAGGAGCAACGAAAGGGGCCAGTGGACGGCATGGACGGACACCGGCCCGAGCCTTCGCCCCAGCCGCCCGTCCTGGGCGCGATCGGGTCCGCGGCGCCGCTGGAGGCGTCCGACCCGCGGGCGGTCGGCGCGTACCAGCTGCTCGGGCGGCTCGGCGCGGGCGGCATGGGCACCGTGTACCTGGGCGTGGACCCCAACAGCGGCGCCCACGTGGCCGTCAAGGTCATGCGCCCGCACCTGATGGACGACCCCCGGTTCCTGCGCCGGTTTCGGGACGAGGCCCTGCTCGCCGGACGGGTCGCCTCGTTCTGCACGGCCCGCGTCCTCGCGCACGGCGAGGAGGGCGGCCGGCCCTACATCGTCAGCGAGTACGTCGCGGGAATCTCGCTCCAGCAGCGCATCACGTCCGGCGGTCCGCTGCCCGCCGCCGACCTGCACGGCGTCGCGGTCGGCGTCGCGACGGCGCTGGCCGCCATCCACGCCGCCGGGCTGGTGCACCGCGACCTCAAGCCCGCGAACGTGATGCTCACGCTGTCCGGCTGCCGCGTGATCGACTTCGGCATCGCGCGGACGCAGGGCTCCCCGGGCTCGTCCGGCACCGCCGGGACCGTCCTCGGGACGCCCGGCTGGATGCCGCCCGAGGTCCTCCGGGGCGGCGCGGCCTCCCCCGCCGCCGACGTGTTCGCCTGGGGCTGCCTCGTCGCGTACGCGGGCACCGGACGCCTGCCGTTCGGCGAGGGCACGGCCCCCGAGATCGCGCTGCGCGCCGCCACCGAGGAGCCGGACCTCGCGGGCCTGCCGCCGCAGCTCCTGGCGGCCGTCCGCTCGGCGCTCGCCAAGGACCCCGCCGCCCGGCCCTCCTCGTCCGAGCTGCTGATGACCCTGGTCGAGCAGCCGGCCGCGGCCGACACCAAGGCGGAGACGCGGGTCATCGGCGCCCTCCCCGCCGCGCCGCCCGCGCACGAGGACGACCCGACCGCGCACACCCAGGCGTTCGCCGCCGTCCAGGAGCACGCGCACACCCAGGTGTTCCAGCCCGTCCAGGACGAGACGGCCCCGGCGGCGACTCCCTCGCACCTCCGGACGCGCCTGCTCGCCGGAGTGGGCGCCGCCGCCGCGACCGTCCTGGTGGGCGCCGTGGCCCTCGGGCTCTCGGACCAGAGCGACGCGGCCCCGCCGCCCAAGCCCGCGCCGACCGCCACGGCCCCCGTCCCGGCGCCGACCACCCCGGTGGCGAAGCCGAAACCCAAGCCCAAGCCGAAACCGAAGCCGAAACCCAAACGGAAGCCGAAGCACAAGAAGCACAAGAAACGCCACGGCCACTAGCCGCTCGGGCCGTGCCTCGGCGTCAGCGCCCGTGGCCCGGACGCGGGGGGTGGTCAGGTGCGCCAGATGAGGATCAGCGCGCAGTCGTCGTCCCGCTCGGCGGCCATCAGCTCGACCAGCTCGCGCGCGCCCTTGCGGAACCCGTTGGGGACGAGCCGCTCCGCCTCGCCCAGCAGCCGGTCGATCCCGGCGTCCAGGTCGCTGCCGGGCGCCTCGACCAGCCCGTCGGTGTAGAGCAGCAGCGCGTCCCCGGCGCCGAGCTGCCCGCCCTCGGGCACGGCCGCCAGGTCCGGGATCACGCCGAGCACGACGCCCTTCGCCGGGCTCACCCGCCACGTCCCGCTGCCCGCGTCGAACTGCACCGCCGGCGGGTGCCCCGCCGACTCGACCGTGTACTCCCCGGTCGCCAGGTCGATCACGACGTGGACGGCCGTGACGAACCCCTCGTCCCACTTCTGCCGGTGCAGGTAGGAGTTGCACGCGGGAAGGAACCGCTCGGTCGGGACGGACCCCAGCAGGCCGCCGAACGCGCCGGACAGCATCAGCGCCCGCGTGCCCGCGTCCGTCCCCTTGCCCGACACGTCCACCAGCGCGACCTCGAGCACCCCGTCGTGCAGCGCCGAGACCACGAAGTCGCCGCCGAACGACGACCCGCCGGCCTGCAGCATGACGACCTGCGCGTCCCACCCGTCCGGCAGCGGGGGCATCTCGCCCTGGCTGCGCAGCCGGTCGCGCAGCTCCAGCAGCATGGAGTCGCCGCGCAGCCCCATCACGCCGAGCTGCTGCCGCGTCCGCGCCAGCGTGACCGCGAGGACGGCCGTCACCGCGAGCGTCGCGACGATCCCCGGCCCGGTGTTGCTGGGGGCCTTCCAGGCGTCGTAGCCGACCATCACGGCCACGACGCCGAGCAGCACCGCCAGGCTGCGCACGCGCAGCAGCAGCCCGCCGCCGAGCAGCGTCAGCACCAGCGCGCCGGACGGCGACCACCGCTGCGACTCGACCGCCCCGAACCCGAGCACGATCGCGAGCAGCGCTAGCGCCCCGAACAGGTACCGGTCGCGCGACTGCCTGCCCCTCCGCAGCCACCTGTACAGCGCCACGAGCACGGGGATCCTTCGCAGGAACGCGCGTACTCGCGGCGGAAGCAGGTGCACCAGACGTTGAAGCATGACGTGGGCACTGTACCGAGCATCCGCACGAACGGCCCGGGTTCCGCGCCCCCGATCCCCGGCGCCCGCGCGTCGCGGAGTTGTCCACAGCACGCGTGCGCCCTTGCGGGACACCCGGTGCGGGGGTGTCCAATGGGTGAACGCCCGCCGACACGGAGGCAACGATGAGCCAGCCCAGCATGCGCATCACGGTCGACGCCGCCATGCGAGCCCGCGACGTCTCGCGCGCCGCCCCCGAAGGCGTCCAGCCCCCGTCCCCCGCACCCGCCGACACGCCGCGCCAGACCCGCGCCGCCAAGAACGAACGCCGCCGCCTCGAAAAACGAGGCCCTCGCCCAACCCCCTGACCCCCGACCCAGCCCCCGCAACGCGACGCCCTCACATCGCACGACCGAGCCCCGAAAGGTCCCAAAGCAACCCAACCTGCCGAGATCGCGCAGCCGGGCCAGGGGGTTTGGGCAGGGTGGGGAGAGCGGGACGGCCTGACCCGGTCGTCGGGTCAGGCCGTGGGCTCGTGCTGGGTCAGGACTCGCGCGGAAGGGGCGGGAGTTCACCCGTCTGCTCGAACGCGCTCAGCATCTTGATGCGCCGCGTGTGGCGCGGCTCCTTGGAGTAGGGGGTGGCCAGGAACAGCTCGACGAAGCGGGTGGCGTCCTCGACGCTGTACTGCCGCGCTCCGAGGCTGATGATGTTGGCGTCGTTGTGCTCGCGGGCGAGGCGGGCGGTGTCGTCGCTGAACACCAGGGCCGCGCGGGCTCCCTTGATCTTGTTGGCGGCGATGGCCTCGCCGTTGCCCGACCCGCCGATCACGATGCCCAGCGAGCCCGGCTCGGCGACCGTCCGCTCGGCGGCACGCAGCACGAACGGCGGGTAGTCGTCCACGGCGTCGTAGACGAAGGCACCGCAGTCGACGGGCTCGTGGCCGTTCTTCTTCAGCCAGTCGACGAGGTGCTCTTTCAGCTCGTAACCGGCATGGTCGCTTCCGAGAAACACGCGCATGCGCCGATTCTCGCAGGTCGCGATTGATCTTGGGACGGCGGCGAGGGGTTTGCGACCGGACGCGCTCGGGTCAGGCCGGAGGCGCGGGCGGGTCGTCCGCCTCACGGCTTTCCGCCTTCCGCTCCTCGGCAGGTTCGGACCCGGAAGCGGGGGCGGGATCGGAAGCGGGTGCGGAGGCGGAGGCGGGTGCGGAGGCGGGAGCAGGGTCGGAGGTGGGAGCAGGGTCGGAGGTGGGAGCGGGTGGAGGCGCGGGAGCCGGAGCAGGTTCGGACGCGGAAGCAGGAGCGGGAGCAGAGGCGGGCGCGGGTGCGGAGGCGGGCGCGGGAGCAGAGGCGGGCGCGGGAGCAGAGGCGGGCGCGGGAGCAGAGGCGGGCGCGGGAGCAGAGGCGGGCGC
>NZ_QURH01000247.1 GCF_003428695.1 Actinomadura logoneensis
CGGGCACGCGCCCGGACGTCTCCGCGTCCGGGCGCGCGGCGGCGCGGCGTTCACCGCGCGTCCCGACCGCCGGACGGGTCCGGCGGGGCCGGGATCACAGTGAGGCCAGGGCCTTGCGGTACTCGTCGAGGTCGCGCGCGTCGGGGATGGCGTTGACGACCTTCCAGCGGACGACGCCCTCCCGGTCGATGACGAACGTGCCCCGGAGCGCGACGCCGCGCTCCTCGTCGAAGACCCCGTAGGCGCGGGCGACCTCGCCGTGCGGCCAGAAGTCCGCGAGCACGGGGAACTCGTACCCCTCCTGCTCGGACCAGGCGCGCTGGGCGAACATCGAGTCGACCGAGACCGCCACCACCTGCGTCTCGTCGTCCCCGACGAGGGTGGGCAGCTCGTCCCTGATGGCGCACAGCTCACCGGTGCACACGCCGCTGAAGGCCAGGGGGAAGAACACCAGGACGACGTTCCTGCCGCCCCGGAAGTCCGAGAGCCGCACCGGGGTGCCGTGCTGGTCCTTCAGCTCGAAGTCCGGTGCGACGCCGCCTACCTCGACCGCCAATGCCTCTCCCGAGGATCGACCCGCCCGGAGGGGGCGGGATGCGTTCGTCCCCGCCTGTGCGGGGACCCGACGCGCCCAGTCTGCCACGGGCCCGGCCCACCGCCGGGCCCACAAGCGGACACAGGAGAGGAAGCGGACACTGGCACGGACGCCGCACAGGTGCGGAGCCCGCCAGGCCAGGACGCGCAGCGCGTGGGCCGCACAGGCACCGCGCCCGGCGGGCCGCGATGCGATCCCATGGACGGCAGGGATGCGTAGCCCACCGGCCGCGGGGTCGCGGAGCCGGTGGGCCGCACGGACGCTCGGTCGGGCGTCAGCGCCCCTTCGGGGGGACGAGCTTGGTGCCGGACCATTCGGCCGCCGCGGAGACGCTCTTGGACTGCGTCATCCCGGCGGAGGAGGCGGCTTCGTCGATGTCGCTCGGCTCGACGTGGCCCTCCCGCCCCGCCTTGGGGGTGAGCAGCCAGACCACGCCGCCGTCGGCCAGCGAGACGAGGGTGTCGGAGAGCGCGTCGAACAGCTCGCCGTCATCCTCGCGCCACCACAGCAGGACGGCGTCGACGACCTCCTCGAAGTCCTCGTCGACGAGCTCGCCGCCGGTGACGCTCTCGATGCTCTCGCGGAGCCCCTCGTCGGCGTCCTCCTCGTCGTAGCCGATCTCCAGGACCACCTGGTCCGGCTTGAATCCGAGCCGTTCGGCCAGGCTGTGCTCAGACTGCGCCTGACCAGCGGTCGCGCTCACGAAAGTCCTCCCATGGTCGATAGTCCGTGCCGAGCGGTCCGGTCCGCCCCGGTGACGGCCCGTCCCCGCTCCGCGCGGGTTTTGCGGGACAGTCCACACAAGTGGAGGCCCCTCGCGCAAGTGTCTTCCCGGCATTTGGTGGCCTCATTGGCCGATTCGCGCCGGACGTCGTGACGGAACACCCACCGAGCGTAACAACCCACGCTCATCCCGCAAGGAAGGACAACCGTACCTGCCGGTCCGGGTTGTCCACGTTGAGGTCGACGAGGGCCACCGACTGCCAGGTGCCCAGTTGGAGCCGTCCGCCCAGCACGGGCAGTGTCGCGTACGGCGGCACCAGGGCCGGCATGACGTGCGACCGGCCGTGGCCGCGCGAGCCGTGTGCGTGCCGCCAGCGGTCGTCCGCGGGCAGCAGGTCGGCGAGCGCGGCCAGCAGGTCGTCGTCGCTGCCCGCCCCCAGTTCGAGGATCGCCACTCCCGCCGTCGCGTGCGGGACGAAGACGTGCAGCAGCCCGTCCCCGCCCTGCTCGGCGGCGAAGCGGGCGCACTCCTGCGTGATGTCCTGGACCACCTCGGTGTTCCCTGTGGTCACCCGGACCACGGTGCTTTCCATAGCCCCTGTCTACCAGGATCGGCGGCCGGTCAATCACCGTCCCGGGCCCGGCCGCGCTCGGCAGAAGGGGAACGGGGCGGTTCGGAACGGGACCGCCTGCAAGCAGACGTTCCACAATGGAACAGTCCATATAAGGACGGTCCGGAACTGGGCGCGCGACGTCGGCCATGCCGTCCCTCGTCCCTCAATGCGGCACGGGTTCGACGAAGGCGTCCGGCCCCGGGTAGACGAGGACCGTACGTCCGTCATTGAAGCGGACGAGGTACGGCGGATGGCCGTCCTCGCCGCGCACCTCGATGATCTCCCCGTCCGCCTCGGTCACGCCGACGACGTTGCGGTGGACGTGCAGATGGTCTCCGACCATGGCGTTCATCGGTTCCTCCGGACTTGCACGAGGCGGCGCCGGGCGCGGACCGTCCGCCACCCGGGCACGGCGTCTCCCTCCCACCCTGGTACCCGATCGAGCCCGCCACCAGAGGTCCGGCGGAGCACTTCGGCGGGTTTTACGGTGCTCAGCCATTTAGCAGACCAAATGCTGGGGAAGGTGGCTTTCTGTGGGGGTTACGCCCATGGCCGCGGCGACCAGACTGATTACCGGTTGGTAGAGATGCGATGGCCCCGCGGAACGGCGACGATGGATCGACGGCCGAGACGGCGGAGACGGCGGAGCGGCCTTCACCACGCCGTTCACCCGTCCGCCACCGGCCGGGCCGGTCGGATGCCGACCGGCCCGGCCGCGGAGCACGGCCCGACCGCAGGGCGCCGCCGCGGAACACGACCGACGACACCGGCCGGGCCGGTCGGATGCCGACCGGCCCGGCCGCGGAGCACGGCCCGACCGCAGGGCGCCGCCGCGGAACACGACCGACGACCGCGGTGCACCCACCGCGGAGCCCGACCGCACAGAAACCGCACAGAAGAAGAAGCGCAGCCGAACAGCAGAACCGCAGCCGAACGCAGAACCGCAGCCGAACGCAGAGGGGACCCCGTGGCTTCCGGACGTCAGTTCTCGATCATCAGTGACGGCCTGCCGAGCCAGCTGCCGGACATCGACCCGGACGAGACCCGGGAGTGGCTGGACTCGCTGGACACCGTCATCAAGACCCAGGGGCGGGGCAGGGCGCGGTACGTGATGCTGCGCCTGCTGGAGCGGGCCAGGGAGCAGAAGGTCGGGGTGCCCGGCCTGCGCAGCACCGACTTCATCAACTCGATCCCGCCGGAGCACGAACCCTGGTTCCCGGGCGACGAGCACATCGAGCGCCGGATCCGCGCCTACATCCGCTGGAACGCGGCGATCATGGTGTCCCGCGGCAACCGCCCCAACCTCGGCGTCGGCGGGCACATCGCCACCTACGCGTCCGCGGCCTCGCTCTACGAGGTGGGCTTCAACCACTTCTTCCGCGGCAAGGACCACGGCGAGTCGGGCGACCAGGTGTTCATCCAGGGGCACGCCGCGCCCGGGATCTACGCGCGCGCCTACCTCGAGGGACGCCTGCCCCAGGAGAAGCTGGACGGGTTCCGGCAGGAGTTCAGCCACCCGGGCGGCGGCCTGTCGTCCTACCCGCACCCGCGGCTGATGCCCGACTTCTGGGAGTTCCCCACGGTCTCCATGGGGCTCACCGCGATCGACGCCGTCTACCAGGCCCGCTTCAACCGCTACCTGTACAACCGGAAGATCAAGGACACGTCGCGCTCGCACGTGTGGGCGTTCCTCGGCGACGGCGAGATGGGCGAGCCCGAGTCGCTCGGCGCGATCGGGCTGGCCGCCCGCGAGGAGCTGGACAACCTCACCTTCGTGATCAACTGCAACCTGCAGCAGCTGGACGGGCCGGTGCGCGGCAACGGCAAGATCATCCAGGAGCTGGAGTCGTTCTTCCGGGGTGCGGGCTGGAACGTCCTGAAGGTCATCTGGGGCCGCGACTGGGACCCGCTGCTCGCCCAGGACGTGGACGGCGTGCTGGTCAACAAGATGAACACCACCCCGGACGGCCAGTTCCAGACCTACACCGTCGAGTCCGGCGCCTACATCCGCGACCACTTCTTCGGCGACGACCCGCGGCTGCGCCGGATGGTCGAGGACCTCACCGACGACGACCTGCGCCGCCTGTCCCGCGGGGGGCACGACTACCGCAAGGTCTACGCGGCGTTCAAGGCCGCCCGCGAGCACGTGGGCCAGCCGACGGTGATCCTCGCGCACACCATCAAGGGCTGGACGCTCGGACCGGACTTCGAGGCCCGCAACGCCACCCACCAGATGAAGAAGCTGACCAAGGCCGAGCTGAAGGAGTTCCGCGACCGGCTCTACCTGGAGATCCCCGACTCCGCCCTGGAGGCCGAGCTGCCGCCCTACTACCACCCGGGCGAGGACTCCGAGGAGATCGAGTACATGCGGGAGCGGCGCGCCGCGCTCGGCGGCTTCCTGCCGAAGCGGGTGGTCCGGGCGAAGCCGCTGAAGCTGCCCGGCGACCCGGTCTACGGCGAGCTGCGCAAGGGCTCGGGCAAGCAGAACGTCGCGACCACGATGGCGTTCGTCCGGCTGCTGAAGGACCTGATCAAGGACGAGAACATCGGCGCCCGGTTCGTCCCGATCGCTCCGGACGAGTACCGCACCTTCGGGATGGACTCGCTGTTCCCGACGTCCAAGATCTACTCCCCGCACGGCCAGACCTACGAGGCGGTGGACCGGAAGCTGCTGCTGTCCTACAAGGAGTCCGAGCAGGGCCAGATGCTGCACGAGGGCATCAGCGAGGCGGGCTCCATGGCGTCCACGATCGCCGCCGGGACCGCCTACGCCACGCACGGCGAGTTCATGATCCCGGTCTACATCTTCTACTCGATGTTCGGGTTCCAGCGGACCGGCGACCAGGCGTGGGCGTTCGGCGACCAGATGGGACGCGGGTTCCTGCTCGGCGCGACGGCGGGCCGCACGACGCTGACCGGTGAGGGCCTGCAGCACGCCGACGGCCACTCGCCGCTGCTCGCCGCGACCAACCCCGCGTGCGTCCACTACGACCCGGCGTGGGCCTTCGAGCTGGCCCACATCACCCAGGACGCGCTGCGCCGCATGTACGGGACGTCCGAGGAGCACCCGCACGGCGAGGACGTCTTCTACTACCTCACGGTCTACAACGAGCCGTACCAGCAGCCCGCCGAGCCCGCGAACCTCGACGTCACGGGCCTGCTCAAGGGCCTTTACCTGTACAGGACCTCCGAGCTGGACGGGGACGCTCCGAAGGCCCAGATCCTCGCGTCGGGCGTGGCGGCCCGCTGGGCGCTGGAGGCGCAGCGGCAGCTGGCCGACAAGTGGGGCGTCTCCGCGGACGTCTGGTCGGCGACCTCGTGGAACGAACTGGCCCGCGAGGCCGCCGCGTGCGACGAATGGAACATGCTGAACCCGGACGCCGAGCAGCGCGTCCCGTACGTCACGCAGCGGCTCGGGGAGGCGTCCGGCCCGGCGGTGGCGGTGTCGGACTTCATGCGCGCCGTCCCGGACCAGATCGCCCCGTGGGTGCCCGGCGACTTCGCCTCCCTCGGCACCGACGGGTTCGGCTTCTCCGACACCCGCGCCGCCGCGCGCCGCGTGTTCCACGTGGACGCCGCGTCCATCGTCCTCGCCGTCCTGACCCGCCTCGCGCGGGCGGGCGAGGTCAAGCACGAGGTGCTGCAGCGGGCGATCGAGCACTACCAGCTGAACTCCCCGGTGGACGAGGCGTTCGCGGGCGGTGTCCAGACGGCCGAGAGCAACGCCGGCGGAGAAGCCTGACCTTCCCGCGTCCCCGCGGCCTCCGCGCTGCGCGGCGCGCGGTGCAGTGCGGTGGCGCTGCGCAGTGCGGCGCTGCGCAGTGCGGTGCTGCGCAGTGCGGTGCGGTGCGGTCCGGAAGCCACGGCGCCGCTTCGTGCGGCGATCGGCGGCGGACGGCACGTCCCTGAGGGGCGGGTTGGCTGACGAACACGGAAGGCCCCGGAGCCGAGACCCGCAGACGCGGGTCAGGGTTCCGGGGCCTTTCCGCGTCTCCGGCAGGACGGCCCGGCACGGCACGCGCGTCCAGGGACGCCGTGGCGAGGCGGGGCGACCACCGGCCGACGCGTCGGCCGCTCGACCGCCGTCCAACGGACGACGACGCAGCGACCGGCTTTGTCAGGGGATCAAGGAACGCGTGCCGGCTCAGCGGATCCGGGACACGCGTGCGGGATCAGGGGACCCGGGGCACGTGTGCGGGGTCAGGCGGCCGGCGGGGAGAAGACGCCGAAGTGGTGCCCGGCGCTGTCCTGGAGCTGGGCCACGGTCAGCCCGGCCGGGGTGGTCGTCGGCGGGACGACCACCTTGCCGCCGAGCTCCTCGGCGCGGGCCACCGTCTCGGCCACGTCCCGGACCACCACGTAGAAGATCGCGTAGTCCGGGTGGTGGCCGTCCGACACCCGGATGCCGCCGGACGGACCGTCCGCGCCCGGCGCGGTGACCTCGTGGTACTTCAGCTCACCGGACTCGTCGATCTTGAACGTCCAGTCGAACAGCTCGCCGTAGAACCGCTCGGTCTCGGCCGGCCGCCCGGTACCGATCTCGAACCAGCCCACGGAGTTGAACGGCGCGTCGGCCATGGGTCGCTCCCTCTCTCTTCGGCTCGTCGTCGTGGTGCGTCGTGCTTCGGAGAGAGGTTCGCGCGGCCCCGCGACAGCCCCCTGTCGGTGTTTCCGGACGTTCTCAGGCGGGTTCCGGACGTCCTCAGCCGAGTCGAGCTCAGGCGAGTTCGAGCACCCTCGTCCGGATCTCCCTCGGCGGCTCGCCGAGGGAGTCCCAGGAGCGTTCGGGGGCGATCTCGTCCAGCGGGACGGCGTGCAGGAGCCGGTCGAGGCGGAAGACCCGGCACTCGTCGCGCAGCCGGCACCACGCGAGCAGGTACCAGCCGCGGTCGGCGACGCTGAACGCCTGCGGCTCGACGTCCCGCTCGGTCTCGCGGCCGTACCGGTCGACGTAGGTGATCCGGACGACGCGGCGGGCGAGCATCGCCTCCTCCAGCACCGCGTCCCGGGCCGGGCGCGCGACCGCCTCGTCCTGCTGCGGGACGTGGAAGCGGATCCGGGACGCCAGGGCGCGGGCGGCGTCGTTGTCCGCCTCCGGCATCACCGACAGGACCTTGTTCAGCGCCGTCCGCGCGGCCCGGGCGTACAGGGAGTCCCCGGCCCGCCCGAGGCAGATCGCCAGCGCCACGGCCTCGCTCGCGGTGAAGTTGACCGGCGGCAGCGTGCGCTCCTTGTCGAGCGTGTACCCGCCGCCCCGGCCGACGTCGGCGTAGATCGGCACGCCCGCCTGCTGCAGCGCGCCGATGTCGCGCTCGATCGTCCGGACGCTCACCTCGTAGAGTCCGGCCAGCTCGCGGGCGCTGCGACGACGCGGTGCGCTGGCCCGCAGCTCTTCGACGAGCGCGTACAAGCGGTCAGTGCGGTTCACTCCGCCGACCGTACGCGGCCCCACCGACAAAACCATGCCGCCCTCGACCGCGACCCACCACCGCGGCCTGCGCGACGTCGTCCGCCACCTCCGAACCTCAACGCACCGCGTGCCCGCCCCCACGCGCCCTCGGGCTCCGGCGGGCACCGCGGCTCAGCGACACCGCGGCCCAGCAGGCACCGCGGCCCAGCAGGCACCGCGCCCCAGCAGGCACCGCAGGGCAGGGCGCGCGCCGGGTCAGCGGGAGCTGCGGGTCCAGGCGAGGAGGTCTTCGGCGGAGCGGGTGTTGACGACGCGGTCGGCGGTGATGCCGCAGCGTGCGGCGCGGTCGCAGCCGTTGGGCTGCCAGTCGAGCTGACCGGGGGCGTGGGCGTCGGAGTCGATGGAGAACACGCACCCCGCCTCGACCGCGAGCCGGAGCAGGCGCTTGGGCGGGTCGAGCCGCTCCGGGCGCGAGTTGATCTCCACGGCGACGTCGTAGGCGGCACAGGCGTCGAACACCAGCCGGGCGTCGAACTCCGACTCCGGACGCAGCCCGCCGCGTCGTCCGCCCGCCTTCACGATCCGTCCCGTGGCATGGCCGAGCACATTGACCCGCGGATTCGCGACGGCCTTCACCATGCGCTCGGTCATCGGGACGCGCTCCATCCGCAGCTTCGAGTGGACGCTCGCGACCACCACGTCGAGGCGGTCGAGCAGGTCGGGGTCCTGGTCGAGGGAGCCGTCCTCGAGGATGTCCACCTCGATGCCGGTGAGGATCCGGAACGGCGCGAGCTCGTCGTTCAGCTCGGCGACGACGTCGAGCTGGCGGCGCAGCCGGTCGGCCGTCAGTCCGTTCGCGACGGTCAGCCGGGGCGAGTGGTCGGTGAGCGCCATGTACTCGTGCCCGAGGGAGATCGCGGCCTCGGCCATCTCGCGGATCGGCGAGCCGCCGTCCGACCAGTCCGAGTGCAGGTGCAGGTCGCCCTTCAGCGCGGCCCGCAGCCGGGAGGCGGCCTCGCCCACGGGCTCGCCCTCGGTCGCCTCCAGCCGCCGCAGGTAGACGGGCGTCTCGCCGCGCAGGGCCTCGGCGATGACCAGCGCCGTCACCTTGCCGATGCCCGGCAGATCGCCGAGGGTGCCCTGGTCGGCGCGGGCCGCCAGCTCCTCCGCGGACATCCCGTCCACCAGGGCGGCGGCCTTCCGGAAGGCGCGCACGCGGAACGTCGGTTCCTGCGCGCGTTCCAGCAGGAAGGCGATCCGCCGCAGTGCCTCAGCAGGCTCCATACCTTGGAATCTAGCCCGCCCGCCCTTCTCCGAACCCCACGTCCGCGCCCGCGCCGTCCGTCCGGCCGCCCGGCCGCCCGGCCGCCCGCACCAGATGGGACGGCCGGCCTCCGCATCCACGCGCAACGGTGGCCGTAGCACCTGGGTATGACGTGAGAGTCGCACCGCAGTGGCATCCGGTCGTGGTCCCGGCTTCTCTAACCTTGGGGCCATGAGCAGCGAGGAGGAGCGCCAGGGGGCCGGGGTCGCGGCGACCGCCGGTCTGCTGGCGCGTCCTCTCGCCGCCGCGTTCTGGCGGGGCCGCGCGGAGCCCGCCGACCCCGATCCGCCGTGGCCGTTCATGCTGCGCTGGACGCGGTTCATCGGCGTCGGACGGCTGCCCTACGGCCTCGTCGCGCAGGGATTCGACCTGCTCGTCGCCGTGATCCTGCTGTTCAGCGGCATTCCGGCGATCGCCGAGCGGATGGTGAACCACGTTCCGGTCGACCCGTTCGACGTGGGACCGCCCCCGCACCCGGCGCCGGCACCGTCGCCGACCTTCCCCGTCGTCCTTCTCGCGGTGTGGCTCGCCGCGCCGCTGGCGCTGCGCCGGAGGCATCCGCTCGGGGCGTGGCGCCTCGGCGCCTCGGGGGTGCTGGTCGCGGGCCTGGTGGTGCACACCGACGACCGGTTCGTCCCGTCCGGTGTGATCGCGATGCTGTTCGTCCTCTTCCTGGTTGCGGTGCGGTGCTCGCGCGAGACCACCGTCGGGGTCGCCCTCGTGACCGTCCTCGGGTCGGGCCTCCTCCAGCCGCGGACGGCGGCGGGGGCGGCGGTCCTGGTCGCGGTGCCCCTGCTCGTCGGGTTCCTCGTGCGCACGCGCCGGACGTCCCGGCGCGAGCTGGAACAGCAGGAGCGGCGGCACCGCGACGCCGAGGCCGTGCTGCTCGAACGGCAGCGCATCGCGCGCGAGCTGCACGACGTCGTCGCGCACCACATGTCGATGATCGCGATCCAGGCGGAGGCCGCGCCCTACAAGACCCCGGACGTCCCCCCGGAGACCCGCGACGACCTGGCCGAGATCCGCGCGACCGCCCTCGACGCGCTGCGCGAGATGCGCCGCATCCTGGGCGTCCTGCGGCAGGAGGACGGCGCGGTCACCGCGCCGCAGCCGAGCCTGGAGCACCTCGACGAGCTGCTCGCCGGGGCGCGCGGCACCGGGCTGGAGGTCTCCTCGAAGGTGACCGGCGACGTGTCCGACCTGCCGCCGGGCGTCGGACTGACCGCGTACCGGATCGTCCAGGAGGCGCTGAGCAACGCGATGCGGCACGCGCCCGGGTCGGCCGTCGGAGTCGAGGTCGCCCGCGCGGGCGGGATACTACGGCTGAGCGTCGTCAACGGCCCGGCCGCGCCCGGCCACCCCCGCACGCCGTCGCCCCCCGGCTCGGGACACGGGCTGGTCGGCATGCGTGAGCGGGTGGCGATGCTCGGCGGCGAGCTGTCCGCCGTGCCCATCGCCGAGGGAGGATTCGCCGTGACCGCCACCCTGCCCGAGACCGCGCCCCCGGACGACACCGCGGTCCGCGCCCCCGCGCAGGACGGCCCGTCCCCGGCCCGTCCGCGTCCGGGCGTCCCCTCCCCGGACCGCCGCCCCGCCTCGGGCAGATCACGGTCGGAAGGGTCGCGTTCGGAAGGTCCGCCCCTGGACAGGCCACGTTCGGGAGGCGCGCGGCGCGGACCGTCCGCGTCATGACGATCCGGGTGATGATCGCCGACGATCAGGGCATGGTGCGCACGGGCTTCGGCGTGCTGCTCAACGCGCAACCCGACATCGAGGTCGTCGGCGAGGCGGAGAACGGTGAGCGAGCCCTCGCGGTGGCCGCGTCGCTCCGTCCCGACGTGGTGCTGATGGACGTCCGGATGCCCGTGATGAACGGCCTGGAGGCGACCCGCCGGATGCTGGCGTCCGGCCCCGACGGCGTGCCGAAGGTGCTCATGCTCACCACCTTCGACCTGGACGACTACGTGTACGAGGCGCTGCGCGCGGGCGCCTCCGGCTTCCTGCTGAAGGACGCGTCGGCGGTCGAGCTGGCCGAGGCCGTGCGGGTCGTCGCGGCGGGCGACGCGCTGCTGTCGCCGTCCATCACCAAGCGTCTGATCTCGGAGTTCGCCCGTCTGGGCGCCCCGCGCGGCCCGTCCCGCTCCCGGCTGGACGACCTGACCGAGCGGGAGACCGAGGTGCTGGCGCTGGTCGCGCGCGGCCTCTCCAACGCCGAGATCGCCGCCGAGCTGGTCGTCGCGGAGCAGACCGTGAAGACGCACTTCGGCCGCATCCTGGCCAAACTCGGGCTGCGCGACCGGGCGCAGGCGATCGTCCACGCCTACGAGGTCGGCCTGGTCCGTCCGGGCGAGTGACCGGCGCGACCGTCCCCGGATAGCGGCCCCGGCCCTTCGTCGCGCCTGTAGTACCTGGGTGGTACGCGGGAAGACCGCACCGCCGGTTGATCCGCGTTACAGCGCCCGATTCCTACCTTCCTGATCAGTGGTGGAGCACTGCTCAGGAAGGGATCGCCGAGATGCGGATCATCGGACGCCGGAGCGCGGCGACCGTCGCCATGCTGGCCGTGGCCGGCTCCGTCGGCGCGGCCGGGCGCGTCCCCGATCCGTACACCGCGCCGGGGCCGCTGCCGAGCCTCACCGCGGGGGCGCTGCCCGCCCGCTTCGCGGCCGTCCACGACCAGATCGAGGCGGCGCACACGGTCGCCGCGCGCACGCACGACACGGGCCGGGAAGGGGCGACGGCCGGTTTCCTGACCCCCGGCCGCCGGTTCCTGTCGTTCGACGCGCGCGGATCGGGGCGGGCCGTCGAGGTCATCGGCGACCTGGCGGCGGCCGACCGCGTCGCCGTCCTCGTGCCCGGCGCGGACGGGCTGCTGACCAACTTCGACTCCTGGAAGTGGGCGGGCGGCGGCGCCCGGTCCCTCGCCGGCCAGGCCCGCCGCGAGGCCCCCGGCACCCGGCTCGCGGTGATCGCCTGGCTCGGCTACGCCTCCCCGTCCACGCTCAGCGACGCCATCCTCACCGACGACAGGGCCCGCGCGGCGGCGCCCACCCTGCGCGGCCTGGTCGGCGACATCCACCGCCTCAACGGCCGCGCCGGCATCGCCCTGCTCTGCCACAGCTACGGCTCGGTCGTCTGCGGCAGGACGGGGAAGGACGGGTCCCTCCCGGTGGACGAGGTCGCCCTGTTCGGCAGTCCCGGCACCACGGCGGGCTCGGCGCGCCAGATCTTCCCGGTCGCGCGGGTGTGGGCGGGCCGCTCGTCCGGCGACTGGACGCGCTTCGTCCCCCACGTCCGCCGGTTCGGGCTCGGCTTCGGCCGAGATCCGGTCTCCCCCGCGTTCGGCGCGCGCCCCTTCGACGCCGGGAGCGGCCCGCACAGCGCCTACCTCAAGCCCGGATCGCTCTCCCTGGCCAACCTCACCCGCATCGCCCTGGGCCGGGACGCGGCGGTGACCCATGGCTGAGCAACCCGCCCTCCCCGCCTGGCACGCCGAGCGCTACCGCCGGCTGAGCGAGGACAGGCCCAGCCTCGTCACGGTCATCGAGGCGACCACCCCGCCCGGCCGCGACCGCGCCGTCGACGCCCTGCGCGCCCTGGCCATCGCCGGAGTCGTCCTCGGCCACTGGCTGGTCACCGCCATGGTGGAGACCGGGGGCGTCCTGCACCCGGCCAGCCCGCTGACCCACCTGTCGTCCCTCACCCCACTCACCTGGACCTTCCAGACCCTCGCCCTGTTCTTCCTGGTCGGCGGCTACACCGCAGCCCGCTCCGTCCCCACCCGGCCCCGAGGCGCGCCCGAGCAGCCCCCGAGCTCCCCACAGACGAACTCCGAGGGCAGCGCGAACGTCTTCCGCAGCACGAACCAGCGATGGCCCAACAGCCGCTGCGCAACCGACCGACGCGCCACCGAGAACGCGCACGGGTGGGAGGCGGGTCAGCAGGGCGGGACCGGGCGACGCAATCCGTACTGGGCGTGGCTCGGACGGCGGATTGTCCGGTTGGTGGCGCCGGTGCCGGTCCTGTTGGCGGTGTGGGCCGCGGCGGTGCCTCTGCTGATGCTCGCCGGGTACCCGGCGGGGACGATCGTCTCGCTGATCACACTGGTCCTCGGCCCGCTGTGGTTCCTGCTGGTGTTCACCGGGCTGACCGCGCTCACCCCGCTCGTCGCGCGAGCCGTCCGCCGATGGGGCGCGTGGACGGCGGCCTTCCCTGTCGCGGTCACGGCGCTGGTCGACCTGGCCCGCTTCGACCTGGGCGCGCCGCAGTGGATCGGCTGGGTGACCGTCGCGTCCGCCTGGCTCGTTCCCTTCACGCTGGGAGTGGCATGGGCCCACGGCTCGTTCCCCACCCAATCCGGGAACCGCGTCCCGGCCTCCGCTCCGATGCGCGGTCGGGCACCGCGGATGCTGGCCGGAACCGGTCGGGCTGTGCCGCGTCCGGGAACCGGATGCTCCAACACGGCCTCAGCCTCCTCGCCGAGTCGGTCACCCTCGGCTGCCCGTTGGAAGAGGCTCGTCACGGGCCGTCCGAACTGGTCGGCGCGGACCGCCGACGCCAGTCACACCACGCCTCACCCGACGAGCCGCGATGGTCGCCCGCTCCCCCGGTCGGGCAGGTGGACTCGTGGGCACCTGGCTCCTTGGGGACTGCTGATCGGCGGAGGCGGAACGACGGTCGCGCTGGTCGCGGGCGGCGGGTATCGGGCGAGCATGGTCGGAGTGCCGGGGCAGGCGGTCTCGAACCTGTCGCCGCCGACGCTGGCGGCCGTGGCGTTCGGTCTGGCCCAGTGCGGCGGAGCGCTCCTCCTGCGCGGCCCCCTGACCCGGCTGATGCGGCGTCCGGTCCTGTGGGCGGGGGTCGCGGTGATGAACCTCTCGGCGATGACCGTCTTCCTCTGGCACCAATCGGCCTTGCTGGGCGTTTCCGCCCTTGTCGCGGGGGTCACCGATAGAGTTCCAGGGTTGCTGGACGCACCTGACCATCCCGCGTGGCTCGCCCACCGGCTGACCTGGCTCCCGGTGTTCGCCGCCGTGCTGGTGGGCATGTGGTCCCTGGCACACCGGTCCGAGCGGCACATCCGCTTCCAACCGACGAGCCGTCCCGTTCGTCTCACCAAGAGATCGAACGTCCCGCAGGGGGCCTTCGGAACACGCAGGACGAGCACCGGATGCACCGAGCATTGACCGGCATCCAGTAGAAAGGCCGGGCCATGCCGCAGTCCTCCGAGACCTCGCAGTCTTCCCGTGCGCAGTCCACCGACGGCGAGTCCGCCGGACGGCCGCACCGCCGCAGGCACCCCTTGCGGCGGCTCGCCGCCAGTGCCGTGCTCGCCGGTGGTGTGCTGCTCACCGCCGCCGGGACGGGCCACGCCGACCCCTACGCCAAGCCGGGCCCGGCCCCCACGCTGTCCCCGGCGACCCTCGACCTCCGCTACGCCGCCGAACGGGCGACGATCGAGAAGGCCCTGGCGACCGCGCGGAACGTCGGCGACACCGAGCGGGCCCGCGCCCTGACCGCCTTCCTGCGCCCCGACCGGCACTTCCTCGCGGTGGACCCGCGCGGACGGGGCCAGGCGGTCGAGGTCATCGGCGACCTCGCGCACGCCCGCCGCGTCGCGGTCCTGGTGCCCGGCGCCGACTCCACGATCTCGGGCTTCGACCAGCGCGCCGGACGCACCTGGGCGTCCCCCGGCGGTGGCGCCCGCGCCGTCTACGCCGAGGCCCGCCGCGTCTCCCCCGGCAGCGGCCTCGCCGTCGTCGCCTGGCTCGGCTACGCCTCCCCCAAGACCTTCAGCAGCGACGTCCTCACCGACACCCGCGCCGAGCGCGGCGCCGTCGAACTGCGGCGGTTCCTCGTCGGGGTGCACCGGGTCAACCCGTCCGCCCAGGTGGGCCTGCTCTGCCACAGCTACGGCTCGGTGGTCTGCGGTCGCGCCGCCATGGAGGGCAGGGGCTCCGGCGGCCCCGCCTGGCGGAAGGTGTCCGACATCGCCCTGTTCGGCAGCCCGGGCACCACCGCCTGGACGGCCGCCGCCCTCGGCACCACCGCCCGCGTCTGGGCGGGCCGCGGCACCGCCGACTGGATGGAGGACGTCCCCCACGTCCGCATCTTCGGCCTGGGTCTCGGCCCCGACCCGGTCTCCCGGAACTTCGGCGCCCACGTGTTCCAGGCCGGCCACGCCGGCCACAGCGACTACCTGGCCCCAGGCTCCCCCTCCCTCCGCAACCTCACCGACATAGCCCTCGGCCACCCCGCCGACGTCACCCGCGTCTAGGAGGCCCTGTTTCCCAGCCCTGTCCGGAGAGCGGGAGGCCGTGCGGTCAGGACGCCCGTTATCTGTTCAGGCCCCGCGGCGACGGCTTCGATCACCGCTGTTTCGTTGTGAGACTCCGTTGCCCCTATACGGATCCTGGCCGGAGGGAACCGCTGGAGCATGATGTGCGGGTGATTCCGGTATGGGGACGACCGCAAAGGGCTCGGGAGCGGGCCGCTGAGTTCGACCAGTATCTGTCGGCGTTCGGGGAGACCCTCGCCACGCATCCGTTCGCCGTCGACAGGCCAGGGGCCACCCACGAGATGGCCGTGGAGTACGCGCGGGCCTTGGACGCCTACGAGGCCGCCAAGCGTACGGCCGACCGTGACCTGGCGTTGGCCAGACAACAGCTCGACGAGGGCCTTGATGCTCTCAACCGCCTCAACGCCCATCTCTTCGGTGCGTCCATTCCCCACCGAGACCTTCCGGCGCCCCGCATCGACGTCCCGGCTTCTTCCCTGCCGGACGTCCCCGCGCTCTCCGAGACCACGCCGCAACGGCGCGCCGCAGAGGCGGAAAACGTCACCGCATCCGATGAGCGAGCGACCCCGACCGAGCGGGCGCCGCATGTCGACCGCAGTGATCAGGCCAGGCCGTCCCTGCGTCAGCGGTACACCTCCGACCAGTTGACCGTGCGGGCAGCACTGGCCGGGTGGGCGGTGTACGCCCTGTCGGTAGGCGTCCTGGGAAACTGGCTCGCGGCGCTGTGCTGTGGGTTCGTGTACATAAGCCTGGGCGTGGCCATGGTCGGCGGCATGGGTAGCTGGTTGAGCCTGATGGAAATCTGGGGCGCCCTCAAGGGGGGACTGGTTCGCGCCGAATACAGCCACAGCACGAAGAAGGCGTACACCTACGGAGGTGAGAAGGCCTGGACGCAGTGGTACGTCTTCAAGGACGCCTCAGGTCGGACCCTGACCTACGGCCGCGGGGTGCCTAGCGACACCCTCATCCCCCTCCCGACGCGGCGGTTGTGGCATGTCGAGGGGGACGAACCAGGGCTCCGCGCCCTCTGGCAGCCGTTGCTGTGCCCGCTCGCCCTGCTCGTCACCGTCCCCCTCTTCCTGATCGGCACCGCGGTCACCCTGGTACTTGTCCCGGGTCTCCTCATCGCCGCGCTCATGGGCGCGTTGTAGTGATCTGATCCGCAGGACGACCAGGGCCCGCTCGCCCAGTCGCCTCAGCCGCGGGCGATGTCGGCCTGCGGCTGTCCACCGCTCCACGCGCGGAAACCTCGGGCCCGGACCTGGCGCAGGGCGTCGGTGATCTGGTGCCGGTACGGAAGACGGGATCGGCGGGATGGGCGACGAGCGCGAGACGGGGTCTTTCCGGAACGGCTGACGAGTGTGGCCCTTCCGGCAGGCGGTCGTCGCCGTCGCGCCGCGATCGGCTGGGCGGCGGCTTGGGCGGCAGGCCCGTGCTCGACGTGGGCCCCGGCGGTGGCCGGCGGGGTGGGTTACCGGCTGGTACCAGGGTTGCCGGGGAGTGCGGACGGCGTTGACGGGGCGATTCATCACGTTCGAGATGGCACTCTGGACGGGTGGACAGCAGCAGCGACGCGGCGCTCCGCGAGCAGACCACCAAGCGCCTCGAGAAGGCGATGGGGACGTTCGGCACGGCGGCCCTCGCCAGCATGGAGGAGCAGCTCCCCTGGTTCCGGCGGATGCCCGCCGACCAGCGGTCGTGGATCGGGCTCGTCGCGCAGGCCGGGATCGCGGCGTTCGTGGAGTGGTTCGGCAGCGGCGAGTCGGCCAAGCCCGCCATCGCCGCCGAGGTGTTCGGCACGGCGCCGCGGGAGCTGATGCGCTCGATCAAGCTGCGGCACACCATCGACATGGTCCGGGTGATCATCGACGTGGTCGAGACGCGGTTGGAGGAGCTGGCCTCCCCCGGCGGCGAGGCGCAGCTGCGCGAGGCGATCCTGCGCTACACCCGGGACGTCGCGTTCGGCGCCGCTCAGGTGTACGCGCAGGCCGCCGAGACCCGCGCCGCGTGGGACGCCCGGCTGGAGGCCCTGGTCGTCAACGCCGTGCTGCGCGGCGAGGTGGACGACGGGATGCACTCGTGGGCCGCCGCGCTCGGCTGGACGGCCAAGCCGGTCACCGTGATCGCGGGCTTCACCCCCGAGGACGACGAGCCCGAGGTCACCATCGACCAGATGCAGCTGGCCGCGCGCCGCGCCCGGGTGGACGCGCTCGCGGGCGTCCAGGGCAGCCGCGTGGTCGTGGTCATCGGCGGCACGGACGACGCGCTGGCCGCCGCCCGGCACATCGCCGCCAAGTGCGGTCCCGGCCCGGTCGTGGTCGGCCCCACCGTCGGCGACCTCTACGACTCCCCGCTCTCCGCCCGGTCCGCGCTCGCGGGCCTGCGCGCCGCCGCCGGCTGGCCGGACGCGCCGCGCCCCGTCCCGTCGGACGAGCTGCTCGCCGAACGCGCCCTCGACGGCGACGACGTCGCCCGCCGCCACCTGGTCGACCACGTCTACGACCCGATGTGCGACGCGGGCGCGCCGCTCCTGGACACCCTGACCACCTACCTGGAGCAGGGGTCGTCGCTGGAGGCGACCGCGCGCCTGCTGTTCGTCCACCCCAACACCGTCCGGTACCGGCTCCGGAGGGTGACCGAGCTGACCGGCCTGGCCCCCACGGACGGGCGCAACGCGTTCACCCTCCGCATCGCCCTCGCCCTCGGCCGTTTCTCCCGCCGCCCCGGCCGGTCCTGACCCGCGGGCCCCGGTCGGCGCTCTGTCCGGTTTGGGGGTTGTAGGGGTCGTACAAAGCGCCCGGACCAAAGTTCGTGTGCTTCCGCATCGGCAGGGGGGTCGCCCACCCGGCACGCTGGATCGCGTGATTCTCCTCGCATCGCCCGGGCAGGGCGCCCAGACCCCCGGTTTCCTCGAGCCGTGGCTGGAGGTGCCCGGCGTCGCGGACCGGCTGGCCTGGTGGTCCGCCGTGACCGGCCTGGACCTGGTGCGCTACGGGACGACCGCCGAGGCCGAGGAGATCCGCGACACCGCGGTGGCGCAGCCGCTGCTGGTCGCCGCCGCGCTGGCCGCCTACGAGCAGCTGTTCCCCGAGGGCGGACGGCCCGACGCCGTCGCCGGGCACAGCGTCGGCGAGCTCGCGGCCGCCGCGATCTCCGGCGTGCTGAGCCCGGAGACCGCGCTGGTCCTGGTGCGCGAGCGCGGCCGGGCCATGGCCGAGGCCGCCGCCGTCACCGAGACCGGCATGACCGCGCTGCTCGGCGGCGACGCCGACGAGGTGCTCGCCGCGATCGACAAGCACGGCCTGACCCCCGCGAACGTCAACGGCGCCGGCCAGATCGTCGCCGCCGGGACGACGGCGCAGCTCCAGGCCCTCGCCGACGAGCCGCCCGCCAAGGCGCGGCTGCGCCCGCTGGCGGTCGCCGGCGCCTTCCACACCGAGCACATGGCCCCCGCGGTCGAGACGCTCGCCCGGCTCGCTCCCGGCGCGACCGTCCGGGATCCGGAGGCGAAGCTGCTGTCCAACCGGGACGGCGCGGTCGTGACCTCCGGGCGCGAGTACCTCGACCGGCTGGTCGCGCAGGTCAGCGCGCCCGTCCGGTGGGACGCGTGCATGGCCTCCATGCGTGACCTGGGCGTGACCGCGATCATCGAGCTGCCGCCCGCGGGCACCCTCACCGGCCTGGCCCGGCGCGAGCTGAAGGGCGTCGAGCTGCTCGCCCTCAAGACCCCGGACGACCTGGACAAGGCCCGCGAGCTGATCAAGGCCCATGCGTCATGACCGGCACCACGCTGCGTAACGACCCGATCCGCCCCGGTTCCCGGGTGCTGGCGTTCGGCGACCACCAGCCCGCGAAGATCGTCACCAACCACGACCTCGCGGCCGTCATGGACACCAACGACGAGTGGATCCGCAGCCGCGTCGGCATCGTCGAGCGCCGGATCGCCGCCGAGGACGAGACGATCGCCGACATGGCCGTCCAGGCCGGCGGCAAGGCGCTGGCCGCGAGCGGGCTCGCCCCGTCCGACATCGACCTGGTGATCGTCGCGACGTGCTCGGCGGAGTCGCCGATGCCGAGCCAGGCGCCGACCGTCGCGCACCGCCTCGGCATCGAGGCGCCGGGCGCGTACGACATGAACTCGGCGTGCTCGGGCTTCTGCTACGCGCTCGCCGCCGCCGACGCCGCCGTCCGCACCGGCGCCGCCCGCAACGTGCTGGTCATCGGCGCGGAGAAGATGTCCCAGTGGATCGACTGGACGGACCGGTCGACCGCGATCATCTTCGCGGACGGCGCGGGCGCCGCCGTCGTCGGACCGTCCGACACGCCCGGCATCGGCCCGGTCGTGTGGGGCAGCGACGGCAGCCAGCCCGACCGGATCCAGATCGAGAACCGCAAGGCGTACATCAAGCAGGAGGGGCAGGCGGTGTTCCGCTGGGCCACGACCTCCGTGGCGCCCGTCGCGCTGGCGGCGATCGAGCGGGCCGGGCTCGTCCCGGACGACCTCGCGGCGGTCGTCCCGCACCAGGCGAACCTGCGCATCATCGACCACATCGCGCGCCGGATCCAGGCGACCAACGCCGTCGTGGCCGACGACATCACCCGCTCCGGCAACACCTCGGGCGCGTCGATCCCGCTGGCCCTCTCGCACATGATCGAACGCGGCGACGTGCCGTCCGGCGCCCCGGCCCTCCTGGTCGGGTTCGGCGCGGGACTGTCCTACGCTGCCCAAGTCATCCGGATCCCGTAGGCCGCGGACAGCGGCCCGCGGTTCCGGATCAACCCACGAAGGAGATATCGACACCATGGCAGAAGCCACCGAGCAGGAGATCCTGGCCGGCCTCGCCGAGATCATCGACGAGATCGTCGGGATCGACAAGGACGAGGTCACCCCGGAGAAGAACTTCATCGACGATCTCGACATCGACTCCCTGTCGATGGTAGAGATCGCGGTGGCCGCCCAGGACAGGTTCCACGTCGAGATCCCCGACGACGAGCTGCGCAACCTGAAGACCGTGCAGGACGTCATCGACTTCGTCCAGAAGCTCAAGGTCTGACCCGTCCGCCGGGCGACCAGGCGTCCCACCTGCGGGACGACCGGTTCCGCCCGGCCCGCGGAGCGACCCGGTCGCCTCGCGGGCGGGGCGAGCCGTCGTCCCCGCGATGACGGCAGCCGTCGCCGCACGGCCACGGCGCGCCGACACCCGGACGGACCGCGAGGTTCCGTCGGCGCGCCGTAGCCACCCCCCAGTCACACAAGGAGCACTCACACCATGAGCAACAAGACCACCGTCGTCGTGACCGGCCTCGGTGCCACGACCCCGCTCGGCGGCGACGTGCCGTCGACCTGGTCCGCGCTGCTCGCCGGTCGGTCCGGGGTGCGGAAGCTTGACTGGGAGGGCGTCGAGGAGCTGCCCGTGCGGTTCGCCGCGCAGCTCGCCGTCGATCCGTCCGAGGTCATGCCGAAGCAGGCGCTGCGGCGGCTGGACCGCTGCCAGGCCATCGCGCTGATCGCGGCGAAGGAGGCCTGGCTGCACGCGGGTCTGAAGAACCGCACCAAGAAGGGCTACGAGGCGGACGCCGAGGGCTTCGAGATGGACGGCGAGCGCCTGGGCGTCGTGCTCTCGACCGGCATCGGCGGCCTGCACTCCGCGCTCGGCAGCTACGCCACGTGGCTCGAGAAGGGCTGGACGCGCGTCTCGCCCTTCACCGTCCCGATGCTGATGCCGAACGGGGCGTCCGGGCACGTCGGCATCGAGTACGGCGCGACCGCGGGCTCGCACGCCCTGGTCAGCGCGTGCGCCTCGTCCGCCGAGGCGGTCGGGTACGCGATCGACATGATCCGGACGGGCCGCGCCGACATGGTGATCTGCGGCGGCACGGAGGCGTGCATCCACCCGCTGCAGATGGCCTCGTTCGGCGTGATGCGGGCGATGTCCACCCGCAACGACGAGCCCGAGCGCGCGTCCCGCCCGTACGACAAGAACCGCGATGGCTTCGTCCTCGGCGAGGGCGCGGCCGTGATGATCCTGGAGTCGGAGGAGCACGCCCGCAAGCGCGGCGCGACGATCCACGCGATCGCCGCCGGCTGCGGCTACTCCGGCGACGCCTACGACATCGTCCTGCCGGACCCGAGCGGCGCCGGCCAGGCCAAGGCGATGCGCCGGGCCCTGGAGAACGCCGACCTGACGCCCGAGGACATCGTGCACGTCAACGCGCACGCGACGTCCACGCCGTCCGGCGACGTCGCCGAGCTCAACTCGATCAAGGCGGCGCTGGGCGACGCGGCCAAGAACATCACCGTCACCGGTACCAAGTCGATGACCGGGCACATCCTCGGCGGCGCGGGCGCCCTGGAGTCGGTGATCACCATCCTCACGCTGCGGGAGGGCATCGTGCCGCCCACCGCCAACCTCGAGGACATCGACGACGAGGTCGACCTGGACATCGTGCACGGCGAGCCCCGCAAGATCCCGGACGGCCCCGCCGCCGCGCTCAACAACTCCTTCGGCTTCGGCGGGCACAACGTCTCCGTCGCCTTCAAGCGAGCCCTCTGACCGCTCGCTTCTCCGGCCCGGCCCGTCCTCACCGACGGGCCGGGCCTTCTGTCGTCAGCGATGCGAGAGCACGTTGACCACGCGCCCGCTGGGATCGCGGACGAAGAACCGCCGCACGCCCCACTCCTCGTCCTGCAGCGGGTGGACGATCTCCGCACCGCTCTCCCGCACGGACGCGTAGACGGCGTCCACGTCGTCCACCTCGACACTCACGTCGGGCGCGACCGGTGCTGTTTTATCCTCGCCGGCATACAAACTGACCTGCGCGTTCGGCACGGACGGCGAGGCGACCGTCATGATCCACCCGTGGTTCATGACCTCCTCGAACCCCAGCAACCCGTAGAAGTCACGACTCGCCTCCACACTCGCCACCTGAAAGTTGGGAACCACCCGACGAACCGACACCGCCACCTCCAAGAATCGACACCACTCCCATCCTCCCCAATGTGGGCCCACCGCCCCAACCGCGCTCGCCTCCCAAGAGCCCCATCCAGAGCAAGCCCAACAAGCCAACCCGCAAGCCCTCCCCAACCCGACCCCACCCCCGCAGCCCTCGCACCTGCACTTCTCCACCGAAGAGTGCCGCCACTCAGCGCGAGACAGCGCCAGCCAACTTCGCCGCGAGTTCATAAACACGACCAGCAACGCGGCAGGTTGTCCGCCTTCAACCCCACTCCACCCGGCAAGCGGGCTCGTGGGCGGCGCTGGCCGCCGGGCTCCGCAAGAGCGCGCCGGACGCCTTCGTTCGCCACCGCCGAGATCGACCGCAAGGGCCGCTGCCAGGTCGTGCGATACGCGTGCCCTGCCAACAGCCTGCGCCCTCACACGGAGCAGACAACAGCGCGGCGGCAATAGACGGACCCCACACGCACGAAAACGCGGAAGAGCCGCTACGAGACGGGTATGCGCAGCCCGGACGAGATAGACGAGGTAGCTACGCGAGCGAGGCCAGCGAATGAGAAACCTGCGCAGGCCAGCAGGGCAAGTAGATGGAGCCTGCACAAGGCCGGCGAGACAAGTAGGTGAAGCCTGAACGAGGCCGGTAAGAGCCGCCCTGACGGCGCTACCGAGAGGTACCGCACCGACGGCACTGCCGGGAGGCACCCGCACACTGACGGCATTGCCAGGAGACGCCCGCACTCACGGCACTGCCGGAAGGCACCGCACAAACAGCACTGCCAAGAGCCGCCGCGCAGACAGCGCTGCCAAGAAACACCGAACAGCCAGCATTGCCGGAAGGCACCGCGCTGACAGCGCTGCCGATAAACACCGCGCTCACGGCGCTGCCAAGAGACACCGAACAGCCAGCGTTACCGGAGGGCACCGCGCTCACGGCGCTGCCGATAAACACCGCGCTCACGGCGCTGCCAAGAGACACCGAACAGCCAGCGTTACCGGAGGGCACCGCGCTCACGTCGCGTAGGGGGGCGACCGGCTGGAGCAGCGCCCGCATCATCTCCGGCGCGCGGTGCCACGCCTCGTCGTCCAGGCAGCGGATGGGGCCCTCGGCGATCCCGTCGTCGCGCACGTGGTCCGGGCAGGACGGGCGGCCCCGGCGGTCAGCCGAGCGCTGCGCCCTCCGCCGCGCCCCCGAGGGGGCGGCCAGGAGGAGCCGCGCCCTGGCGGCATTGCCGGAGGGCACCGCACTGACGGCACTGCCGGGAGGCACCGCACTGCCGGAGGGCACCGCTCTAGCGGCATTGGCGGAGGGCACCGCTCTGACGGCATTGCCCGAGAACACCGCTCTGACAGCGTTGCCGGGAGGACCCGCACGGGTGCGGTAGGGGGAAGCCGCATCAGACCAGTCGGGGGTATCCGTACCGGATCGCTGGGCGGAAGGCACACGGGATTGGCGGCGCGGCACGCATGAGGGTGGCGGGGTTGGGAGCGCGGGGCGGGGTTGTGAGCATGAGGGCCCGACCGCGGGACGCGGCGTGCGTTGCGGGGGCGGGCTGCCTCGGCTCTGGCTCTTCGGTTGTCAGACCGCGGCGTGGAGCCAGCGGACGGGCGCTCCGTCGCCGGCGCGGCGGAAGGGTTCGAGTTCGTTGTCCCACGGCGTGCCGAGGAGGCGGTCGAGCTCGTGCTCGAGTGTCGTCTTGCCCACCGCGGCGTTCGCCATGACGGCACGCAGCCGGTCCTCTGGGATCATGATGTCGCCGTTGGCTCCGATGATGCCCGTGAAGACGCCGAGCGACGGGGTGAAGCTGTAGCGCACGCCGTCGCAGCCCGGTGTCGGGTCCTCGGTCACCTCGAAGCGCAGCAGCTTCCAGTTCCGCAGGGCGGACGTGATCCCCGCCGCGGTTCCCGGCCTGCCCTCCCAGTGAAGCTCGGCGCGGAGCGTGCCGGGCGCGGCGGGCTGGTCGGCCCACTCGAGCGAAACGGGTACGCCGACAACACCTGCGGCGGCCCACTCGATGTGCGGGCTCAGCGCAGGTGGCGCGGAGTGGACGTAAAAGACGCCACGTGCGGTCACCGGACCTCCTGGATCTGTACCGAGGCTCGTCTTCCCCTACGGCCTCGTACGCTCCCGAGACGGATTCCGCGTCCCTCATTCTGCATCATGGACACCCGACGCACCACCACGCGACCATTGTTTGTCTGTCACTTGACCGCGAGCGGTCTCGTCACTTTCGTGCGTCCCGCAGCTACCCAACGCAACTCCCGTCCCACACCGTCGTCGCCACACCGCCGGCGTCGACCTCCTCCACCCAACCCCAACCGGGGCACCGATCCGGTGCGGATGGCGATTTGCGTCACCGCCGTTTGGTCACTCCAGCCCCTTTTACCTCCTTTTGCCGGTTCCACACCGAGAAAACGATCATTCCTGCGCTGGTGACCAAGGACACGAGTGGAACGACGTCGCCGAGGCGGTCGTACGGCGTTCTGCTCGCCGTCGACGGGACGGCGAGCGCCACGGTCACCGTGCCGCGGCGGTCGATGTCGAACCAGACGATCCGGCGTCCACGGGCGTCGAAACCGGCCGAGACTCCGGTCAGCGCCGCCTGGACCACGGGCCGCCCGGTCTCCGCCGCGCGTACGGCGGCAAGGGACGCGTGCTGGGCGGGAGCCCAACTGTTCTGGAAGCTGGACGTCGCCGACTGGTAGACGATCACCTCGGCGCCGTGGCGGACGAGCGTGCGCCCGAGGTCGGGGAACGCCGACTCGAAGCAGATCAGCGGTCCGAAGGTGGTACCGCCCGCCGTCATGACGGTCGGCCCCGTCCCCGGAACGCGGTCCTGTCCCGCGGCCTTGCTGATCCTGCTGAGCCACCCGAACGCGTCACGGAACGGGATGTACTCGCCGAACGGCACCAACCGCGTCTTGGTGTACCGCGCCCGGAGCCCTTCCGGCCCCACGAGGACGGCCGTCTTGGAGATGCGCCCCCGTGCGTCCTCGGCATCCACGTTGACCAGCAGAGGACCTCGGGCGGCGGCGAGCGCCCGCAGCCGTCGAACCACGGCTGGGTTCCTATCCAGGTCCACACCGACGCTGCTTTCACCCCACACGGTGAGGTCGGCCGATGGAGCGGACTCGGTCAGCTGGAAGCCCGTTTCCAGCCGCTTTTCCGGCCCCTCGACGACGCCGGTCTGGACGAGGTTCATCCGTACCGTGCGCGCCGCCGCTGGTTCTCCGCGTATCAGGAAGACGAAAGGCCCGAGGCCCGCGATCGCCAGTGCCAGTGCGGCCATCCCGACCAGGAACCAGAGACGAGCGTGACCGCCGCCCGTGCCGCCGTGTCGATCAGCCCGTCCGCGCCCTGCGCCGCTCCCAAGGTCGGCGCGTTCCGTTCTGGAGCGAGTCTCGTCGTCTTCCTCCGCGGCGGCCTCACCACGCCTTTCACCGCCGTCGCCTTGGACCGACGTATCGAGGGTGACGGTGAGACTCGCAGTTCGCTCCTCCCCTGCTGTGTGCGCCGGGGGTTCGGGGCCGCCCTTCAGCGCGGCTTCTCGTCCGTCTATCGCATCGTGCGAGCTGACCAACAGGTCGTGCGAGCCGACTATCAAGTCGTGCGAGCTGCCTATCGGGTCGTGCGAGGCGACTATCCGGTCGTGCGGGCCGGATGTGGGGTCATGCGAGCCGGGTGCGGGATAGGGGGCCACCGACAAGCGTTCGGTGCCCTGCGGCATGGACACAGCGAACTCGTGCCTCGCGAGCGCGGACGGAATGGACTCGGGCACGTTGGCCGCAGGCTGACCGGTCTCAGCGTCACGCGGTGCGGAATCATCAGGCCTGACTTGGGTGGTCGCGGGCTGAGCGGACTGACTGGACTCGTCGGCAACGGGTGCGGACGGAGCGGAACCGTGGGGGTCCGTGCCCGACAAGGTCGGGGTGGAGGGCGCCGCTGGCGGCTGGGGAGATTCAGCGGTCCGATGGACCGTGGTCGGGGGCTCTCGGGTGGACGGATACGTGGCGGATGGGGCGGCTCCTGCGGTGGTGGGAGTGGGAGACGAGTCGGGCCTGCGGCGGAGAGAGATCGCGGGGAGCCTCGTGAGCACCAACGTGAGTGCCGTGTTCGCAGCCACCAGGGCGAAGGAGATGAGCCAGACGCCTCCCAGGGCGGCGAGGGAGAGTTCCGTCGGGTGCTGCCATTGGGTCGCGCCGTAGACGGCCCACGGGCCGCCCAGGGCAGGACGGGAACGGGCCACTTCGATGGCCACCCAGACGCTGGGCAGGACGAGAAGGGCGAGGCCAGGGTGGCGCGGGACGAGGATTCGGGTCGCGATGCCCCACAGGCCCCACAGCGCGCCGAACACCACGGCGATCAGAGGTAGTGCCGGGCCGATGTAGGGCAGCGTCCAGGAGAGCGCGGCAAGGAGGTAGCCGACGCCGAACGCCCATCCGCGGAGGCCCGCCTCCCGCTTGGTGGGGGCGTTCGCCAGGAGCAGCAGTCCCGGGACGAGCGCCACCCAGGCCAGCCAGCCGAGGTCGGCTCGCGGGAAGGCCAGGATGGGCAGGGCGCCGGCCGGCAGGGCCACGGCGCGGGTCAGCCATACGGACGAGCGCATCACGGGTCTCCCGGCGGGCTGGAGGGACAGGTCATCCACGGCTGGGCAGCGCAGCGCACGGCGAGAACGCCCGCGTGGGACGGGGATCGTTCACGGCATGGCGTCCACCTCGATCGGCCGCGCGGTGCGGCGGAAGTGACGTGTATGCGCTGGTGGCGCGGCTGAGTCGGCTCGTTCATGTCTCCAGTAAGGCACCTTCGGCCCCCGCTTCGCCATCTCGGGGCCCGCTTGTGGATAACTTGAACATCGACTACCCACGGCGACCGGTCGGGCACGATGAGCGCGGGAAGTGAGCGTGTCGGCGGAAGTGAGGGTGAATGTTCGATCAGCAGGCGCGGCTGGAGCGGCTGCTCGCGCGACACCGGGACGCCGTCGTCGTGGAGCCGCTCGCGGGCCGTCCGGCGCTGGTGCGGCGCGACCAGGTGCTCGTGGCCGGGGACGACGCGGCCGCCGCCGAGGACCTGGTGCGGCGCTGGTTCGACTCCCGGCAGGACGAGCACGGGGTCACGCGGCTGCGACTGCGCGCGCCCGCGAAGGTGGACGTCTGCGAACTGGCCGCGCAGCTCGCGGGAGACGGACGGCATCGGAGGCTGAGCGTCTCCCCCAATCACCTGGTCCACGGGCAGCCCTTGTGGTGGAGCGGCCCGGCCGATCTCCCGCGCGCGACGGCGGCCGTCCCCGTGCCCGTCCCGCAGCCGGCCGAGGCACGACGCGAGGTCACCGTCGCCGTCCTGGACACGGGCCTCGATCCGCATCCCTGGTACGAGGGGGCGGACTGGTTCGCGGACCAGCGCGCCGAGGTCGCGGAGGTCCTGGACGCGGACCTGGACTACGAGCTGGACGCCCAGGCCGGGCACGGCACGTTCGTCGCCGGAGTGATCCTCCGGTACGCGCCGTCCGCGCGGATCCGGGCGCGGCGCGTCATCGGCGGCGACGGGGTCGGGGACGAGCTGGAGGTCATCCGCGCCCTGCGCTGGCTGTCGGACTGGGGCGGCGCGGACGTGATCAACATGTCGCTGGGCTGCCACACGTTCGACGACCGGCCCTCGCCGGTGCTGGCACGCGCGCTGGCCGCGCTCGGCCGCCGGACGGTCGTGGTCGCGTGCGCGGGGAACGCGGCGTGCGACAGGCCGTTCTGGCCGGCCGCGCTCAAGTCGGTGGTCGGCGTGGGCGCCCTCGACGCGCGCGCGGAGGACCGGGCCTGGTTCTCGAACTACGGCTGGTGGGTGGACGCCAGCGCCGCGGGCGTGGACGTCACAAGCTGCTTCGTGCGTTTCGACGGGCCGCGCGGACGGGTCAACGGGATCGATCCGGACCGGTTCGAGGGCTATGCGACGTGGAGCGGGACATCGTTCGCGGCACCGGCCGTGGCGGGTCGCATCGCCGCCGTCGCGGCCTCCGAGGATCTGCCCGCCATGGTCGCCGCGGACCGCGTCCTCGATCCGGCGGCCTCGCCTACCCGACCGGACCTCGGCGTAATCATCAGGGGTTGAGCACGGCCCGATGGCGATGCGGTAACCGTGACGCAGTGCGGACTCTGCGTAGTCGTGCGCGCCCCTAGTGTCGTTCGGCGGGGGCTCTTGGAGGAGTGCCGGTGGCTCTGAACGATCGTCCAGCTCCGTCCCTGAGGGCGGGTGACGGACGTGTTCTTCCTGGGGTGATGGCGGGCGAGCCGCAGAAGGGAGTGGTGCCGCGACCGCGCGCGGACGAGGAACGGTACGCGCCGCGCGAGGACGTCCACCTTCCGCGGGGCGCCGACCCGTCGGAGGTGGAGTCGGGCGAGTTGGTGAGGCGGGCCCGGCTCGGCGACGGAGCCGCGTGGGGGCTCCTGGTGGATCGGCACGCGCCGCTGTTGTGGGCGATCGCGCGTTCCTGCGGACTGGACGACGCCGACTGCGGCGATGTCGTCCAGACGGCGTGGCTGAGGCTGGTGGAGCGGATCGACACCATCCAGGACCCGCAGGCGGTCCCGCATTGGCTCGCCGTCACGGCACGCCGGGAGGCGGTTGCGCTGGCCCGGCGCCGCGGCCGTGAGGCGCCCGCAGACCCGCTGTGCTTCACGGACGTGATCGGAGGACGCCCCCGCTCCCCGATGGTGGGAGGCGGGGATCTGGGAGTTCGCAGGCCGGCGTGCAGTCCGGAGGAGGCCGCGCTCGCGCGTGAGCAGGTCGGACGGGTCGGAGAGGCGTTGCGCGCTTTGCCTCGCCGTTGCCAGGACCTCCTGCGCATGCTCGCGCTCGCGACGAGCTACAACGAGTTGGCCGCCGCCCTGGACCTCCCTGTGGGGAGCATCGGATCCGCGCGTGCCCGTTGCCTCGCCCATCTGCGTCGGAGGCTCGCCACATGAACGAGGAGCCGTTTCTGGACGAGCTGCGCGCCGCGTTCCAGCGCATGGATCCCGTCCCGGACGACGTTCTGGCCGCAGGCCGTTCGGCGCTCTCCTGGCGCGAACCAAGCGCCGACCTGGCCGAACTCACGGATGAGTCGGAACGTGAACTGGCCGGGGTCCGCGGTTCGAGCGGGCTGCGTTTGCTCACGTTCCGCGCGCCCGGCCATACGGTCGAGGTCGAGATCTCCGGGGTCGGGAGCGAATTGGCCATGACGGGACGGCTCGCGCCCGCGACCGTCGCGGATGTGCGGCTCCGCCACCCCCACGCCGTCGAGCTGTCCGCGCGCGCGGACGAGCGCGGACGCTTTGTCTTGACCGATGTCCCGAAAGGCCTGGTCAGCTTGGTCTTTTGCCTGCCGGACGCGTCATGCGTGGTCACCAGCTGGATCCTTCTCTGACCCACCCACAAGTTCATATGGACGCCTCGGAACGGAGCCATGTGCCTCGGGACCTCTCTGACGCCAATGACCGAGAGCTGCTCGCATTGGCGACGGCCCAACCGGCGACCGCGTACCGCAAGGCCACTGAGCGAGCAGCCCAAGCAGAGGCGTCGGGAGACACGGCTGCCTTGGTGGTGGCCTTACGTGCTTCCGGTCTGGCCGCCAAGGAACTTGGACTTCTGGCCGAAGGCATCGGCCACCTCGAACGTGCTCTGGTTCTCGCAGAGACATCCGCTTACGCCGCAGCACAGGTCCGTATGAACCTCGTCGGTCTGCTGGCCGCACAGGGCGACACCAGTCGTGCGATGACCGAAGCAGAACGGGCCAAGGGAATCCTGCATGGTGAGGACGCGGACAGGCTCGCCGCGAACATGGTGTGTGCTCTCGCGCGCGCAGGGAGGATCACCGAGGCGGACGTCCTGGCCGCAGCAACGCTTCCCCGGCTTCGCAGAGGAGCCGATCCCATAGCCCTCGCAGGAATGCTCTCCAACCTCGGACTGGCCAGAGCATTGCGCGGCGAACTGAACGATGCCGAACGTCTCCTCCACGAAGCCCACACGACCAGCGAGAAGAACAACCTCGGGTCGCAGACGGCTTTGGTGCGGGCGAATCTCGCCTTCGTCGCATCGCGGCGCGGGGACATCCCCAAGGCACTGCGCTTGTACGAGGAGGCCGAGCCCGCCCTTACCCGCGAGAGAGCGGCCCAATGCCGTTTCGACCGTGCGGAGACGCTCATCCAAGCCGGGCTTCCCCGGGAAGCACGCGAACTGCTGCTGATGACAGTGAGCGAAACCGTAAGCGCCGGATACCAGTGCGACCTCGGAGACGGCCTTCTCCTCCTGGCCCATGCGGAACTGGCATGCGGCAATCCCGAAGCCGCCGTGCTCCGCGCCGGTGAAGCAGCGGACGTGTTCTCCCGTCAGGAAAGAGTCGGCTGGCTTCACCTCACCGAACATCTGCTCCTGCGCGCGCGATGGGCGACCGGGGAACGGTCGGCCGTCCTGCTCGGCACCGCCCGGACCACCGCGGACCGCCTGGCGGACTCCGGTTGGGCCGAGGCAGCCGCCGAGGCCCGGATCATCGCCGCCCGCCTGGCACTCCACCTGGGACGGCCGGCCGGTGCCCTGCTCGCGCCGGTTGCTCGTACGCGCACGCACGGCCCCGCCGCCCAGCGGGTCGTCGCCTGGCATGCGACCGCCCTGGAACGGCAGTCGCGCGGCGATCTCCGGGGCGCTCTGGCCGCCGTCTGGTCGGGCCTGTCCGTACTCGCGGACCACGCGGACGCGTTCGCCGCCCATGACCTGCGGGCCCGCGCGGCCCGCGTAGGGGATGACCTCACCGGCCTTGCCCTGCGTCTGTCGCGTTCCGCGCGGGAGCTGCTGCATGCCGACGAGCGCCGCCGTGCGCTGGCGCGGCGTCCGGTCGCGGTTCGTCCGCCGAGAGACCAGCGACGAGCCGCTGCCTTGGCCGAGCTTCGCATGCTCAGCGGTGCTCACGCGTACGCGACTTCCCGTGGGGAAACGACAAGGGACTTGACCGAGCGCATGGCCGAACTGGAGTCGTCCATACGCGCCGCCGCACACAGCGTCTCCCCTTCAGGCCGGAAGCCGACAGGCGCGCTTCTCAGCCTCCGCGAGGTGAGCGACGCCTTGGGGGACCGCGCACTGCTCCAGTACGTCCGCATAGATGACGCTCTATGGGCTGTCACCATCACGAACGGCCGGGCGCGACGACATGAACTCGGCTCGTACGCGCGGGCGGCACGCCAAGTGGGGCTCGTCCACGTGGCCTTACGGAAGCTGACCGAAAACGAGCACGACCCGGATGCTGAGCACATCCTCAGTCAGGCGACCCGGCGCCTTGAGGATCAGCTCATCGTTCCGCTGGCCGTCGAGGCACCCGAACTGGTCATCACTCCCACGGGCAGCCTCCATGCCCTCCCTTGGAGCACCCTTCCGACTTTGAGCGGACGGCCCTGCGCGGTGGCTCCGTCCACGACCGCCTGGCTTCGCGCGCACACGAGCCCGAACCATGCCGCGTCCCGCGTGGTACTCGTCGCGGGCCCGGGCCTGGAACACGCGGACCGGGAGACGCGAATGCTGCGCCACGTCCATCCGGCCGCCCGCACGCTCACCGGCCCCAGGGCGACTGCCGAAACCGTGCGTCACGCCATGGACGGGGCGCGGCTCGTCCACATGGCCACGCACGGCGAATTCCGAGCCGACAACCCGATGTTCTCGCGCGTCCTTCTGGCGGACGGTCCGCTGACCGTGCACGACCTGGAGGACCTGTCCGCGCCGCCGGAAACGGTCGTCCTGTCCGCCTGCGACGTCGGACGCGCCGGAGCGGACGACGCGCTCATCGGCATGGTCGGCGTCCTGCTGGCTCTGGGCACCCGCACGGTCGTCGCGAGCGCCGCCCCCTTGCGCGACGCGGCGTCGCCGCGCTTCATGGCCGACCTGCACAGGCTGCTCGCGGAAGGGCTCAGCCCGGCTAGAGCCTTGGCGGCTCTGCCTCGGTCCCCCGGACTCCTCGGCCTCACCTGCTACGGCGCCGGATGACCAACACGACTTTGGCCAATGCGACGTTGGCCGATGCGACGTTGGCCGATGCGCCTTCGCCCAACACGACCTCGGCCCACACGCCTTCGGCCGACGCGGAACGGTCTGGCTCTCGGCGGTGTGGCTGGGTCAGGATTCGCCGGTGGCGACCGGGTTGGTCGGGTCTGCGACCCACGCCGACCAGGACCCGACATACAGCGCGGCCGGAATCCCCGCGAGGTGCAGGGCCAGGATCTCGTGCGCGGCAGTGACGCCGGATCCGCAGTACGCGCCCACGTCCACGGCGTCCGTCGCCCCCAATTGGGCAAACCGCTCGCGAAGCAGCTCGGCCGGTAGGAAACGGCCGTCCACGCCAACGTTGCCAAGGGTCGGCGCGTTCACCGCACCCGGGATGTGACCCGCGACAGGATCGATGGGTTCGACCTCACCCCGGTAGCGCTCGGACGCGCGGGCGTCCAGAAGCACACCCGCCTTTGCCAGCGACTCCGCGCCCGCGGCGTCCAGCACCGGAAGGGAGCCAGGACGCGCGGTAAAGTCGCCCGGCTCCGCCGCCACGCCCTCCTCGCCCTCGGCATCCGCCGTCTCCACCGGATGCCCTGCGGTCGTCCAGGCGTGGTAGCCGCCGTCAAGGACGCGGACGTTCTGGTGGCCGAAGTAGCGCAACGTCCACCAAAGACGGGCCGCGGCGGTCGAATCCGCGCCGTCGTAGACCACCACCGGCCGGTCGCCGGACACCCCGGCGCGCCGCATCGCCGCCTCGAAATCCGCGGGCTCCGGGAGCGGATGCCGGCCGTTCGGGCCGGGCGGCCCGGCGACGTCCCGGTCCAGGTCCACGAAGACCGCGCCGGGCAGATGGCCCTTCCGGTACGCCTCGACACCGGGCGGACCGCCCAGACGCCACCGCACGTCGAGCAGCACGGGCGCGGGCTCCCCGCGCTTCAGCAGCCGTTCCAGCATGGACACGTCGATGAGAGGGCGCACATCGCCAGTCTGACCGGCATTGCCCGAATTCGGGAGGGCCGAAGGCAGGTTCGTCACAACGCCGAGTCTATGCAGCGCCCCTGAGCACGGAGGGGCGAAGGACCCTGGACGGGTCACTCGCGAATGGCCGTGACCAGCGGAACGAGCTGTTCGGCCGAGACCAGGGACCCGTGCATGCCGACCATGCGCTCGAGCCATGGTTCGCGGACGCTCGCCACGATCGCCAGATCGGTGAACGGGACGGCCACGACATCGCCGATGCGTGGCAGCAGAGCCGGGATGACCGGCCCGAACCAACCCGCCGCGACGGCCTCCGCACGGGACATGACCCAGGCGCGGTCGCCGAGCGTCGCCCGCCAGGCGGCGAGCACATCTGCCTCTGCTCCCGGCTCGGTGTAGACGTAACGGCAGCGCGCATCACCGCCGAGCATCGCGACCCCGGCCGCCAGGTCAGGAACGGTGTCGACGTCCACCCGCTCGACCGGATCGGTCATGCCGTGGTCCCCGGTCACATAGAGCGCCGCACCCGGCGGCAGGATCTCGGCGATGCGCTGGGCGAGCAGGTCCATGAAGCGGAGCTGGTGCCGCCAGTGCGGTGACCCGCAGCCGAACTGGTGGCCCGTCGAGTCGAGGTCCGCGTGGTAGACGGTCACGTACGCGCGGTCGCCTTGGCGCAGCGCATACTCGGCCTGGGCGACCAGTTGTCCGAGACCGCTGGCCGAAATGTAGGTGGCGCCGCGCGTGGTGGCTCGACTGAGCCCGGTCTCCTGGTACAGGCCGAGTGCCACATAGGACGTGGCCACGCCGTCCATGGCGGCCCGCTCATAAACAGTGGGCGCGGGCTGGAACTCGGTGGGCTCCGCCAGGTCTTCTTGCCATCGGAGGCAGTTGAGCAGGCGTCCGGTACCGGGCACGGCGACTTGGACGCCCAGCAGCCCGTGCCCTCCCGGCGGCAGCCCGGTGGAGAGCGAACCGAGGCTCGTGGCGGTCGTCGCGGGCAGCCCTGCGGTCAGGGGACGATCGGCACAGGAGTTCAAGAACGGCGCCTCGTTCGGATGGGCGCGCAGAAGCTCCCACCCAAGGCCGTCGATGACCAACACGCACGCACGGGGAAGCGCCGCGAGTTCCAAGGGGTTGGTGGCGCCGGACACTCCCAGCGTCCCCAGGATGGACGCGGTGAGATCGGCCAACGCGCCTGACCCGTACCGGGGCACGGGCGGTAGCGGCGTACCGGATTCCGTCTCGGGTGAAGGACTCGGCTTGGGCAGCACGTCCCGCTCCTTCTCGAACGCGCCCGGCTGCGGCGCCCCGCGCGACCCCCGCGACGGTTCCATCCGAAACGGCCCCGACGGCTCCGCCCGGAACGCCCCCGACGCCTCCATGCGAAACGTCCCTGACGACGCGTCGGCGTCGGGGGGCTCGGGTGGATCCGGCGCGGCGCCTGGCGGCGGCGGGCCGGGCGCCCGGGTCACCGGGCCGTGGCGGCGGACAGGGCCTCGGCGAAGGCCAGGACCTGGGTGACGGCGTCCGAGCCGTCGGCGGCCTCGCTCACGCGCAGCGAGAGGTCGTCGGCGGTGACGCTGCCGGTGTAGCCGTGGTCGGCCTCGCAGTTCTCGTCCCCGCAGGTGGCGGGTTCGAGGTCGATGTGGGCGATCGCGCCCCAGCCGATGGTCAGCACGACCTCGCTGGGCGGCATGCCCGGCACGTAGGTCTCCGGATCGGGCACCACCCGGGTAAGCGCGACCGACTGGACGCCGTCCAGCTTCACGGCCTCGGTGGTGGTGGACGCGTGCGGACGGGTCATCCCGTCGCCGGGCGGGTGCTCGTCGGTGTGGCAGAGCAGCAGGCGCGTCGCGGTCAGCGCCAGCACGGTGACGTGCCGCCGGACCTCCATGGCGGGGTCGAACGCCGCCTCGTGATGGACCACGTACGCGGCGACGCGCTCGTCGCCGATGGCGGACTCGACCGCGTCCGCGACCAGGCCCGGGTAGTAACCGCTGCGCTCGATGGCGGTGCGCAACCCTTGAGCCGTCGCTCGGGTTTCCCTCATGTATCCATCCTGCCCTGTCCGGGCCCGTGCCCGCACACGCGCGGACCGTTCCGAAGCGGGGAAACCCCCGCCGCACCGGGCTTTTCCGCCCTCGCCGGACGACGTGATCAGCGACACGGCAGGGTGGCCGGCCGCCCGAGCTGGGTACGGGAGAGGGCATGGCAGACAGAGATCCACTTCCGGGGCCCCAGCCGATCCCCCGGCCCGGGCCCGAGCCGGCGCCCACTCCTCCGCCTCCCGTCCCGCCTCCCGAACCCGCCCCGGGACCGCCGCCCCCGTCGCCGGGGCCGGTCCCGCCAGGCCCGGCGCCCGACCC
>NZ_QURH01000241.1 GCF_003428695.1 Actinomadura logoneensis
CGGCGCTCCCGCTCGCCGCGGCCCTGCCCCTGGCCGCGCCCGCGCACGCCGACGACGCGCCCGCGCCCCGGACCGTGAAGCTCGCCTCCTTCGACGGCGTGCGCATCACGACCAACTTCTTCCCGGCCAGGGGCCTGGCGGCGGGCGCCAAGGCCCCGACCGTCCTGCTCGGCCACGGCTGGGGCGGACGCGCCGAGACCGACCCGGCCAAGGGCCAGCTCGCGCTGCTCACCTCCGCCGGCTACAACGTGGTGACCTGGAACGCGCGCGGCTTCGGCTCCGAGGGCGCGGCCAACGTGGACACCCCGGCCGTCGAGGGCCGCGACGTCATGAAGATCATCGACTGGACGGCCGCGCAGCCCGAGGCGGCGCTCGACCGGCCCGGCGACCCGCGGCTCGGCATGGCGGGCGGCAGCTACGGCGGCGGCATCCAGCTCGTCGCCGCGGGGATGGACCGCCGGGTGGACGTCATCACCCCGACCATCGCCTTCCAGAGCGTCGAGCGCAGCCTGTACCGGGACGAGGTCTACCGCGCGGGCTGGGGCACCCTGCTGTGCCTCGGCGGCGTCGTGAACGGCAACCGGGTCGCCGGGAAGGTGCTGGAGGGCTGCGCGTCCGGCGCGCTGACCGGAACGTTGTCGCCGTCGGTCCAGAAGTGGTTCATGCAGGCCGGGGCGGGCGCGCTGGTCGATCGCATCCGCGTCCCCACCCTCGTCATGCAGGGCACCGTGGACACCCTGTTCACGCTGCGCGAGGGCCTGTCGTTCTACCGTCCGATCAAGGCGCACGGCGCGCCGGTGAAGATGATCTGGTTCTGCGGCGGGCACGGCACCTGCTCGACCAAGCCGGGCACGTCCGACCATCTCGCCAAGGCCACGCTCGCCTGGCTCGCCCGCTACCTCAAGCGGGACGCCTCGGTGGACACCGGCGCGGGCTTCGAGTACATCGACCAGGACGGCGTGTACCGGACGGCCGCGTCCTACCCCGCCCCGGCCGACGCGCCGCTGCGCGCGTCCGGGAAGGGCCACCTGAACCTCAGCCCGCTGGACAACTCCGGCACCGCACAGGTCGCGCAGCCCGCGAAGAACGCCCTGACCGTCGCGATCCCGTCGCCGAAGGCGGACGGCCAGGCGGTCGGCGTCCCGCACCTCAGGGTGACCTACCAGGGCCGCGCGCTGCACGCGAGGACCGCCGTCTACGCACAGATCGTCGACCTGGACACCGGCCTGGTCGTCGGCAACCAGGCGACGCCGCTGCCGATCACGCTGGACGGCCGCCGCCGCACGGTCGACCGCGACCTTGAGGCCGTGTCCTGGAAGGTCGGGCCGGGCCACCGGCTCGCGCTCCAGATCACGCCCGGCACCGCCCTGTTCACCTCGCAGAAGGCGCTGGGGTGGATGGACGCGGCGAAGGTCGCGCTCACCGTCCCGACCGTCCGGCCGGGAGCCGTCGCGGACTACTGACCGCCGGCGGGGCGCAGGCGCTCACCGGTGCGGAGGCGGTCCAGGCCGAGCCAGATGAACTCGACCGCCATCGCCTCCGCCCGGTCGCGCGGGGTGTCGGGGTGCTCCAGCCACCACGACACCATCGACAGCATCGACCCGTACATCAGCGGGACGAGCAGCCGCGCCCGGTGCTCGTTGACCGCGAGCGCGGCCGGGGAGAGCGCCGGGTCGACCCGGCGGCGGATCAGCAGCAGGTCGGCGAAGGCCGCGCCGAGCCGGTCGCGCAGCTCGCGCAGGCCCGGCCCGACCTCCGGCTTGTCCAGGTGCCGGATGACCAGCGCCCAGGCGTCCGGCTCGTCGGTGGCGTAGTCGAACAGCACCCGCACCATCGCGCGGATGCGGTCGACCGAGTCGTCCTCGGCGCGCACCGCGGCGTTCAGGCGCCCGGTCAGCTCGGCGACGACCGAGCCGACGACCTCGGCGAACAGCTCCTCCTTGGACGTGAAGTGCTGGTACAGCAGCGCCTTGGAGACGTCGGCCGCCACGGCCACGTGCTCCATCTGGGTCAGGTGGTAGCCGCGGCGGCCGAACTCGCGCAGCGCCAGGCCGAGCAGTTGCTCGCGCCGACGCGCGTGCGGCATCCGCCGCCGCGCCCGGCCACCGGCCCCCGCCGCGCGGGTGGCCGCGTCCCCCGTGGTGTTCGTCATCCCTGGGTGAACTTACCCAACTCCGCGCGCGCGACGGACCGGACGTGCACCTCGTCGGGGCCGTCGGCGAGCCGCAGCGTGCGCAGCCCGGCCCACATCGCGGCGAGCGGGGTGTCGTCGGAGACGCCCGCGCCGCCGTGCACCTGGATGGCGCGGTCCACGACCTCCAGCGCGACCCGGGGCGCGACCACCTTGATCGCGGCGACCTCGGACCGGGCGGCCTTCACCCCGTGCTCGTCGATGAGCCAGGCGGTCTTCAGGGTGAGCAGGCGGGCCTGCTCGATCGCCATCCGGGACTCGGCGATCTGCTGCCGGACGACGCCCTGCGCGGCCAGCGGCCGGCCGAACGCGACGCGGTCGAGCGCGCGGCGGCACATCAGCTCCAGCGCCCGCTCGGCGATGCCGAGCGCCCGCATGCAGTGGTGGATGCGGCCGGGCCCGAGCCGCGCCTGCGCGATCGCGAAGCCGCCGCCCTCCTCGCCGACCAGGTTCTCCACCGGGACGCGGACGTCGGTGAACCGGATCTCGCAGTGGCCCTCCTGGTCGCGGTAGCCGAACACCGGCAGCGACCGGACGACCTCGACGCCCGGCGTGTCCATCGGCACCAGCACCATGGACTGCTGCAGGTACGGGTGGCCGTCGGGGTCGGTCTTGCCCATGACGATCATGACCTTGCAGCGCGGGTCGGCGGAGCCGGTGATCCACCACTTGCGGCCGTTGATCACGTAGTGGTCGCCGTCGCGCTCGATCCGGGTGGAGATGTTGGTCGCGTCGGAGCTGGCGACGTCCGGCTCGGTCATCGCGAACGCGGACCGGATCTCGCCGGCCAGCAGCGGCTCCAGCCACCGCTCCTTCTGCTCAGGGGTGCCGAACAGGTGCAGCACCTCCATGTTGCCGGTGTCGGGCGCGGAGCAGTTGATCGCCTCGGGCGCCAGCAGCGGGGAGCGGCCGGTCACCTCCGCCAGGGTGGCGTAGTCGGTGTTGGTGAGGCCGTGCGCCGGGTCGGTGCTGGCGGGCAGGAACAGGTTCCACAGCCCGCGCTTGCGCGCCTCGCGCTTCAGCTCCTCGACGACCGCCGGCGGCTCGTGCTCGCGTCCGGCGGCGACCAGCTCCCGGCGCTGCTCGGCGTAGACCGGCTCGGCGGGGTAGACGTGGGCGTCCATGAAGTCCTGCAGGCGGCCGAGGTACTCCTCGGCGCGGGGGCTCAAACCGAAGTCCATGGGGCTATAGTAACTGACGGGTCAGTTACTTACGAGGATGAGGTGCCATGACGGCGTTCGAGGAATCGGCGGACCCCCACCCGGCCGAGCGCGGCACAGGCGAAACCGGCAGGTCCGGTAGCAGGGCGCGCGGGCGCGCGGGGAGCGTCGCGCTCATCACGGGCGGCGCGAACGGCATCGGCGCGGCGGTCGCCCGGCGGCTGGCGGGCGAGGGCGCCCGGGTCGTCCTGGCCGACGTGGACGAGGAGCGCGGCCGGGCGCTCGCCGCCGAACTGGACGGCACGTTCGTCCGCTGCGACGTGCGCGAGCCCGCCGACAGCGCGCGGGCCGTCCGCACGGCCGCGGACCGGTTCGGCGGCCTCGACCTGGCCTTCCTCAACGCGGGCGTGGCCAGCGGCTTCGGCCTCGGCGACGACTTCGACCCCGAGCGCTACCGCCGCGCGATGGCCGTCAACGTGGACGGCGTGGTCTTCGGCGTCCACGCGGCGCTGCCCGCGCTGCGCGCCCGGGGCGGCGGCGACATCATCGCCACCGCCAGCATGGCCGGGCTCACCGCCACGCCCTTCGACCCCGTCTACGGCGCGAACAAGGCGGCCGTGGTCGGGCTCGTCCGGGCGCTCGGACCCGCGTACCTGCCGGAGGGGATCCGGGTGAACGCGCTGTGCCCGTCGTTCGCCGAAACCGACATCATCGTCCCGTTGAAGGACGAACTGGAGCGCACCGGCTTCCCCGTCCTGCCCCTCGCGGACGTGGTCGCGGCCTTCATGGCAATCTTGGACGGGGACGGCGCCGGGGAGGCCTGGTACGTGGTGCCCGGCCGCCCGTCCGAGCCGTTCCGGTTCCGCGGCGTCCCCGGGCCCCGCTGAACCGGCCGAGAGGGAGAAGCAGAATGCGCGCCATCCAGATCACCGAGTTCGGCGGACCCGAGGTCCTCGTCCCGGTGGAGCTGCCCGATCCGGTGCCGGGTGACGGGCAGACGCTCGTCGAGGTGGACCGGGCCGGGATCAACTACGCCGACACCCACCAGGCCGAGAACAGCTACCTGGCCAAGCAGGAGCTGCCGATGGTGCCCGGCGGCGAGGTCGTCGGCCGCACCCCCGACGGCCGCCGCGTCGTCGCGCTGCTCGGCACCGGGGGCTACGCCGAGAAGGCCGTCGCGCCGACCACCACCACCTGGGACGTCCCGGACGGCATCGACGACGTCACCGCGCTCGGCATGATCGTGCAGGGCGTCAGCGCGTGGCTGCTGCTGCGCCGCAGCACCCACCTCGAGCCGGGCGAGTCGGTCGTCGTGCACGCGGCGGCGGGCGGCGTCGGGACCCTCGCCGTCCAGCTCGCCAAGGCGTGGGGCGCGGGCCGGGTCATCGCCACCGCCTCGTCCCCGGAGAAGCGCGCCCTCGCCCTCGACCTCGGCGCCGACATCGCGGTCGACCCCAAGGAGCCCGACCTCAAGGCCGCCCTGATCGAGGCCAACCACGGCCGCCGCGTGGACGTGGTGCTGGAGATGACCGGCGGGAGCGTCACCGACCAGAGCCTCACCGCGCTCGCCCCGTTCGGCCGCCTCGCCTTCTACGGGATGGCCTCGCGGGAGCTGCCCAAGCCCGTCCAGCCCGCGAACCTGATGTCGCACTCGACGACCGTCGCGGGCATGTGGCTGGCGCACGTGTTCCAGCTGCCCGGCGACGTCATGGGCACCGCGCTGGACGAGCTGTTCGGCCTCGCCGCCGACGGCCGGCTCAAGGTCGTCTCGGGCGGCGAGTACGGCCTGTCGGAGGTCCGCCGCGCCCACGAGGACCTGCGCTCCCGCCGCACGACCGGCAAGCTCGTCCTCGACCCGTCCCGCTAGCCGCGCCGCGCCGTCCGTCCGGCCGTCCGGCCGTCCCCGAAAGACGGCACGCCCGGACGGCCGGCCGGAGCGTCGGCCCGCCCCCGGCTCAGTCGCCGACGAGACCGTTCTCGTAGGCGAACACCACGGCCTGGGTGCGGTCGCGCAGGCCCAGCTTGGTCAGCACGTGCCCGACATGGGTCTTGATGGTCTGCTCGGCCAGCACCAGCTCGGCGGCGATCTCCGCGTTGGACATGCCGCGCGCGATGAGCCGCAGCACGTCCCGCTCGCGCGGGGTGAGCGCGGCCGTCGCCGCCGGGCTCGGCCGCTGGTGCCTGCGGCGGCGGGCGAAGTCGGCGATCAGCCGGCGCGTGATGGACGGCGCGAGCAGCGCCTCCCCGCCCGCCACGACCCGCACGCCCTGCACCAGGTCGGCGGCGGGGGCGTCCTTCAGCAGGAAGCCGCTCGCGCCCGCCCCGAGCGCCTCGTAGACGTACTCGTCCAGGTCGAACGTGGTCAGCACCAGCACCCGCGGGCCTCCGGAACCGGCGGGACCGCCTCCGCCGCCCGGGCCGCCCGGGCCGGCAGGCAGGTCCGCGCCGGTGTCGCCGACCAGCTCGGCGGTGGCGGCCAGGCCGTCCATCTCGGGCATCCGGATGTCCATGACCACCACGTCCGGCTCGAGCTCGCGGGCGAGGTCGACCGCCTCCCGGCCGTTCCCGGCCTGCCCCACCACCTCGATCTCCGGGTCCGAGGACAGCAGCGCCGCCAGCCCGTCGCGGATCATCACCTGGTCGTCGGCGATCAGCACCCGAATCGTCACGGGATCACCCTAGGGCGTCCGCCTCCCGTGATCATCCGGAATGCGCGGGTCGCGGGGCCGGAAGGTCCGGCGACCCGCGCCCGTCAGGGCCGTCCGGCCACCCGGCCGGGTCGCGGGGACCGCGCGGTCACCCGTCGGCGCCGTAGGGGAGTTCGGCCTCGACCGACCAGCCCGGACGGCCGTCCCCGCGCGGCCCCGTCGTCAGCGACCCGCCCAGCATCGTGGCTCGTTCGCGCATCCCGACCAGCCCGTGCCCGCCGCCGGACGACTCGGGCACGCCGCCCGGCCCCGGCCCCTCGTCCCGGACGGCCACGCTCAGCGCCCGGTCCCCGTAGCCGACCTCCACCCGCGCCGTCCCGCGCGGCGCGTACCGGGACGCGTTGCTCAGCGACTCCTGGACGATCCGGAACGCCGACAGGTCCACGCCGGGCGCGAGCGGGCGCGGCATCCCGGTGACCGAGCTCGTCACCGTCAGCCCGGACCGCCGCGCGGCCCGCAGCAGCTCGTCCAGCCGGGCCAGGCCGGGCTGCGGGGCGCGCTCGGCCGCCTCGTCCTCGGCCCGCAGGAGGCCCACCACCCGCCGGGTCTCGGCCAGCGCCTCGCGGGCCGCGTCCCGCACCACCACGAACGTCGCGCGGGCGGGTTCCGGCAGCTCGGGGATCTTGTACGGGGCGGCCTCGGCCTGCATCGCGATCACCGACATGTGGTGCGCGACCACGTCGTGCAGCTCGCGGGCGATCCGCGCCCGCTCCTCCAGCACGGCCTGCCGGGCCAGGTCGCGGCGGTGCAGCTCCTCCTGCTCGCGCAGGGCGCGCTCGGCGATCCGCCGGCCGCCGACCGCGTCGCCGAACGTCAGCGCCAGCACCACCAGCCCCGACAGGATCGCCCCGAACCAGATCGGCATCGCGACCAGCGACGCCGGGACGACCACCCCGGCCACGCTGGCCATCCCCACGCCGGCCGTCACCAGCCGGTCCCCGGCCGCCCCGACGCAGAAGAGCATGATCATGAACGCCAGCCAGGCGGTCGGCGACCACGGCCAGAAGCCCGCGTGCCCGATCAGCAGGGCGCCGAGCAGCAGGCCGGACGCCGCGAGCCGCCACGCCAGCAGGGGCCGGAACAGCGCCACCACCAGCGGGGCCCCCTCCAGCAGCCCGACCGGCACGCTCACGTCGGCCGACTGGTGCAGGGTCTCCATCGGGACGGCGATGGACCCGCCCGTGAATCCGATCGCCAGCAACGTCAGGAGCACCATCAGCGGGATGCGGATCCACCTGCGCCGCGGCAGCGGGGGCCGCACCGCGTTCGGCCCGGTCGCGACGCCCGGCAGCAGCGTGCGCCGCAACGCCGCCCGCACGAACTCGTCCCCGGAGGACGACCCGGGCGGCGCACCGGAGCCGAGGGGTGCGGCAGTACCGGGGGACGCGGCGGTACCGGCGGCGTCCGAGGACGCGGCGGAGGGGGAATCGGCCGCCGTGCCGGCGGACGGCCCCGAGGACGCGTCGGGGGAGGGCCCGGAGGACGGGCCGGAAGGGGACTGGTCGCTCATTTGCCTGGAGAGTATTCCGCGCCCGGCCCCGGCCGCCTGCCTCCGCGGAGGGAGATCCGGTCCACCGCCTCCGGTATCGCCCGCGCGGCCCGGCCGACCGAGCCCGGCCGCCCCCAGCCCGGCCGACCGAGCCCG
>NZ_QURH01000259.1 GCF_003428695.1 Actinomadura logoneensis
GCGGCGGCCCAGCTCGCCGAGCACGCGGCCCGCGAGCGCCGGAGCGCGCCCGCCGAAGCGCGCTGAGCGGGCCCTGAGCGGGCCCGAGGCGGGCACCGGACGGGCTCTCACCGAACGGCGGACGGACGTCGGAACGGGCGTCCCAGGGGCGCCGGGCCGGGCGCGGCGGCGGGTCCCCGGCCCGGGGCACGGGCGGCGAGCTGCCAGAATGGCAGGGTGATCGAACGCTACACCCTCCCCGAGATGGGGCGCGTCTGGAGCGACGCGCACAAGTACGAGCTCTGGTGCAGGGTCGAGACCCTCGTGGTCGAGGCGCACGCCGAGGCCGGGACGATCCCGGCGGAGGTGGTGGAGCCGATCCGCAAGGCCGCGCCGCCGACGCCCGACGCCGTGCACGCGATCGAGGCGGTCACCCAGCACGACGTGATCGCCTTCCTGTCCGCGTGGGCCGACAACACCGAGCCGCGCGAGGCGGCCCGGTACGTCCACTTCGGCATGACCTCGTCCGACCTGCTGGACACCGCGCTCGCGCTCCAGCTCGTCGAGGCCACCGACATCCTGCTCGCCAAGGCCGACACGCTCGTCGCGACGCTGCGCGACCACGCCCTGGCGCACCGGGACACCCTGCGCGTCGGCCGCACGCACGGCATCCACGGCGAGCCGGACGTGTGGGGGCACCGCGTCGCGGACTTCGCGTTCGCGGCGGCCCGGTCCCGCGACCGGCTGCGCCGGGCCCGCGAGGCGGTCGGCGTGATGGCGATCTCCGGCGCGGTCGGCACCTACTCCAACATCGACCCGGCGATCGAGCGCGCCGTCGCCGAGAAGCTGGGGCTGCGGCCCGCCGACGTGTCGACGCAGGTCGTGATCCGGGACGGCATCTCCGAGTGGACGTCCGCGCTGGCCATCATGGCGACCGTCCTGGAGGCGATCGCGCTGGAGGTCCGGCACGGGCAGCGCACCGAGGTCCGCGAGCTGTGGGAGCCGTTCGGCAAGGGGCAGAAGGGCTCCTCGGCCATGCCCCACAAGAAGAACCCGATCATGTCGGAGCGGCTGGCGGGCATGGCGCGGATCGTCCGCGCGCAGGTCGTGCCGGTGATGGAGGGCATCCCGCTCTGGCACGAGCGCGACATCTCGCACTCGTCCACCGAGCGGATCGCGCTGCCGGACGCGGCGACCGCGCTCGACTACATGCTGAACCTCACCAACCGGCTGATGTCCGGGCTCGTGGTGGACGCCGACCGGATGCGCGCCAACCTCGACTCGACCGGCGGCCTCATCTACACCTCGACGGTGCTGTTGGAACTCGTCGAGGCGGGCATGTCCCGGGACGACGAGGCGTACCCGCTCGTCCAGAAGGCCGCGATGGAGACGTGGCAGACCGGCGTCCCGTTCCGGGAGACGCTGCGCGCGCACGCCGCCGAGGCGGGGCTCACGCTGGACGAGGGACGGCTCGACGAGGTGTGCCGCCCCGAGCGGTTCGTGGCGCGCCTGGCCCCGATGTTCGAGCGACTGGAAGCCCTGAAGTAACGAAGGAGCCGCGTATGGAAGCCGTGCTGGCCGAACTCCACGTCTACCCCCTCAAGAGCGCGGGCGGCACGGCCCTCTCCCACGCGGAGCTGACCCCTACGGGGCTCCGGCACGACCGCGAGTTCATGCTGGTCACCCCGGAAGGGCGGCATCTGTCGCAGCGCGAGCACCCGCGGATGGCGCTGCTGCGCCCGTCGTTCGACGGCGAGGTGCTGACGGTGTCCGCGCCGGGCATGGAGCCGCTGGAGCTGAAGGCGTCCGCCGCCGGGGAGCCCGTGGACGTGACCGTCCACCGCAAGCCCTGCCAGGGCGTGGACCAGGGGGACGCCGCCGCCGAGTGGTTCACCCGGTACCTGGCGTCCTCGGGTCCGGAGCGGGGCGGGCCGTTCGCCGGGTGCCGCCTGGTGCGCTTCACCGGGCGGCGGCCGACGGGCCGGGGCGGCGGCGAGGTGGCGTTCGCGGACGGCTATCCGCTGCTGGTCATCTCGGCCGAATCGCTCGCCGACCTCAACACCCGGCTGGACGAGCCGCTGCCGATGGACCGGTTCCGGCCGAGCCTCGTCCTGACCGGGCTCGGCCCGTACGGCGAGGACGGCGTTCGGCTGCTGCGCGTCGGCGAGACGGTCGTGGAGCTCGTCAAGCCGTGCGCCCGGTGCGTGATCACCACGACGGACCAGCGGACCGCCGCCCGCACCCACGAGCCGCTGCGCACGCTGGCGACCTACCGCAAGCGGGACGGGGGCCTGGTGTTCGGCCAGAACGCCGTCCCGCGCGAGCTCGGAACGCTCCGCACCGGCGACCCCGTCGAGATCCTCGAACGCGCCTGAGCCCCGGGTCACCGTCGGCCGGGCGACCGGGCTCAGGGTCTCCGGCAGTGATCAGCGGACCGACTTCAGCCGACCGTCTTCAGCCCACGGTGTGCGGCGGGCCGTGTTCAGCCGACGGTCTGGCCGGTGGGTTCGCCGTCGCGGTCGCGGATCACCGTCCGGACGACCTCGAGCACCAGTCCCGGCAGGCCGGGGACGGCGCGGACGCCCGCCTCCGGCCGCAGCGCCCCGACCAGCCCGTCCAGCGCCGCCACCGGTACGCCGATCTCGACGCCGCCCTGGTGTTCTCGTACCGTGAGGCCCCCGCCGTCCGCCGGGACGAGCAGGACCATCGCGTCGTCGCTCTGGAGCAGCAGCTCGCGGCCGTGGGCGAGGCGTCCGGGCAGGGTCTCGGCGACGCCCGCGGCCTGGAGCGCGCCGATCCGCAGCCGGATCCCGTCGCCCTCGCGCGTCCAGCCGATCTCGGGCACGAACAGCGCGCCGCTGGTCGACCCGTCCGCCTCGATCCCGGCGCGGACGGCCGCGGCGATCTCCGGGTCGGTGAGCAGCGAGGGCCGGGTGATGTCGGACACCAGCAGCGGCAGCCGGGACGCGAGCAGCCCGGTGAGGGCGGCCGAGTCCCACTTGAGGGTCACCTCGTACTCGTCCGGCGTCAGGCCCACGATCTGCAGGAACTGGACGCGGCCGTGGGGGGTGCCGACCGTCCCGAGCTCCGGGTCCTCGGCGAAGAGCAGCGCGCTGAGCGTGCAGTCGGCGCGGTCGGCCGCGATCGGGCCGTTGGCGTCCATGTGGTGGCCGGGCGCGAACCAGTTGCCGGACGAGTAGACGTACCGGGCGAGGTTCTGCATCAGGTTGACGGGCCAGACCGGCGGTTCGTCCTCGCCGTCCGGACGGGCGAGCCGGAACGTGAACTCGAAGCCCCAGCCCGACTCGTCGAGGTTCTCCGACTCCTTCTCGTACAGCTCGGACATGCCGTAGGAGACGTAGTGCCAGTGGTCGTCGCGGGGGTAGGCGCTCACGCCGTCCAGCGGGTCGGGGCCGCCCAGGCGGAAGGGGAGGACCGTTGCGAAGTGCCGCGGCGCGAGGTCCCCGTAGAGGGTTCCCAGGGCGCGGTCGATGGCGGTCCAGCCGGGGCTCTCGTCCATGAATGATCACTTTACGCAGATCCGTGCGAACTCCGGGCCATGATCAGGGGTCTCAATGATCAGTCGGCGGCGCCGGGCGGCGAGGCGGACGCGACACACCCGCCTCGGTGGTTTACTGGGGCTGCGTCCACGAGGGGGCACGACCTCCCCCAGACCTCGTGTCCCGCTCGCCCCGACGGCGACCGGACGGGAACGGGTCCTCCGTCTCCGCGTCCGGCCAGGCACCGAAATCCCGTAGTGAGGAGTCAGACGGCATGAGCATGGGCCACGAGGTCCGCTACCGCGTGCGCGGCGGTCGGCGGTTGCAGGGCACCGTCTTCGTCCAGGGCGCGAAGAACGCCGTCCTGCCGATGATCGGCGCCTCGCTGATGGCCGGCGAGGGCCGCACGGTGCTGCGCAACGTCCCGATCATCGAGGACGTACGCCGCGCCGTGGAGCTGGCCCGGGCCATCGGCGCCAAGGCCGAGCTGCACGAGGCCGAGCGGACGCTGGTGATCGACGCGTCCACGCTGGACAACCCGGTGCTCCCGGCCGAGATCGCGTCCCGGTTCCGCGGCTCGTTCCTGTTCGTCCCGGCGCTGCTGCACCGGCTCGGCGAGGCCGTGATCGAGGGCGTGGGCGGGTGCAACCTGGGCAGCCGCAACCTCGACTTCCACTACAACGGCTTCAAGCGGATGGGCGCGACGGTCACCGAGCAGGTCGGCGACAACGGCGACGGCGTCATCCACATCAAGGCCGGCAACCTGCGCGGCGCGACGCTGTACTGCGACACCCCGTCGCACACCGGCACCGAGAACCTGATCATGGCCGCGGCGCTGGCCGAGGGCACCACGCTGATCAAGAACGCGGCGCTGGAGCCCGAGGTGCTGGACAACATCGAGATCCTGCGCGCGATGGGCGCGAAGATCAGCGGCGGCGGCACCGGCTTCATCACCGTCGAGGGCGTCAAGAGCCTGACCGCGGTCGAGCACATCGTCATGCCGGACCGGATCGACGCGGGCGTCTTCGTGATGGCCGCCGCGATCACCGGCGGCGAGCTGTCGCTGGTCGGCGCGAACCTGGAGCACCTGGGCGTCGCCGCCGACAAGCTGGAGCAGATGGGCGTCGAGTTCCACCAGGAGGGCGCGGTCCTGCAGGTCCGGCGCGACCGGCCGCTGCGGCCGATCAACGTCATCACCGACGAGTACCCGGGCTTCGCCACCGACCTGCAGTCGCCGATCATGGCGCTGTCCTGCCTGGCGGACGGCCCGTCCTACATCTACGAGCGCATCTTCGACGGCCGCTTCAAGCTGGCCGACGAGCTCACCAAGATGGGCGCGAGCATCGAGGTGGACGGCAACCGCGCCAAGGTGAACGGCGCGACCCCGCTGCGCGGCGCCGAGGTCGAGGCGCACGACCTGCGCTGCGGCTCCGCGCTCGTCCTCGCGGGCCTGGCCGCCGAGGGCGAGACCACCATCACCTCGGCGTACTACCTCGACCGCGGGCACGCGCACACCGCCGAGCGCCTGTCGCAGCTCGGCGCCGACATCACCCGCGAGACCGTCTGACCTCTCCCCGAGGCCACCACCGGCCGTCCGGGACCGGGCGTCCACCGGTCCTCCGGGCCGCGAGTCCACCGAACCCCTCGGGGTGACCGGACTCATCAGCCCTTTCACGGGCCTGAGGCCGCGTCGCACCTGCTGCGACGCGGCCTTCGCATTTCGCACATTTTCGCTGGTCACGGCATTTCGTCGCGCAGGACGCCGGTACCGGGCACCTGGTGATCATCTGGTGTCGTCCACTCGGTCGCGGCGCGGCGTCCGCGGGCCGCATTCCTCACGTGCCGCAGTCGGATGATCACGGGCGCTGCATTCCGTGACGATCGGGCGGGGAACGCGCGGGGCCGTGACGGTCGGGACGGCCGTCCTGACTCGGTCCCCTGACAGCCGCGGCCACTTTCGGCCGCGCCGTGGGAAATTGACGAGGACCCGTCCTGGCCGGGCGTCGCGGGGCCCCACGGGTGACTTTCCAGAGGTGGGGGACGCCGAGTCGACCGGATTTCGGCGCGCAGGTAAACCAAACGGACGCCGCAGGGGTCTCCTCAGTACGCGAGACCTTCTGGGGAGGCCCCTTGCGGGCTTTTCGGGTCTTGTTTTTCTACTTCGGACATCCGAAGATGCTGGATCAAGACTGGCCGTATGGTGACAAGTTACTGACCAGGGGGTCGCGTAGGTTACTTTTTCGCCGCACTCTTGATTCGATTTCGCGTCTGGGCGTCACGCTGCGTCGCCCTGACCCGATCTGCCCACTGAGGAACGAATCGCACGGGAACTGCGGTGCTGGGTCAGAAGGCAGGGGCGACAAGCCATGAGTCAACCGTTGGGCGGAGCGTGCGCGAACGCATGGCCGGGACAGGGCCCCCGTCGAAAGCTTGGACGGGAAGCGAGCGGCCGATGACGGCCGCGCGGACAGGGTCGGTGGCACCCGACCTCACTATCGGTGTCGTGGGACCGCATGACCTGGTCGAGCGGGTCATGCTGATGGGCCACGGCCCCACGCCGGTGCCGAGCCGGCTGGTGGCCGCGGCCTACCGGGACGAACAGGAGGCGGCCGACAAGGTCGTCCGGCTCGGGTCTGGGGTGGACGTGTGTCTGTTCGCCAGCCCGGTGCCGTACGACTTCGCCCGCAAGGCGGGCGTGCTCACCATGCCGGCCACCTACGTCCCGCTGAACGGCGCGGCGCTCCAGGGGGCGCTGCTGCGCGCCTCGCTGGACGAGCGCTTCGACCCCGCGCGGGTGAGCATCGACGTGCTCGGGCGCGCGGAGGTCGAGGAGGCGTACGCGGAGATCAGCCTGGCCACCGACCAGGTCCATCTGCGGGAGGAGGCCGCCGGTCCGGGGACCCTGGCCGCCTTCCACGAGCGGCTGTGGCGGCGCGGCGCGACGACGGTCGCGATGACCTGCGTGCACGCGACGGCCGAGCGGCTGGAGCTGGCCGGCGTGCCGACGCTGCGGGTGCGCCCGACGGGCGCGGCGATCCGCAGCTCGCTGCAGACCGCGGCGCTGCTCGGCGCGCACCACCGGCTGGAGGAGTCGCAGCTCGTGGTCGTCCTGGTGGACGTCCCGACGCTGCGGGAGACGCCGCGCAGGGTCACCCCGCGCTACTGGCGGGACGAGCTGAAGCTCGCCCTGCACCGCGTCCTGCTCCAGGAGGCGCACCGGATGAACGCGTCGGTGTGGCCGCTGGACGACCACTCCTACCTGGTCATCGCGACGCGGGGCTCGGTCACCGCGTCCACCGAGGGGTTCCGGACGCCGCCGTTCGTGGAGCGGGTGCGCGAGGAGCTGGGCCTGGCGATCGAGGTCGGCATCGGCATGGGACGCACCGCCCACGAGGCGGAGAACCACGCCCGCGCCGCGCTCGCGCGCTCGCAGAGCTCGCAGCGCACCCAGGGCTTCACCCTGGACCGGGACGGCCGCGCGCTCGTCCCCGCGCCGCGCACTCCGCCGCGCTCGCAGCCCCAGGCCAAGCCGAAGGGCCTGGAGATCCTGGCGCGGCTGGCCGACAAGCTCGGCGACCAGGAGCAGCCGCTCATCGTGGACGCGGAGAACGCGGGCAAGATGCTCGGCGTCACCCCCCGGACGGCGCGCCGCCTGCTGCGCACGCTGGTCGAGGAGGGCCTCGCCTGGCCGCTGCCCCCGAACCGCACCCCGCAGCCGGGACGCCCGCGCCAGCTCTACCGCCTCATCGTGGAGAAACTGGGCCCCAAGACCGGCACCTGACCCGGAACGTGTGCGGCCCACCGACGCGGCGGGCCGCACACCGGGCAGGACTCACCGCGCGGGACCACGCGGGCCGCACCGCGTGGGCCGCACACCGTCGGCCGCATCGAACGATCGGGGCAGGGCCGGCCCGGGGGCGGCCCTGCGGGGTTGCGTCGGGGTCAGTTGCGGTGGGGGTAGGTGTGGGCCACGGCGAGGAAGGCGTCGTTCTCCTCCGGGGAGCCGATGGAGACCCGGGCGCCCTCGCCCGCGAACGGCCGGACGCTGACGCCCGCGGCGTCGCAGGCGGCGGAGAAGTCCATGGTGCGCTCGCCCAGGCGGAGCCAGACGAAGTTCGCCTCGGTGGGCGGGATCGTCCAGCCGTCGGCGACGAGGGTGTCGCGGACGCGGTGGCGCTCCTTGACGGTCTCGTCCACGCGCGCGAGGAGTTCGCCGGTGGCGGCGAGCGACGCGACACCGGCGGTCTGCGCGATGGAGTTCACGCTGAACGGCAGGTAGGTCTTGCGGATCGCCGTCGCGACGGCCGGGTGCGCGACCAGGAAGCCGATGCGCAGGCCGGCGAGGCCGTACGCCTTGGAGAAGGTGCGCAGCACCGCGATGTTGGGGCGGTCGAGTTCGCGGAAGAGCTCCATGCCGTCGGGGACGTCCACGTCGCGGACGTACTCGCGGTACGCCTCGTCCAGGACGACCAGGACGTGCGGCGGCACCCGGTCGAGGAAGCGCAGCAGTTCGTCGCGGCGGACGGCGGTGCCGGTCGGGTTGTTCGGGTTGCAGACGAAGACCAGCCGCGTGCGGTCGGTGATGGCGTCGGCCATGGCGTCCAGGTCGTGCGTCTCGTCCACCAGCGGGACCTGAACGCCCGTCGCGCCGGACAGGCCCACGAGCAGCGGGTACGCCTCGAACGAGCGCCACGCGTAGACGACTTCGACGCCCGGCTCGGCGACGGCCTCCAGCAGCATCTGCGAGACGCCGACCGAGCCGCAGCCGACCGCGATGTGCTCGGCCGTCACGCCGAACCGCGTTGCGATCGCCTCGACGAGCGCGGTGGCGTTGTTGTCCGGGTAGCGGTTGACGTTACGGGCCGCCTCCTCGATGGCCTTCTGCACGGACGGCAGCGGCCCCTGCGGCGACTCGTTCGAGGAAAGCTTGAAGGAACGGCCCTCCGGGGACACCACGGCCTTCCCCGGCTTGTACGCCACGAAGTGGTCAAGGACAGAGCGAAAACGGGGGGTGGTTCCCTCGGACACCGGTTCCTCCCTCAGAACGGAGCGCGTCGAGCCCCAGCTTATGGAGTCCCCGGCCGCACCCGAAGAGCGAGAACCTACGAAACGGCCGCATCCCGCATCATCCAACAAACGGCCACGATGCGGACGAACTCCCAGTCCCGCGTGTCCCCCGGCCACCAGCCGCGCCGGAAGGCGTCCTCGGCGAAGCCCGACAGGTAGTCCATGAGCGCGGGCTGCGACCGGTCCGGCACCAGGCCGCGCACCTCGGCGACGTGCTGGTCCACGGCCGCCGCGAGTCCCGGCGTCTCCGACATGCGCTCGACGCCCGCGTCCCCGATGTCGCGGACGAGCAGGCCGAGCTCCTCGAACACTTCCCCATCCATTCATCCGAAGCTAGCAATCGAGCGGCAATGCTCGCGTCACATAACCGCCTTTCGACCAGGTAAAACTTCTCGGCCATCCCATGCCTGAGCACCCCTGCGATGCTCCCTGAACCCTTGCCCGCAAGGGGCGGAGGGGCGTTCGGGCAGCTCAGTAAAGAAATGCGATCAGGCGGCGCCGAAGGGCCTCCTTCCGGAGAAGAGAAGGCGGCTTCGACGCGCGGAGAGGCCCGCGTTCCCGGCCTGGCAGGTTGTGAGATAGGACGCCTCGCGAACGGGGCTGGTCGTACCTGGGGCGGGGAGGACGGGAGGACGCCGGGCGCGGACGACGGAGATGGCCGAGGCACTTGCGCGAAGGTACTCCTCGGGCAGATAATCTACGCAGAGACTAAACGAGAGGGATCGCCATGTGGGAGTACGAGCACTCGGTCGAGACGTCCGCGCCGCGCGAGAGGCTGTGGCGCCGCTGGACCGACGTGGCGTCCTGGCCGAGCTGGAACGAGGACATCGTCCGGATCGAGATGGACGGCCACTTCGCGGTCGGCACCCGGATCGTCATGACGCCGCCCGAGGGCGACAAGGTGACGCTGCGCATCGCCGCGATCGAGCCCGGTGAGTCGTTCACCGACGAGGCGGACTGCGGCGACTTCACCATCACCACCGTCCACCGCCTGACGCCGCTGCCGGACGGCCGCACCCGCGTCACCTACCGCACCGAGATCACCGGACCGCTCGCCGACGAGGTCGGGCCCGCGCTCGGCCCGCAGATCACCGCCGACTTCCCCGACGTCCTCGCCGCCCTGGTCGCCCTCGCCGAATCCTGAAACTCGTCCTGGTCCCGGCCTTGCGATGAGCGTTCACGGGCGCGGGGACCGGATGCGCGCCCAGAACATCCGCTCCCGACGTGCTCGGAACCGCCGTGGCGGGACTACGCGGTGAAGGTGGCTCGGGCCAGGTCGTCCGGGGCGGGGCCGGGGACGGGCGCGCCCACCAGGGCGAGCGTTCCCGTCTCTGCGCACGCGGCGATGATTGGGGCCAGGCGCTCGTCGTCGGGGGCGACTGGCTCGGCGTCCAGCTCGTATCCGCTCAGCGACATCTCCGGGAAGACCACGACGCGCGCGTCCGCCGCCCGGACCGCCTCCGCATGGGCCCGCGCGTCCGCCGCCACGTCGTGGGCGACGCACCTCGGCTGCGCCACCGCGACGCTCAACGCCTGCCGCACTCCGGCCTCCCTCGCGTCGGGGTTCAAGATCATTATGGGCAGGCGGACGCGGCGGACCAGACGGTTCTCGCTTACCGGCCGCGCGCGGGCGGGGCCTCGGCGGCGCCGGACGGGCCGGGGAGGGCCAGGCACAGGGCGTCGAGCGCGGCGGCGTAGGCGTGCTCGGACGGGGTGCCGTAGCCGATCACCAGGCCGTCGCGAGGGGGCGCGGTGCTCGCGGGGTGGCGGTACGCGCCGAGGCCGTCCAGGGCCAGGCCCTGGCGGCGGGCGCCCCGGAGGGCCGCGGCTTCGGTTCCGGGCGGGAGGTCGAGGACGGCGTGCAGCCCGGCGGCGATCCCGCTGACCTGGACGTGTGGGGCGCGTTGGGCGAGGACGGCGATCAGGCGGTCCCGGCGGCGGCGGTAGATCCCGCGCATGCGGCGCACGTGCCGGTCGTACGCGCCGGACGCGACGAGGTCGGCGAACGCGAGCTGGTCCACGACGCCGGTGACCAGTTCGCGGCCACCCTTCGCCTCGGCCACGCGGCCGGCGAGACGGCCGGGCAGGACCATCCACCCGACGCGCAGCGCGGGCGACAGGCTCTTACTGGTCGAGCCCATGTAGACGACGTGGTCGGGGTCGAGTCCCTGGACGGCCCCGACGGGCTCGCGGTCGTACCGGAACACCCCGTCGTAGTCGTCCTCGATGACCAGGCCGCCGGTCGCCCGCGCCCAGTCCACGACCGCCGCCCGCCGCTCGGGACGCAGCGGGCCCCCGGTCGGGTACTGGTGCGCCGGGGTGAGCAGCACGGCCTCCGCGCCCGTCGCCGGAAGGTCCTGGACGCGCGCTCCCCCGGCGTCCACTTCGAGCGGAATCGTGCCGTGACCAGCGTGTTCGATGATGGAGCGGTGGAAGGACAGGCCGTACGCCTCCACCGCGACCGGTCCGTCCAGGATCGCGGACAGCAGTTCCAGGCCGTGCGCGAAGCCCGAGCAGATGACGATCCGGTCGGCCCGCGTCCGGACACCCCGGGCACGGGCGAGGTACTCCACGAGCGCCTCACGCAGTTCGCGCCTTCCGCGCGGATCGCCGACGCCGAACGCCTCGTTCGGCGCGGCGGCGAGCGCCCGCCGCACCGAGGCCGTCCAGTCGGCGCGCGGGAACGCGGCGGCGTCCGGCGAGCTGGGCTGGAGGTCGTGGACGGTCCGGAGGCGGCCCTTGGGCGCGGGCGGACGGGTCTGCGGCAGGGGTTGCGCGCGGCGCGCGACCCGCGTCCCGGAGCCCTGCCTGGCCGTCAGCCATCCCTCTTCGACGAGTTCGGCGTACGCCTCGGCGACGGTGTTGCGCGAGACGCCCAGGTCCACCGCGAGGGTCCGGTAGGGCGGCAGCCGACTCCCGGGCGCGAGCCGTCCGGACCGGATCGCCTCGCGCAGCGCTTCCATCAGCCGGGCGCGCAGGCCGCCCGTCCCGGTGAGGTCGAGATGCAGGTCGCTGCCCGTCCCCGGCCGCCCGTCCTGATCGGAGGGGACGGTCGGCGGGCGTCGGCCGGCCATGGCTCCCCCCGAGAATTGACCCAAGATCCTCGCGCCAGAATGCACCATTCGGGGGGTGCGTTGCGAACCTAGATTGACGGCATGACAGCGGTACGGATCCCTGAACGCATGAACTTCTCCCAGGTCGCGCCGAAGGTCTTCAAGGCCGTCCTCGCCCTGGACGCCGCCGCCCGCGACGGCCTCGACCCGGTCGTCGTCGAGCTCGTCCAGATCCGGGCGTCGCAGCTCAACAAGTGCGCGTACTGCATCGACTACCACACGGGCGACGCGCGCAAGGCGGGCGAGACCGAGGAGCGGATCTACCAGCTCAGCGCCTGGCACGAGTCCAGCCTCTACACCGCCGAGGAGCGCGCCGCGCTGGCGCTCACCGAGGCCGTCACGCTGCTCCCGCAGGGCGTCCCGGACGAGGTGTACGCCGAGGCCGAGACCCGGTTCGGTGAGAAGGGACTGGCCCAGCTCATCGCGCTGATCTTCACGGTGAACACCTGGAACCGGATGAACGTCACCACCCGCAAGACCCCCGGCACCGTCTAGCCGGACCGCCCCAGCCTCCCGCACGGGCGGCGGCCGGACGCCCCGGCCGCCGCCCGTTCCCCTTCCTATACTCGAACAGGCATTCGAACTGGAGAGTCGGCATGACCGCCCTTGCCCCGTCCTCGACGTCCCCCGAACGCTCGGCCGTCAGGGGATGGCTCGCCGTCGTCGCCGTGACGATCGGCGTCTTCGCCCTGATGACCTCCGAACTGCTCCCCGTCGGGCTGCTCACCCCGGTCGGCTCCGCGCTGAAGGTGTCCGAGGGGACCGCCGGCCTGATGGTGACCGTCCCCGGCCTGGTCGCCGCGTTCTCCGCACCGCTCGTGACCGTCGCCACCGGACGGATCGACCGGCGGATCGTCCTCGCCGTCCTGGTCGGGATGGTCGGCGCGGCGAACCTGGCGTCCGCGTTCACCAGCGAGTTCGCCGTCGTGCTCGCCGCGCGCTTCCTCATCGGCATCAGCGTCGGCGGCTTCTGGTCCCTCGCCGGGGGCATCGCGCTGCGGCTGGTCCCCGAACGGCAGGTCGCGATGGCCACCGCCGTGATCTTCGGCGGTGTGGACACCGCGTCCGTCCTCGGCGTGCCGCTCGGAACCCTGGTCGGCGACCTGTCCGGTTGGCGCGTCGCGTTCGCCGTCGTCGGCGGCCTGGGGCTGCTGTCGCTGGTCCTGATGGCCGCGCTGATGCCGAACGTCGCGCCCGAGCGGACGATCCGGTTCGGCGACCTGCCGCGCGTGCTGCGCGGGAACGCCACCGTCCGCGTCGGGATCGCGATGACGTTCCTGGTCGTGACCGGCCACTTCACGGCCTACACCTTCGTCCGGCCGCTGCTGCTGGACGACGGGGTGGAGCACTCGATGATCAGCGCACTGCTGCTGGCCTTCGGCGTCGCCGGGATCAGCGGCAACTTCATCGCCGGGGCGCTCATCGGCAGGCGGCTGCGGCAGACCGCCCTCGGCATCGCGGTCGTCATCCCCGCCGCGATGCTGCTGCTGACGCTGAACGGCGTCGGCGTCGTCACGGCCGCCGCGATCCTGGTCCTGTGGGGCCTCGGCTACGGGGCCGTCTCCGTGACGTTCCAGACCTGGATCCTCAAGGCCGCACCGGACGACACCGAGGCCGCGTCCTCGCTGTACGTCTCGATGTTCAACCTGTCGATCGCCCTCGGCGCGCTCTTCGGCGGCCTCGCGGTCGACCACGCCGGGACGGGCAGCGTCCTGTGGATCGGCGGCGGACTGACCGTCCTCGCCGTCCTGCTGCTCACCGCCCGGCCCGCCGGGCCAGAAGCCGCGAAGACTACGCCTTGAGCCGGGCCAGCAGCTCCGCGAACACCGGACGCGTCACATGCAGATGCGGCCCGTCCGGATCCTTGGAATCCCGAAGCCCGACCTCCGGAGCCAACGCAGCGACCTCGACGCACTCGCCACCCTCGCCAGATGAGTAGGTGGACTTGCGCCACTGGGGAACGAGATGGTTCACAGAGCCTCCATGAGCGTCCCGATCAGCCTCTCGGTCTCGCCTGCGGAGCCTGCCGCAGCACGAGTGAGATCCAACGCTACGCGCATGCGGTGAAGGATCACAGATTCCTGGACGAGGTGCCCGAAGCCGAAGCCGGCCTCCGTCCAGCCAACGGGAGACCCCTCGACGTAGTTGAGCAGGGTGTATCCACTTGAGACGAAGACACCCGCGCCGTTCGGTATGGCTTCGATCGAGATGTTGGGCCTTCTGCCCATCTCGATGAGATGGGCGTACTGCGCCTGCATGACATCCCGACCGCCGATCAGCTCGCGCAGGGCGGCCTCCTTGATCAGCGCTACGACGAGCGGCGCTTCCTCTCCCTCCAACAGTTCCTGCCGCCGCATGCGAGTCGCCACCGCCTCGTCACGATCCTCTGTGTGCGGCGTCTGACTCATGAGCGCCCTGGCATACGCCTCGGTCTGGAGAAGACCGGGAATGTAGCCGTACTGGAAGTTGTAGATGATCGCGGCCTGCTCTTCCTGCACGAGGTACTGGTCGAAGCGCGCAGGCAGGTACATCTCGCGGCTGATCTGGTGGCACTGCTCCTCGAAGAAGTCGACGCCGTAGAACTTGTCGAGGCGCTGGCTGACGTCCTCGCCGGGGAGCCTGCGCAGGGTCTCGATGGCCGAGATGAGTTTTCCGGAGACGATGCAGGCGCGGCCGACCTCGGCCTGGCTGTGTCCGGCTTCGGTGCGAAGCCGCTTGAGCCTGCGGGCGTAGACCGCCCACGCGCTCTCGTGCGGGTTGAGGATGTGGCATTCGCTCTGCTTGTCGGGCATGTCGTGGCTCCTTTGCTACACCGACCCCGTGGCAGCGAACACTCTTCCGACCGGCACTCCGTGTCGGGAGAGTAGTGGTGAGATCACGCACAGTTCCAACTACTCCCCCGACCTCGGAGGGTGCCGATGTGTGACGACACGACTCGCATCTGTGACCGTAGCCTCGATTCTCCGGTTGAGATAGCCCGTTTGGCGAAAAGGACCAGGCTTCTCGCGCTCGCCGGCGGACTCGACGACATCGGACTGCGGGCGCGGCTCGTCGAGAACGTCCTCAAGCCGACCGTCCTGCGCTGCTGGGACCCGGACACGATGGGCCGGACGGTCAGCGTGACGTGCGAGCGCTCCTCGGACGGCCGCTGGCGGTTCTGGCTGCATCCGGGCCCGCAGCCGCTCGACCTGCCGCAGCCGCGCGGCGGTGTCCCGGCGCTCCCCGGCGTCCAGCCGTTCCACGTCGTCCTCGCGCGCAGCGACCCGTGGGCGATGGGCGGCGGGGTGCTGCTCGGGGACGCGCAGGACATCCGCGAGCCGGACGACGCGCTCGAAGCCGCGCGTGCCATCGCGGCGGAGCTGGGCCGATGGGGCTGAGCGGCGGGCCGCTCGTCCGGCCGTCCGACCTGGACGCCTGGCGGGCCCGCCGCCTCCTCTGCCGTCTCGGGCGTGACCTGCGCGAACGTGGCTGGCGGGCCGATCCGCGCACGTTCGAGTTCCCGCCGATGCTGCGCGTCCGGGCACCGGAACTGGCCTCGGTCGGCGAGACCGTCACGGCCGTCCGGCACGTGGACGGGTGGTGGTTCCGCACGTCCGGCGGGCGGAACATCGCCCACGCCACCGACACCGCGTCCGCCGCCGGGACGATCGACGCGCTGCTGCGGCCCTGGCTCGACGCCATCGAGCGGCAGCGCTGAACGCGGACGTCAGGCCGTGTGCTTGGCGACGAAGTCGGCGACGGCCTCCCGCATCTGGGTCAGGCCCGGCTCTTCCATCGGATAGTGGCCCGCATTGTCGAGCATGACCGTTTCGACCGGCACCTTGGCGATGCGGGCCACGAAGGGCTCGCTCAGGTGGAGCGGCGTCCAGCGGTCCATGGCGGGCTGGGTCAGCAGGACGGGACACGCGTCGAAGTCCTCGGGCTCGACCTCGGGCGTGTAGTTCATGTAGCCGTCCAGGAACCGAAGGCTGACCCAACTGGCGGCGGACGTCCGGTCCCGCATGAAGACCTTCATGGCGCGGGGGTCGTTGGCGAGCGCCGACATCTTGGACGCCAGGCTCATCGGATACCTCACGGCCGCGAGCGGCGTCCGGGCCAGCCGTTCGATGATCGGCGCACCGACACGCGCGGTCAGCCTGTCGTGCGCCGTCTCGTCCCGGACCCGCCGGTCACGCTGGTCGAGGAAGGCCATGCCGACGATGCCCGCGACCGTCCCGCGCGGGGCCCTCGCGGCGACCTGGTAGGTGAGCATCCCGCCCGCGCTCTGCCCGTACAGGATGATCGGCCGGTCGTCGCGGGCGCGCTCGTGGAGCAGGAAGTCCACGACGAGCCGAACCCAGTCGTCATAGGAGAAGGTGGTGCCGGACTCCACCTGCGTGAGGCCGAAGCCGAGGTTGTCCGGCGCGACGGTCTCGTAGCCCCTCTGCGCCAGCGGCGCGCCGAGGATGAGCGAGAGCTGGCGTCCGTTCGTGCCGAGTCCGTGCAGCAGGACGACCTTGGCCTTCGCGTCAGGCTTGGGATAGCGGTCGAGATGGACGCGGTGCCCGCGCCAGTCCCAGAAGTCCTCCTCGGGCGCGGTCTCGTCGGTCAGGCGCAACCGCTCCGGCAGGAAGCACTGCAATTCACGCCAGGCGCGCTGATCCCGATAGAAAGCGGGCTTCCCACCCATACCGGCCCCCTCCGAACGCAACACCCGCCCGATCACGCCGGGCTGCTCTCCCCCGGGTCTACCCGACGCATCCCGGCCCTCACGCGCCCCGGCGCGCGGACTCACCTCGTCCGGTACTCGGCCCACTGCCGGGCGGCGTCGGCGTGCCGCACGGCCCAGGGCTCGGCGATGTTCTCGAGGTTGAGTCTCCACTTGGCCGCGAACGCCTCTGCGAACCCGGTGAGATGCCGAGGATCGGCGGCCTTCCAGGCGGGGAACCGCGACAGCCACCCGTCCGCCTCGCCCGGCGAGTGCCCGGCCTTCAGCAACCACGGCACCACCAGCGCGAGTTCGAGCCACGCGGCGCCACGCGCGACGAAGGACCAGTCCACCAGCGCCACCCTGCCCGGCCCGATCAGGAAGTTGGCCGGGTTGAGATCGAGGTGCAGCAGCGCGGTTCCCGCGAGCGGCGCGACGTCGTCCATGACGGTCTCCCACCGCCGTCCCGCCTGCTTGGCGGCGAGGACGTCCGGGGCGGCGCGAGCCTGAAGGGCCTCAATGGTGACGGCGAGGATCTCCAGATCCGGTGAGCCGGGCGCGAAGTCGGCGTGCCTGCCGTCCACGTACTCGTAACCAAGGGCGAGCCACTCGCCGGCGTCCTGCCGGAACAGGAGCCGGGGAGCGAACTCGGTGACGTGCGGGTTGATCGCCGCTTCCCAGCGCAGCGCCCTGACCTCCGGGCCGTCGACCTCGGCGGAGATTCTGCGCGCCGCCTTGAGGAACAGCCGCCCGCGCGGCCCGATGACCGCCGAGGCGATGTCGGCATGGTTCCCCTCGACCGCCGGACGCACGCCGACGACCGGACCGGTGCGCGCCTCCACAGCGTCCAGCACGGCCCGAGGAAGCTCACCCCACTCGCGACGCACGGACCATCCCCCTTGCTGATCGATGGACGTTCCGCGCGGCTTACCGGTCTCGCGCGAAGGCGGCGATGGCGTCCATTGACGGGCGGTAGCCGTCTGAGGTGTCGACGTCCAGGGTGGGGACGTCCATCTCTACCTGCACGAAGGTGCCGTCATACGTCAGGGACGCGTCGGCGTGGGCTCGGCGGTGGCCGTCCGCTTCCAACCGCTGCGCGACCCGTTCCCTGCGGACGTGCTCCGGTGCGCCGCATCGGATGATCCGGATCTCGGCCAGCTCTTGGAGGGCCGTCAGGCGCGGGTTCCACACCTTGTCCTGGAACGCGGCCTCGGCGACGATCGTGCATCCCGATTCGAGCATCCGCCGCAGGACGTCGAAGAAGAGCTCGGTCGCCTGCCGTGTCATCGCGTCGCCGGGCTCGGCCCGGTACTCCGCGTCCGCGAGCACCATGCCCTGCTTGATCTCGTCGCGGAGCACCGCCGGACACCCCAGCACCCGCGCCAACTCATGCGCCAGCGTCGTCTTGCCGACGCCCGCCGGCCCGCTCACCACCACAAGAACCGCTCGCCCCATCCCGGCAGGCTAACCCGCCGGGATCAGGCGCGGACGAGCGTGACCTTGCGTCCGGCGGGCGACTCGACGGCTTCGACCGAGATGCGGTCGGCGACCGGCGGGGCACTCTTGCGGCGGTCGAACACGAGCAGCGTTCCGGTGTCCAGGCCGAGGCTGTCGAGGTAGCCGTCCAACTGCTCCAGGCCGTCCGGCACGGGATCGCCCTTGTCGGTGCGGACCTTGAGCTCATACGCCGACCACTGCATCGCACGGCAGCCGTCCTCGTCGATGTACGGCTTGCGGATGGTGAGGTCGAGACGCTTGCGACCGAGCGCGTACTCGCGGTCGATGAAACCGCCGCCGTTCACCACACGCTGCAGGAACGCCATGAAAGTGAGGTGACAGGCGGCCTCGTGGTAGGTGTGGCGGTTGTCCAGGATCCCCGCGTTCACCTTCCAGAAGGCGAGGAACTCCCGGAGCAGCCTGTCGGTGTCCAGGCGGCCGTCCGGCAGGAGGAAGGTTCGCGGCTCGGCGTCGATAGCGTCCTGGAGACGCCGGGACAGGAGCCGGATGATCACCTCCTGGTAGATCGGGTTGGAGATCTGCAACGGCCTCGACCGGGTGACCAGGCCGAGGTCCCGCACGTACGCGAGGTCGTCGTCGTAGGTGTCGTCATCGGCCTTGACGTCCCCACCCGTGATCATCGGTTCGATCATGCGCTGCACTCGGGGCTCGTGCACGCGCGAGACCAGAGAGTCCAGATGGGTGTCGCGCCGGCGGATGAGCCTTTCGACCGCCTGGTCCATCAGGTCGTCGGTGATCGGGTCGGACGCGGGAACGCCCATGACCTCGATGACCTCCCTGGCCAGGGCGTTCACCAGCCATGGCTGCCCCTGGCTCGCCTCGAACGCCCGCTGGACGGCGGGCGCCTCGAAGACCTGCCCCGTCGCCTCGGTGTGCTGGCCGTACAGCTTGGCGACCTCGTTGAACCCGAAGTCGCCTACCCGAAGCGCCGCGACGCTGATGTTGAACGGGCTGGCCGTACCCAGGCGGGACGGGTCCCCGCCCGCCGCCGCCTTGTAGTCACGGACGTTCCGCAACCCGCAGAGCACCACCGAATGCGGGAAAGGCGTCACGGAGGACGTGGCGCCGTCGCGTAGCTGGCCGAGCACCTCGATGAGCACGGAGCCGGTCAAGGAGTCGATTTCGTCGAAGAGCAGCACCAGAGGCAGCGGACTGCGCTTGGCCCATGCCCTGAGCCCCCTGAAGATCAGGCGGCCGGGCGGCGACGCAGGCCAGGGGTCGGGAGGCCGACACTCGACGGGAACCCCGAAGTCTTCGGCAGCGTCCGCGAGGGCCGTCAGAAGGCGTTCTTCGGCAACGCCGATGTCCTCCACCGTCTTGATCGTCTCGCAGGAGAACCGCACCGCGGCGTACCGCCCCGTGGCGTTGAGCGCCTGGGTTAGCAGCGTCACGGTGGTCGTCTTGCCCGACTGCCGGGGAGCGTGGATCACGAAGTACTTGCCCTGTTCGGCGTACCTCTGGGCTTCCGGCAAGCGGCCGAGCGGTTCGAGCATGTAGTGCTCACCCGGGATACACGGACCTGTGGTGTTGAACTCCTTCACTCTTCGTACGCTACCGGTCACACCCCGGGCCGGTGGGCGCTTCGGGACTTCAGGGACGGGGGCGCCACTCGGACGCGAGGAGGCCGTAGAGCTCGTCGTTGTGGAACTCGCCGTTGGCCCAGAAGGAGCCCCGCAGAGTGCCCTCGTGGGTGAAGCCGTTGCGTTCGGCGGCGGTGCGCATGGCGACGTTGTCGGTGAGGGTCTCCAACGCGATGCGGTTGAGGCCGCGGATGACGAAGCCGTAGTGGCAGAGGGTGCGGACGACGTCGGTCGAGAAGCCCTTGCCCCGCGCGGACGGGAGGAGCGTCATGCCGATGTGGGCCGAGCGGTTGTGCAGGTCGATGCCCCACAGGACGGCCGCGCCCGCGAGGCCGCCGGACGCCAGGTCCACGACGGAGAAGTCGGCGGCGGTGGGGTCGTCCTCGCGGACGGCGAACGGCGACCGCTCCGCGCCGAGCGGGACCCACGGACGGATGTCGGCGCGGGAGCGGGTCGCGACGTCGTTGTACAGCTCCTCGTGGAGCACCGGCACGTCGTCCGCGTGGCGGGCGCGCAGCCCGGTCTTCTCGCCTCGGATCATGCTCCTTGCTACCGGAGGCCGAGGCAGTTGATCAAGAGGCGGCGGCGTGGACGCGGGTGACGTAGACCCCCAGGACGCGGGACGTGCGGACGGGGCCGAAGTGGCGGGAGTCCCAGCTCGTGGGCCGGTTGTCGCCGAGGACGACGATCGTGCCCCGGGGGACGGTCGCGGCGGCCACGCGCTCGCCCACGGGGGCGGCCCACTCCTCGTCGAGGGGGTCGCCCGGGACGGCCACGGCGCGTTTGAGCAGCAGGACGTCGTGCGGGTCCGAACGCAGCAGGGTGATCTGACCTCGGCGGACGCGGCGGGTCCGGCGGATCAGGACGCGGTCGCCCGAGCGCAGCGACGGTTCCATGCTGTCGCCGTCCACGGTGGTGAGGATCAGCGTCCGGCGGACGGCGACGGCCGAGGCCGCCACCGCGGTGAGCGCGGCGAGGGTTCCGAGGGCCAGGGTGCTCCGGGTCATGAGGTCACCTCGTAGCCGTCGGCCTGGAGCCGGAAGAGGCGGGCGTAGCCGCCGTCCGCCTCCAGGAGTGAGTCGTGCGTGCCCTGTTCGGCGACGCGGCCGTCCTCCAGCACGACCACCCGGTCGGCGTCGCGGACGGCGCTGAGCCGGTGCGAGATGAGCAGGCACGTGCCGCCGCGCCGGTGCTCGCGCATGAGCGCGTGCACCTCGTGTTCGGCTTCGGGGTCGAGGCCGGAGCTGGGCTCGTCCAGGATCATCAGGTCGCGGTCCTCGCGGACGAGGGCGCGGGCGAGCGCGAGGCGCTGCCACTGCCCGCCGGACAGCACGACCCCGGACGCGGCGTCGTCGTCGAGGGCGAACATCCTGGTCAGGGGCGTGTCGTAGCCCTTCGGGAGCGCGGCGAGGCGGTCGTGGACGCCGGCGCGGGAAGCGGCGCGCTCCAGCCGGGACGGGTCGTCCAGGGCGGTGAGGTCGCCGACCGCGATGTTGTCGCGGGCGGACATCTCGTAGTTCATGTGGTCCTGGAAGACGGCGCTGATGCGGTCGCGGAGCTTCTCCGGCGGGATGTCGCGGATGTCCTCGCCGTCCCACAGGATTTGGCCACGCACCGGGTCGTACATCCGGCACAGCAGTTTGACCAGGGTGCTTTTGCCCGCGCCGTTCAGTCCGACGAGCGCGACGGCGCTGCCGTGCGGGATCGTCAGGTCGAGGCCGCGCAGCACCCACGGCAGGTCGTCGCCGTACCGGAACCACACGTCGCGGAACTCGATGCCGCGGCGCAGGGGAGGCGCTTCGCCGGTGACCGCGCGGGGCAGGTCGGACGGGGCGCGGACGACGGCGACGTAGTGCGTGAACGCGAGCAGGCGGGCCTGGCCACCGGAGATCGCGGCCGTCAGCGCGCCGAGCGCGGACTGCACCCCGGCCACGGCGGCGAGGAACATCGCGATGTCGCCGACGCTGAGCGTGCCGTGCCGCGCCGCGTTCGCCGCCCACCACAGGCCCGCTCCGGCGACGGCCGCGCCGAGCGCGGTGAGGCCGCCCTGGGTGCGCAGTTCCCGCAGGTCCATGCCGCGTTCGGCGGCGTTGGCGGCGCGCCGTTCGGCCATCATCCGGCCGCGCAGGAACGCGCCGATGCCGAACAGCCGGATCTCCGTCGCGGGCGACGTGCCGGTCAGAAGCTGGCCGTAGAAATACTCGCGCCGGTGGTGGTGCTCGGTGTCCCACTCCATGGCCGTCCGGCGGCGGGTCAGCAGGGTCTCCGCGACGAGCGCGGGCAGCGCGGCGGCGAGGACCACGCCCGTCATCGCCGGACTGAGCACCAGCAGCGAGCCGAGGAACCCGGTCAGCGACAGGACGCCGCCGAGGACGCCGCCGAGACCGTCCACCAGTTCGGGGACGCGCCGGACGCCGTCCTGCGCGAGCCTCAGCCGGTCCTGGTAGGCGGGGTCCTCGAAGGCGCGCAGGCCGACCTGGCGCTCGGCGGCGGCGAACAGCCGGTCCGTCCCCTCCAGGCTCGCGGCGCGGCCGATCTGAACAGCCGGTCCGTCCCCTCCAGGCTCGCGGCGCGGCCGATCTGGTTGCGGGTGAAGCGGGCGGCGGCGGGCAGCGCGGCCACGGCGAGTCCGGCCGCGGCCAGGCCGAGCGCGAGGCCGCCGACCGGCTCGCTCCCCTGGGTCAGCCGGTCGATCACCAGCTTGGTCAGCCAGGCCGTCACGATCGGCGCGACGGACGCGGCGACCGTCACGGCCAGGAAGACCGGCACCTCGACGGGCGCGGCCCGGCCGAGCAGGGCGACCGCCTCGGCGGCCGACGTCCGCATCGCCCGCGCGCCGAACCGCCGCGTGTCCTGGTCGTCCGGTCCGGTCATCGCCCGTTTCCGGCCGCCGGGACGGGGAGGGTGTGCAGGGGGAGCTCGTCCATGCGGGCGCCGGTGCCGGCGATCCGGCCGTCCGCGCCGAGCAGGTACAGCGCGGGGGTCCACTCGTTCCGGAAGGCGCGGGCGACCACGCCGCCCGCCCGGTCGGCCTGGACGACACGCGCGACCCGCTCCAGCGCGGCGACCGTCTCGGGCTCGTCGCCGCCGAAGACGGCCAGGACGTTCTCCCGGCCGAGGGACGCGGCGCGGTCGAGGAAGCTCGGGAGGAGGTCGTGGCAGCCCTCGCAGTTCGCCGAGAAGAAGGCGACCACTCCGGCCGCCGACCCGCGCGAGACCGGCTCGCCGGCGGTGGTCGTCGCGCTGAACTCGGGGACTTCCGCACCGGGTTTGAGGGTGAACAGGTCGTTCGCGCCCGGGGCCGTCCGGGCTCCCGCGGCGGCGTCCGCCCGCATCCGGCGGAGAATGCCGAAGGTGAGCATCATATTCAACACGGAAAGGACGCCGAAGAGGACGACCGCGGCCACCACATAAGGCATTGTCAGTTCCTCGGAAAAGAGGTTGATAAATACACGATCCGTTTCACGCCGCAGCCCGGGGGGCGGCGGCGGACGCCGGGCGGAACGCGGTGCGGCGCTCCGCCCGGCCTCCATCACGCCAGGGTCATGCCTCGCTCACGGAGAGGTCAGCAGCTGCCCTTGTAGGTCCACTCGCAGCCGGTCTGCGGGCAGCAGAACCGGAACCAGTAGCCGGGGTGGCCGGCCGCGTTGCAGAAGTAGGTGCCGCTGCAGGCGGAGGCGGTCTCCTTGGGGACGAGGCGGTCCAGGACGCGGTCGACGAGACGGCTCATGACACTCTCCTTTTCACAACGTCGCCCGGGAATCAGCGGGAAAGTAAACGGGCGCTAACCGTCCGCTCGCGAGTTTCTGCGGTCGGCGCCGTCCTTTCCCGGAAAACTCCCGGGCTTTCGGGGCACTTCAAAGTAAGCGTCGCCGCCGCGAATTCCGCAAGCCCCGAGATCGTCGCTTGCCGCCGCTTTGTGAGGTCATGCCGAACGCCCCGGCCAAGATGATCAAGTTTGCTGGTTTGCCCGGACGCCGCCGGACCCGGATCCAGCGGAACGCCGCCGGGACGCGACGTTCGGTGATCTTCGATTCGGCACCCCTCGGCCGGGCACCTCTCGGCCGGGCACCTCTCGGCCTCCGCGCCGTCAGGGCGTCTGGGACGGGAGTCCGAACAGCGGGAGGCACGGCTCCAGGCCGTCCACCTCCACGGGCACCGGCGGGATCCACTCGTCGTGGCGCAGGCGCATCCGGTTGCCCTCCACGCGCACGCCCGGACGACGTGCCGCTCGACGCCGTCCGGCCGGTAGCCGAGCTTCAGCGAGACGCGCAGGGACGCCTCGTTGTCGCCGTGGGCGCTGGAGACGGCGTCCAGCGCGCCCAGCCCGGCGAACGCCAGGTGCAGGACGGCGGCGCGCATCTCGCTGCCGATCCCCTGCCCGTGGTGCGCGCGGCCCAGCCACGACCAGGTGGTCACCTCGCGCTTGACCGCGAACCGCGTCGCGTCGAGCCCCTGCGTCCCGACGACCGCGCCGTCGCGCAGCACGACCAGGCCGAGGGACCAGTCGTCCGGCTTCCAGCCGCCGAGCAGCCGCCAGTGGTGCAGCACGACATGGCGGGCGACGACGGCGGGCGGCGCGTCCGTCCAGGGGTTCACGAACGGCATCACGGACGGGTCGTGGACGCCCGCCGCGGCCAGCTCCGCCAGGGACGCCAGTTGCTCGTCGGTCGGCAGCCGCAGCTCCAGGCGGGGCGTCCGGACGCGCAGTGACAGCAGAGGGAAGTGATCAGCCAGCATGCGCCCCATCGTGGCCGCGCGCACCCGTCCGGGTCAGCCGGTTTTCCGCCGTCCGGCCTCCGCGCCACCGGGTCCTCTCCCCCGCGTGCGGGCGGGGAGGTTCAGTCCTGGCAGGGGCGCGGGCGCAGCATCGGCGGACGGAGCTGCTCGGCGTCGCCGCGCGTGTAGAGCTGGGCCGGACGGCCGCCGTCGCGGGTCGTGGTGCGGCCCGTCGGGATGAGGAAGCGGTCCGCGCCGGTGACCTTACGGTGGAAGTTGCGCGGGTCGAGCGGCGTCCCCCACACGATCTCGTAGACGCGGCGCAGCTCGGCGACGGTGAACTCGGGCGGCGCGAACGCGGCGGCGAGCGAGGTGTACTCCAGCTTCGCGCGGGCGCGCTCCACGCCGTCCAGCAGGATGCGGCGGTGGTCGAACGCGGCCGGGTCGCGGTGCACCAGGTCGTCCACCGGCTGCCAGAGCACCTGCGCGCGGCTGGAGGCGGGCAGGTCGGGCGCGAGGCCGAGGTAGGCGACGCTGACGACGCGCTGGCGCGGGTCGCGGTCCGGGTAGCCGTAGGTGGCGAGCTGCTCCAGGTGGATGCGGACGTCGGCGAGGCCGGCACGCTCGGCCATCAGCCGGGACGCGGCGACCGGCAGGTCCTCGTCGAGCTGGATGAACCCGCCGGGCAGCGACCACGCGCCGTCGTAGGGGTCCCGGTCGCGCCGCCACACCAGCGCGCTCAGCCGCTGCTCCCGGACGGTGAGGACGACGAGATCGACGGTGACGGCGAGCCGGGGCACGGGCATGCCACGAACGTTATCCGGGTCACGCGGCCCGTGTGACCTTGTCGCCCTCAGGGACGGCGGTCACGGCGCGGACGGCAGCCGCGCCACGACGGCGTCGAGCAGTTCCCAGCCGTCCAGGTCCAGGTCGGAGCGGGTGTCCCAGCCGCGCTCGACCGCCGCGTCCAGGACGGCCCGGACGACGGACGGCAGGTGCAGGTTCAGGGGCGCGTCGTCCGCCGCCCGCCACACCAGGCCGTCGTGCATCGGGTAGCCGTCGTTGACGAGCAGGCCGCGTCCGGGGCGGAACGTGACCTGGAGGCCGCGGCCGCGGTGCCCGGTGCGGGCGATCCGGACGACCTCGCGGCAGTCCGCGCCGTCCGGCCCGTGCACGTGCCCGGCCGACCACCGGTACGCGTCCTCGCCGACCTTCAGCGAACGGATGCGGAGACGACCCAAGAACCTCACCTCGGAAGAACGGAGCGGTCGGGAGAGTGTCCCCTTCCGGGCGGAACCGCGAGGGGTGCGGCTGCCGGACGCGGCCCGGAAAGGGCCGGGGCCCGGAAAGGGCCGGGGCCCGGACGCGTCGCACGGGCGTCCGGGCCCCGGGTGGAGCAGAGAGGGTCAGGCTTCGGGAGCGTCGCCGGCGGCCACGGCCGGGGCCGTGCCGTTCACCGGCTGCTGCGGCTTGCCGTTCGCGGACGGCGCCGCGTTCCCGCCCGCGAGCAGGTTCCGGGCGAGCCCGAGGCCCGCGCCGCCCAGCGTGAGCGCCTTGGCGAGCATCTCCTCGATGCCCTCCGCGCCGTTCAGCACGACCATGTTGTCCACGTTGCCGAAGACGCCCGCGCCCGCCTCGACGATCTCCGGCCAGCGCTCGGCGAGCTGCTGGGCGATGACCGCCTCGGTGTTCTCCGACAGCGCCTGCGCGCGGGCCTTGATGGCGTCCGCCTCGGCGAGGCCCTTGTTGCGGATCGCCTCGGCCTGCGCCTCACCGAGGATGCGGGTGGCCTCCGCCTCGCGCTGCGCCTTGAGCTGCGTCTCGGTCGCCGCCGCCTGGGCGTGCGCGACGCGCTCCTCGCGCTCGGCCTCGGCCAGCTTCACCCGCTCGTACGCGCGCGCGTCGGCGGGCTTGCGGATCTGGCTTTCCAGCAGCTTCTCGGTGCGTTCGGCCTCCAGCTCGGCGTTGCGGGTCTCCTTCTCGATGACCTCCTGCTTCGCCTGCTGCTCGGCCTGCTGCACCTGGCCCTGGTACTCGGCCTTCTTGATCTCGGTGTCGCGGATGACGGCCGCGTTCTGCCGGGCCGCCTCCTGCTCGCGCTCGGTGGCCTCGCGGTCGCGCTCGGCCTCGGCGATGCGGGCGGCGGACGCGACGGCGGCGGCGTGCGGGCGGCCCAGGTTGGTGATGTACCCGGTGGAGTCCTCGATCTCCTGGATCTGCAGCGAGTCCACGACCAGGCCGAGCTTGCTCATCTCGTCGGCGGCGCTCAGCCGGGTCTCGCTGGTCAGGCGCTCGCGGTTGAGGATCAGGTCCTCGACGGTGAGGCCGCCGATGATGGAGCGGAGGTGGCCGGTGAACAGCTCGTGGATCGCGCCGTCCATCGACTTCTGCTGGTCCAGGAAGCGCCGGGACGCGTTGGCGATCGAGACCAGATCGTCCCCGACCTTGTAGATGACCACGCCCTTGACCTGCACCGGGATGCCCTGCTGCGTCACGCAGTGGACCTCGAGCGTGGTGCTGTGGATGTCCAGCCGGAGCTTGCGGGCCACCTGGAAGCCGGGCATCACCATGGTGCCCTTGCCCGTGACGACCTTGAAGCCGAGGCTGTCCAGCCCGTTGACCGGCTTGGACCGCGCGCCGAGCCCGGAGATGATCAGCGCCTCGTTCGGCTCGGCCACCCGCCAGATCATCTTGAACAGGACGATGAGCACTATGACGGCCGCGACGATCGCGATCGCGATGATGACCACTGGCATCCGCCCCTCCAACCGGCCCGGCCCGGGCCGGGACAACGGCACCGCCGGGGAGCCTGTTCGTCCGGTTTCCGGCACCGCTGATCACTAGACGGTATGCCGCCCCGTTCGGTTCCGCCCCGGCGGGGACGACCTCCCCGGACGTCCGGATCCGGCCGGAGCCCCGGAAGGGGACGACCGCGCACTTCAAGGGGGGTTCGCACCAGACGAAAGGTTCGCGACGGACGAGCGGATTCACGCCAGATGAGGAGGCTCGGGTCAGACGAGAGGGTTCGCGTCAGACGAGGAGGCTCGGGTCAGACCAGGGCGCGGGCGACGTAGACCGTGCGCGGGGGGTGGTACTCGACGACGACCACGATCTCGCCGACGCCGATCTCCTCCTTCGGGTCGACCGGGTGGGCGTAGAACGCCTCCGTCCCGCCCCGGACCGGGATCATCACCTCGCCGATGAGACGGGGCCCGATCCGGCCGATGACGCGTCCCTCCCTGCCGATCACGTGCCGCTCCCCCGGTCCGCGCGTCCCGCGCCGTCGTCCACCGCATTCCGCCGTCGTGCCGTGCGACCGATCGGCGCACGCCTGCACGGTATCCGGCGGGCGGTCACGGGAGATAGTGCTCGCTGCGCTCGTACGCCTGGCGGGCGATCTGCTCGACCTCCGCGCGGGTGGCGTTCGGGCCGAAGAGGCTGACCGTGGCGACGCAGTGGCGTCCGCGCAGCACCACGTACCAGGCCCGCGTGTGGGACGCGCCGCTGACGGTGCTGACGCCGACCGTCCGCGAGCCCTTCCCGATCGTCCCGCCGGGGAACTCGCTGACGCGGTGCTCGGCGGTCTGCGTCCCGACGCGGGTCCTGAAGACCAGGCACCCGGACGGGACGCGCAGGTCGAGCTGCCGCTGCGCCGCCTCGTCCGGCATGCCCATCAGGGTCTCGGTGACGACCTGGCCGTCGCCGCGGTTGAAGCTGGTGAGCGCGGCGGGCGCGGCCTTGTCCACCGCGGGCCGCGACCCGGCGGCGTCGGCGCAGCGCGGCTTGTCCAGGCTGACCTGCCGCTGGAGCTGCCCGAAGTTCTGGATGCCCTTCAGCGACCCGTACTCGCCCGCGTCCGGCTCGCCCGCGCGCCGGTAACCGGGGACGTCGGCGAGCAGGGCCTGCTTGAGCTGGTCGGAGCTGTAGCCGGTCAGCGCGAGCGCGGCCCGCCCGCCGCCGCCGCGCGAGCCCCCGCC
>NZ_QURH01000250.1 GCF_003428695.1 Actinomadura logoneensis
CGGCCAGCTCCGACCGCAGCCGCGCGCCGAGCGCGGTCCGGCGGCGCTCGCCCCGGCGCTGCCCGGCCAGCACCCGGCGGGCCACGCCGTACAGCCACAGCCGGGCCTCGTCCCCCGGCGGGACGTCGTCCAGCCGCCGCCACGCGACGAGGAAGGTCTCGGCGACCACGTCCGCGGCGTCCTGGGGGTCCTCGGTCCGCCGCAACGCGTAGCCGAGCACTCTGGCCCGGTTCTCCGCGTACAGGTCCTCGAAGCGGTTCGATGTGGGATGTCGCAAAACCAGCTCCTTTCCGGCATCCCCCTCATGGCCGGCTCCCTTCCGGCATTACACCCCGCCTGAGAGGGAACCCGGCCGCCGAGCGCGCGCGTCCGCGCGCGGACGCCCGGGTGCGAACCTCCTTACCTGGGGAGACGGCGTTCGGAGACGGGCGGCGGCCGGAGTACGGTGCCGCCATGAAACGCCGCCTCTTCCTGGCCGCCGCCGCCGTGCTCGCGGCGGGCGGCGACGACGCCCTGGCCGCGGCCGGAGGCGAACCCGTCCTGCTGCGGCTGGCGACCGGGGAGAAGGGCGGTCCCTACCAGGCGCTGGGGGACCGGTTCGCGGCCGAGTTGCGGCGCGGCGGGTTCCGGACGAGCGTGCTGCCGACCAACGCCAGCGTCCAGAACCTCGCGATGCTCGCCGACGGTCGCGCCGACCTCGCGTTCGCGCTCGCCGACAGCGCCGACCGCGCCGTCCGGGGCGAGCACCTGCCGGCCGCCGCGCTCGCCCGCATGTACATGAACCACGTCCACCTGGTCGTGCGCGCCGACTCCCCGGTGCGGCGCGTCACCGACCTCGCCGGACGGCCCGTCTCGCTCGGCGCGGACGGATCGGGCACCGCCGTCACGGCCGAACGCGTGCTCGCCGTGGCGAGCCTGTCCCGTCCGGCGCGGCCCGTCCGGTACGGGCTGGACCGGTCGATCCAGGCGCTGGTGTCGGGCGGGATCGCGGCCGCGTTCTGGTCGGGCGGCGTGCCGACGCCCGCGCTCGCCGGACTGGCCCGGCGCGTCCCGGTCCGGCTCGTCCCGCTGGACGAGCCGCTCGTCGCCCGGCTGCGCCGCGCCTACGGACCCGTCTACGAGCCCGCGACCGTCCCGGCCAGGGCGTACGGCGAGAGCGGCCCGGTCCAGACGGCGGGCACGGCCAGCTACCTGATGTGCCGGACGACCCTGCCGGAGCGGGTCGCCTTCCACGTCACCGAGCGCCTGTTCAGCAGCCGCGACCGCCTGCAGGCGCCCGAGGCGCCGGGCGGACGGCTCGACCGCCGGTTCGCGATCGGCACCGGAGCGGTGCCGCTGCACCCGGGCGCGGTCCGCTACTACCGGTCCGTCTTCGGCTGACCGGCCCCGAGGCGCACCTCCACCGCCAGTCCGCGCGGACGGTTCGCGAGCAGCACGAGCCGCCCGCCGGACGCCTCGGCGAGCGCGGCGGCGATCGGCAGCCCCAGGCCGCTGCCGGGCAGGTCCGCGTGCGCGGGCGCCCGCCAGTGCCGTTCCAGGGCACGCGCGCGCTCCGGCCCGGTGAGGCCGAGCCCGTCGTCGGCGACCCGCAGCACCGGCCCGGCGGCGTCCAGCGTCACGGTGACCGTTCCGCCCTCGGGGACGAACTTGTGCGCGTTGTCCAGCAGGATGTCGGCGATGCGCGGCAGCGCGTCCGGGACGGCCCGGGCCGTCAGCCGCTCCGGCAGCCGCACCGCGAACCCGATCCCCAGCGCGTCGAACACCTCCCGCCAGGACTCCAGCCTCGGCCGGAGCTCGGCCGCGACGTCCAGGTCGCGCGCGACCGCCGCGCCCGCCCCGCCCTGCGCGCCCGCCTCGGTGCGCGCCAGCTCCAGCAGGTCGGTGACGGTCCCGGCGAGCCGGTTCAGCTCGGCGCCGGTCTCCTCGAACTCCCGCTCGCCCGCCGGGTCCAGGTACGGGCGCAGGTTCTCCAGCCGGAACATCAGCGCGGCGAGCGGGTTGCGCAGCTCGTGCGAGGCGTTCGCGGCGAACTCCCGCTGCCGCCGGACCGCCTGGTCGACCGCCTCGGCCATCGCGTTGAACCGCTGCTCCAGCCGCCGCAGCTCCGGCGGCCCGACGGTCGCGGCGGTGCGGGTGCCGAGGTCGCCCTCGGTGATCCGCCGGGTCGCCTCGTCCAGCTCGGTCACCGGCCGCAGGATCCAGCGCGCCAGCCCGCGCGCCACCAGCACCGAGCACGCCAGCACGGCCAGCGCGGCCAGCAGCAGCGCGCTCCACACGCGCGCGATGTCCGCGCGGGCGTGCGAGGTCGGCGCGAGCAGCAGTACCGCGCCCGAGATCTGCGCGTCCCGGCCGGACGGCTCGGCGATCAGCACGTGCCGGGGCCCGAAGGGGGTGAGCGCGGGCAGCGCGTCGGTCGTCCGCCCCGACAACGCCAGCCCCGTCGCCTCCGCCTGCCCCCCGCCGCCCGCGCGGCCTGCGGAATCGGCGGGGTCTGCTTGGTCCGCGCCGGTCCTGTCGGAGGCGGCGGGCGGGGCTGTCGTATCCGGGCCGGTCGCGGGGCCTGCCTGCGCGACGACTCTTCCGTCCCGGTCACGGATCCATACGGACGCACCGTACAGCGAGGCGTAGCGGGCGATCTCCGGCTGAAGCGAACCGCGGTCGCCGGTGCGCGCGGCCAGGTCGGCGAGCTCGGCGAACCGGGTCGCGTCGGCCCGCCGGTCCAGCAGCAGGCGGCCGGTCCGGTGCGTGGCGTACGCGCCGCCCAGCGGCCGGTCCAGCAGCAGGCGGCCGGTCCGGTGCGTGGCGTACGCGCCGCCCAGCGGCACCGCCAGCCCCGCGACGACCAGCACGACCAGCGTGGTCAGGACGGCGACCAGGCGGGTCCTCACGACGGGTCGTCCCCGAGCCGGTAACCGGTGCCGACCAGCGTGACGATCAGGCCGTTCCGGCCGGTCTTGCTCCGGATGTTGCGGACGTGCACGTTGAGGGCTCGCGACGCCGACAGCGACGTGTCGCCCCACAGCGCCAGCAGGATCTCGTCCCGCGCGCACACCTCGCCCGGACGGGCCGCCAGCACCGCCAGCACGTCGAACTCCCGGCGCGTCAGCGGGACGTCCCGGCCCGCGACGGTCACGCGCCGCGCCGCCAGGTCGACCACCACGTCCCCGGCGACCGCGCGCCGCACCCGCGCGGGCCGCGCGCTGCGCCGCACCACCGCCCGCATCCGCGCCAGCAGCTCGTCCGGGCGGACGGGCTTGACCAGGTAGTCGTCCGCGCCCCGGTGCAGCCCCTTCAGCACGTCGCCCGCGCGGGCCGTCACCACGATCAGCGGCACGTCCGAACCCCGCCGCACCCGCTCCAGCGCCTTCAGCCCGTCGGCGTCGGGCAGGCCCAGATCGAGCAGGACGAAGTCGGCGTCCGCCGCCAGCCGGACGCCGTCGGCGGCGGTCCGGGCGTGCGTCACCTCGTAGCCGCCGCGCCGCAGGTGGGTGGCCAGGGCGGCGGCCAGGCGGAGGTCGTCCTCGACCAGCAGAACCCGCATGGCGGTCAGGTTAGGCGCCCGCGCGCCACGCCCGCACCGGGGCCGCCGCGCCCGCACGGCGGTCGCTTCGCCCGCACGGGACGGTTACGCCCGCACCGGAGCGGCCTCGGCCGTCCGCTCCCGGCTGGACAGCGCCGTGTCCCGCGTCTCGCGCATCCGGACGTAGACGACCAGCGACAGCGCCGCACATGCCGCGACGTACCAGTAGAAGCCGGACTCGGCGCCACCCTTCTTGAACCAGAGCGCCACGTACTCGGCGGTCCCGCCGAACAGCGCGTTGGCGATGGCGTAGGGCAGCGCCACCCCGAGCGCCCGCACGTGCGTGGGGAACAGCTCGGCCTTCACCACCGCGTTGATGGAGGTGTAGCCCGTGACGATGACCAGGCCGGTCAGCATCAGCCCGAACGCGGGCCAGAACCCGGACGCGTGGCCGAGCGCGGTCATCAGCGGCACCGTCCCGACCGTCCCGGCGACACCGAACGCGATGAGCAGGGGCCGCCGCCCGATCCGGTCCGACAGGGCGCCCGCGAGCGGCTGGAGCAGCGCGAAGACCAGGAGCGCGCAGAAGCTCACCAGCGACGCCGTGCTCTTCGGCAGCCCGGCCGTGTTGGACAGGTACTTGGTCAGGTACGTCGTGTACGTGTAGTACGCGAGCGTGCCGCCCGCCGTCAGCGCGATCACCAGCAGCGCCTCGCGGCGGTGCCGCAGCAGTTCGCGGACGGTCCCGCGCTCCTTCGCCCGGGCGGCGCCGCGGCCGTCGGACGCGTCCGACGCGTCCGCCGCGTCCGACGCCTCGACGAACACCTCGGTCTCCAGCAGCCTGCGCCGCAGGTAGAAGATGACGGCGGCGCCGACCGCCCCGACGACGAACGGGATGCGCCATCCGTACGACTTCAGCGCCTCCTCGCTCATGGTCCGCTGCATGACGATCTGCAGCCCGAGGCCGAGCAGCTGCCCCGCCGTCATCGACACGTACTGGAAGCTGGAGGCGAACCCGCGCCGTCCGGGCGGGGTGGCCTCGGTGAGGTAGGTGGAGCTCGCCGCGTACTCGCCGCCGACCGACAGCCCCTGCATCAGCCGCGCGACCAGCAGCACCACCGCGCCGAAGTACCCCACCGCCCCGTACGTCGGGGCGATGGCGATGAGCAGCGCGCTGCCGGACATGAGCGTGACGGTCAGGGTGAGCGCCGCCTTGCGGCCGCGCCGGTCGGCGTACCGGCCGAGCAGCCAGCCGCCGACCGGGCGCATGAAGAACCCGACGGCGAAGATGCCCGCCGTGTTCAAAAGCTGCGCCGTGTCGTTGCCCTTGGGGAAGAACGCGGACGCGAAGTACGTGGCGAAGCTGGCGTAGACGAACCAGTCGTACCACTCGACGAGATTGCCGATCGAGCCGCCGAACACGGCCCGCCACGGCGTACGGGCTGGGGTGGGGGTGGACACCGTTGACCTCCTGTTTCGCGGCGCCGGGGGCGCGCCGGTTGCAGGGAGCCTCTCCGGCCCCGTCGGCCCGGTCCAGGTGTGGGCGGCCAGTCCTAATCCGCCGTTAACACGCGGTCCGGACGACCCGCCGCCCGGAACCCGCGGCCGGGAAACGGAGGACCCACCGCCGGGAACCCGACGACCCGCCGCGGGGAAGCGGACGCCGTGGTCAGTAGGAGCGGGGCAGCCCCAGTTCGTGCTGGGCGATGTGCGCCAGGATGAGCTCCTCGGCGACCGGGATGTTCTTGGCGATGCGCGCGTCCCGGAACAGCCGCGCCACCGGGTACTCCAGCGAGTACGCCATCCCGCCGTGGGTCTGGAAGGCCCGGTCGGCCGCCTGCCACGCCGCGTCCGCCGCCGTGAGCTTGGCGATGTTGGCCTCCGACCCGCACGGACGGCCCGCGTCCCACAGCCAGGCCGCCTTGTAGGTCATCAGCCGGGCCAGCTCCACCTGCGCCCTGATCCGGGCCAGCGGGAACGCGACCGCCTGGTTGGCCCCGATGGGACGGCCGAACGGCGCCCGTTCGTGCGCGTAGTCGCAGGCCACCCGCAGCACCAGCGAGCCGAAGCCGACCCCGCTCGCCGCCGCGAGGATCCGTTCGGGGTTCAGGATGTCCCACAGCACGGCGAACCCCTCGTCCGGGACGCCGAGCACCCGCTCCACCGGCACCCGCACGTCGTCGAGGAACACCAGGCTGGACGCGACGGTGTTGGTGCCGAACTTGGGGATCGGCCGGTAGGTGAGCCTGCCGTCCGCGACCGCCCGCTTCACGTCCACCAGCAGGACCGTGAAACCGTGCGTGCGGGGCTCCGCCTCTGCGGCCGGGACCGTCCGCGTGACCAGCACGAGGAAGTCGGCGCGTTCCAGCCCCGAGATCCAGGTCTTCTGCCCCGACACCACGTAGTGGTCGCCGTCGAGGCGCGCCTGCGTCGTGATGCCGATCGCGTTGCTGCCCGCGTCCGGCTCGGTGATCGCGAAGCACGTCTCCAGCTCGCCGGACACGATGCCGGGCAGGAAGGCGCGGCGCTGCTCGGCGGTGCCGTGCCGGGCGATGGTCAGCCCGCCGAACGCGGGGGTGAGCAGGTACAGGAACGCCGCCGCGCCGCCCGCACCGCCGTCGGCCAGGGTCTCCAGCGCCACCGCCAGCTCCAGCAGCCCCTGACCCGCCCCGCCGTACTCCTCCGGGACGGCCAGGCTGTGCCAGCCGCCCGCGACCAGGTCCCGCCAGACCTCCTCGGGCCACCGCTTGTCCGCGTCGCACCGGTCCCAGTACGCCTGGTCGTACTTCCGGGCGATCGCGCCGACGCCCTCCCGCACGGCCAGGGCGGTCTCGGGCAGGTCGAAGTCCACTCGCGCCTCCTCCTCGACGTCCTCGGCGCCACCGTAGCCCACGGGGTAAGTGGACACTGACGCGGCCTCCGGCCGCGGCGGAGTCAGGCCTGCAGCGTCTTGACCACCGTGAGCAGGACGGCCGAGTCCTCCGTGGCGTCGAGGGAGTGCACCGCGTCCGGGATCACCAGCAGGTCGCCGGCGATGCCGTCCCAGGAGTCCCCGCCGGCGACCAGGCGGACCCGTCCGTGCAGGACGTGCAGGGTCGCCTCGCCGGGGTTCTCGTGGTCGTCGAGCCGGGACCCGGCGCGCAGGGCGATGAGCGTCTGCCGCAGCCGGCGCTCGTGGCCGCCGTGGACGGTCTCGGCGGACCGTCCGCTGGACGCCTCCCGGGCCCGGCCGAGGTGTTGGCGGACCAGCGCGGTGAGCGAGAGCTTGTTCATCATTCCCCTGCACGACGACGTGGTGGCGGGCTGTCTCATCCTCCATGTTCCCCGGGCCTCCCCGCCCGCACCCGGGCGGGTGTCACCCTCCGGCCATCCCCAGGGAAAAACTGCTGATGAATGGTTATATTTACGGTTTTGATCCCATGGTCGTCTCCAGGGTTTCCCGCGCACCGGCCTACGCTGGATTCACCGGGAATCCGGACGGGGAATCCGGACCGGGGGAGGCATCGGCCATGGAATCGCACATCCTCGCGATCGGCGCCCACCTGGGCGGAGGGCTCGGCATCTGGCTCGGGCCGGTCATCGGCGCGCTCGCGGTGGCGAGCATGCTGTTCATCACCGGCCGGGGCCTGCTCGGCACCCTCGCGGCGGGCCGCCGCCGCTCCGTCCACCGCCTGGACGACTCCCACCTCGACTCCCTGGAGCACGGCGGGTTCTACGAGTACGAGCCGGGAATGTACTCGCATTCCGACGTCGGCGACCGGCCGCCGCTGAAGACGTCCGGCACCAAGAGTTGACCTTTTCCCGCCTAATCAGGAGGGGCGCGGAGTATGCGGGCGCGTTTCCCGTGCCCGCACTTTCCCCGCTGACGGTACTGATCCCCTAACCCCGGAAGACCGGCGGCGGAACGGCCGCTCAGCCGCCGGTGGCACGCCGCGCCGCAACGAGCGGCGACGAGCGGCGACGAGCGGCGGTCAGCCTGCCAGCACCGACTGGATCGATCTCGTGACGAGTCCGGCGGCGTCGTCGGCGTCCAGCCGTCCGGTGCGGACCTGCCCGGCGGCGCCGTGCAGGATGAAGTGCGCGACGTCCACCAGCCAGGCGGCCGACATGTCGGTGCGGAAGACGCCCTGCTCCTGGCCCCGGCGGACGAGGTCGGCCATGCGCGCGGCCGGGGCGTCGTGGAGCCGGCGGATGCGCTCGGCCGGGAGCACGGCCTCGGCCGCCACCAGCAGGGCCGAGGACTCGGCGACCAGCGCCCAGCTCGACGTCAGCAGCCGCTCCATCGCCGCCCGCGCGTCACCCGCCAGGTCGACGGCCGACAGCACCGCCGCCCCCGCCTCCAGCGCCTCGGTGAGCGCCGCCTCGACCAGTTCGGGACGGGTGCGGAAGTGCCCGTACAGCGTCATCCGCCCGACCCCGGCGGCCCTGGCGATGTCGTCGACGGTGGCGTTCGGGTCGGAGCTCAGCTCGGCGCGCGCGGCGGCCACGATCCGGGCGATGTTGCGCTCGGCGTCGGCGCGGCGCCTGCCGCTGGTGGGAGCAGCCATGCGGAGCAGCTTAGCTCGTATGCCTGAGTACGGGTTATAGTCACGGGCAAGAACTCGTATGCCAACGTACGAGTTATTGACCCGAAGGACATCCGATGACCCGAGAACCGGCCGCCCCTGCCGACAAGGCGGACACGGCAGATATTGCGGACGCGGCGGACACTGCCGCCGTGGCGCCGGCCGTGGAACCGCACCCGGCGCGCTGGCGCATCCTGGGCTTCCTCGGCGTGGCCCAGCTGATGCTGATCCTGGACGTCACCGTCGTGGCGATCGCGCTGCCCCACATCGAGACCGACCTCGGCCTCAGCCGCTCCGCCCTGACCTGGACGGTCAGCGCCTACACCCTCACCTTCGGCGGCCTGATGCTGCTCGGCGGCCGGATCACCGACCTGCTCGGCGCGAAACGCGTCGTGCTCGCCGGCCTCGTCCTGTTCACCGCCGCGTCGCTGGTCACCGGCCTGGCCGGATCGGCCGGCGTGCTCGTGGCCGGCCGCGTCGCGCAGGGCCTCGGCGCGGCGCTGCTGTCGCCGTCGGCGCTGTCGCTGGTGGTGGGGCTGTTCGACGGGGACGAGCGCAACCGCGCGCTGGGCGTGTGGTCCGCGCTCGGCGGCGGGGGAGCGGCCCTCGGCGTCCTGCTCGGCGGGGTGCTCACCGCCGGACCCGGATGGCCGTGGGTCTTCTTCGTCAACGTGCCCATCGGCCTCGCGATCGTCGTGGCGCTGGCCGTGCTGCTGCCGAACGCGCCCGCGTCCCCGGCCCGGCCCGGGCTCGACCTGCTCGGCGCGGTGCTGGTGACGGCGTCGTCGGCGGCGCTGATCTACGCGCTGATCGCGGCCGGCGGGCACGGCTGGCTGTCGGCGGTGACCTGCGGGTTCGCGGGCGCGGCCGTGGTCGGGTACGCGCTGTTCGCGGGCTGGCAGCGGCGGGCGCGGTCGCCGCTGATGGACGTCCGGCTGCTGGCGCGCCGCCCGGTCGCCACCGGCGTCTTCCTGATCTGGATGGCGACGGCGCTGATGATCGCGGTGTTCTTCCTCGGCACGTTCTACTTCCAGCACGCGCGCGGGTACGGCGCCATGCGGACCGGGCTGCTGTTCCTGCCCGTGGCGGTGGCGACCATGGCCGGGGCGAACCTCACCGGGCGCGTCGTCGGGCGGTGGGGCGCGCGCGTCCCGGCGGTCGCGGGCCTGCTGGTCTCGGCGGCGGGGATGGCGCTGCCGGCGCTGACGACGCGTCCGGTCGCGGTCGTGGTCGGCGTGGCCGTCGCGGCGGCGGGCACCGGCGCGCTGTTCGTGGTGGCCTCGGCGACCGCGCTCGGCCGGGTCGCGCCGCACGAGGCGGGGATCGCGTCGGGGATCGTCAGCACGTTCCACGAGTTCGGCGCGTCCTTCGGCGCGGCCGTCGTCTCCAGCGTCGCCGCCGCCAGCCTGGTCGGCACGACGCTGGACGGCTTCACCCGGGGCTTCGTCGTCGCCGCCGTCGCCTCGGCGGTCGGGGCGCTGGTGGCCGCGCTGGTCGCACCCCGCTGACCGGCCGGCCCGTCCGCCTCGTCCCGCCCGCTCAGCCGGACGAGGCGGACGCGCCCCCAGCGCCCTCCGCGCCCTCCGCACCGGACGCGCTTGACGCCGGGGACGAGGCGGACGGAGCCTCGAAACCGCGCAGCAGGGCGTCCAGCGCGAAGCCGAACCGCGCCGCCGAACCGGCCGGACGCGACGACCGCAGCGCCTCGGCGAACAGCGGGACCTCCCGCGGGTCGAGGGCGGGCGGCGCCTGCGCCCGGCCGTCCGCCGCGCCGCCGGAGCGCTCGTCCGCGGCGAGCATGGCGACGTGCCCGACGACGAACCCCGTCACCGCGTAAAGCATGTCGAGCGCGCGCTCCAGCCCGAAGCCCGCGGCGTGCAGCGTCCCGAGCGCGCTCTCCATCAGCCGGGCGGTCTGCGGGGTGACCGCCGGACGCGTCGCCACGAGCGGGACCACCCGCGGGTGGGCCAGCAGGGCGTCCAGCAGCGCGCCGGCGTACCCGCGGAGCCAGCCGCGCCAGTCGCCGCCCGGGTCCGGAGGCGGTGCGACCCGCGCGAACAGCTGCTCGACCAGCCCGTCCAGCAGCGCGTCCTTGCCGCGGACGTGCTGGTAGAGCGACATCGCCTCGACGCCGAGCTCCTGCCCGATGCGCCGCATGGACAGGGCCTTCAGGCCCTCCCGGTCGGCGAGCGCGAGGGCCGCCTCCAGGATGGCCGCGCGGGTCAGCCCCGCGCTCTGCCCGCGCGTGCGCTTGCCGGACGCCGGCTTCCCGTGCGTGGACTTGCCGTGCGTGGACTCGGCGGTCGCGGGCTCGGCGGACGTCGGCTTCCCGGGCGTTCGTTTCACGGACGTCCGTCTCGCGGGCGCCGGGTCGGACGGCATCGCCGGTGGCCCTCCTCGCGTCCGCGGATCATACGCTGTAAGTATAGCGGGCGCTCAGGCGGCGGGGCCGACCAGCACGGGCAGGGCGCGGTGGCCGTTGGAGATGAACGAGGCGAGCGGCCGCAGCTCCGCCGGATCCACGGCCAGCGTGAGGCCGGGGAAGCGGGCGAACAGCGCGGGCAGCGCGATCGCCGCCTCCAGCCGGGCCAGCGGCGCACCGAGGCAGTGGTGGACGCCGTACCCGAACGCCAGGTGCTCCTTGTCGGCGCGGGTGACGTCGAAGACGGCGGCGTCGGCGCCGTGCAGCCCCGGGTCGCGTCCGGCCGCCGCGAGGCAGCAGACGATCGCGTCGCCCGCGCGCAGCACCGTCCCGCCGTCCAGCTCGATGTCCTCGACCGCGAACCGCAGCGGCAGGTTGGCGACCGGGGACTCGGCGCGCAGGGTCTCCTCGACCACGTCGTCCCAGGTCGCGCGGCCCGTCCGCACCAGGTCGAGCTGGCCGGGCCGGGTCAGCAGGGCGTGGATCGCGTTGTCGAGGAGGTTGACGGTCGTCTCGTGGCCCGCGCTCAGGAACAGCGCGAGCGTGTCGACCATCTCCTCCTCCGACAGCCGCGAGCCGCCCTCGCGGGCCGCGATCAGGCCGGACGACAGGTCGTCGCCGGGGCGCTCCCGCTTCTCCGCGACGAGCCCGCGCAGGATCTCCCGCAGGCGGGGGAGCGCGGCGGCGGCCTCCTCCGGCGTCGCCGTGGTCCGGAAGAAGACGTCCACGCAGCGGCGGACCTCCTCCCGGTCGGCCTCGTCCGCCACCCCGAACAGTTCGCAGATCACCTGGATCGGGAGCGGGTAGGCGAACCGCTCCCGCAGGTCCACCGGCCCGGCCGCGCCGGCCTCCGCGACCTCGTCCAGCAGCGCGGCGACGACCGCTTCTATCCGGGGGCGCAGCGCCGCCGTCCGCCGCACGGTGAACGCGCTGGACACGAGCCGCCGCAGCCGCCGGTGGTCGTCGCCGTAGGCGGTGAACATGTTCCGCACCGCCACCCAGGCGAACAGCGGCCACCGGGGGCCGACCTGGCCGCCCGCCAGCGGCGGCCAGTGCTGATAGGCGTCCTTGGAGACGCGGGAGTCGGTCAGCAGCCGCCGCAGCAGGGCAGGGTCGCTCACCGCCCACGCCGGGACGCCGTCCGGCAGCAGCACCCGCGTCGCGGCGCCCCGCGCCCGGATCCGGGCCGCGTCGCCGTGCACGTCGGTCCCGGTCGGATCGAGGACGAACGGACCCTCGGCTGCGGAACCGCGCATGGGACGCTCCAGAGCTCGGCCGGACGGAGACGGCGGACCGCCGCGGGGCGCACCGCGGTCCGTCACTCACTCTGCGCCCGGGACCGCCACCGCGCAAGCGACGTTCCCTGCCCGCCCGACCAGGGGACGCGAGGGAACGAACGGGTGAAAAAGATCGTTTCACTGGTCATGGCACAGCATGACAACCCTCCGGCCGTACGTCCCCTGTCGGACGCCGACGTCCCGGCCGCCGTGGACACGCTCGCCCGGGCGTTCGCCGACTACCCCTTCACCCGGCACGTGGTCGCCGCGGACGGGCACCTGGACCGCGTCCGGCGCTTCCAGGAGCTGTGCCTCACCCGGATCGGGATGGTGTACGGGCGGGCGTGGGTCGCGGACGACGGCCTGGCCGTCGCCGTGTGGACCACGCCCGACCAGGACCCCTCACCCGCCTTCGCCGAGCTCGGCCCGCTGATCGGCGACCTGGCCGGCGACCGCGCCGCCGCCTTCGAGGCCGCCGAGGAGGCCCTCGAGCCGCACCGGCCGCGGGAACCGGCGTGGTTCCTCAACACCGTCGCGGTCGCGCCCGAAGCGCAGGGGAGAGGACTCGGCGGCGCCGTGCTGGCCCCCGGCATCGAGGCCGCCGCCCGCGCCGGGTGCCCCGCGTTCCTGGAGACCTCCAGCGAGCGGAACGTCGCGTTCTACGAACGCCTCGGCTTCACCGTCACCGCCGTCGTCCGGCTTCCGGACGACGGCCCCCGGACGTGGTCCATGCGCAAGGACCCCGGGCCGGCCCCGACACCGTCGCCCACGCCGCCGTCGGCGGCTTGAAGCGCCCCGGTCAGCCACCCGGTGAGCTCGTCCCGACCGCCGCGCCCGCCGGCCGCCGCCTGACGCCGATCTTGGCCGAGGTTTTGTGTTCCCGCAGGCACGAGCACCCGTGACGGCCGCATAGCGTCGAGGTGATCTCTGACCGGGAGGACGGACGTGCCGACTGACCACACGGAGCACCCGCTCGGACCGCGGGTCCGCGAACTGCGCGAGCTCGACGAGTTCGACGAGGTGGTGCGGCTGGTCCGCGAGATCTGGGGCGTCGCCGAGGGCGGCGACCCCGTCTCGGCGGAGGTCATGCGGGCGCTGTCGCACGCGGGCAACTACGTCGCCGGAGTCCGGCAGGACGGCCGGCTCGTCGGCGCGTCCGTGGCGTTCTTCGCCGCGCCCGTCGGCACGGCCCTGCACTCCCACCTGACCGGCGTCCACGGCGCGGGACGCGGCATCGGCCTGGCCCTCAAACTGCACCAGCGCGACTGGGCCCGCGAGCGCGGACTGTCCCGCATCACCTGGACCTACGACCCGCTGATCCGCCGCAACGCCTACTTCAACCTGGTCAAACTCGGCGCGCGGCCGGTGGAGTACCTGCCGTCCTTCTACGGTGCGATCGCCGACGCGATCAACGGCGGCGACGAGAGCGACCGCGCGCTCGCCTCCTGGGACGTCACCCGCCCCCTGCCCGGCACGCGCTCGCGGACCGAGCCGTCCGGGCGTGCCGATCCGTCCGCGTGGGCCGATCCGTCCGCATGGGCCGAGCCGTCCGGGAGGAGCGAGCCGTCCGGGCGGGCCGCCGCCTACGCGCTGCGCGACCGCGACGGCCGCCCGGAGCCGGTGCGCACCGACGCCGGGACGGTCCTGGTCGAGCTGCCCGCCGACATCGAGACGCTGCGCCGCACCGACCCCGGCGCCGCGCGCGCCTGGCGGCTCGCCCTCCGCGAGGTGCTGGGCGGGATGCTGGCGGACG
>NZ_QURH01000244.1 GCF_003428695.1 Actinomadura logoneensis
ACGTCGCGTCCCGCGCCGGGTCGGCGGGCGTCGCGTCCCGCGCCGGGTCGGCGGGCGTCGCGTCCCGCGCCGGGTCGGCGGGCGTCGCTCCCGGGCTGGCGCCGTTTCCGCGGGACGCGCTTCGGTCTTCGCGGGACGCGCGCCGGTGGGGCGGGGAACGATGCTCGGCGGGATCGGCCGGCTTCACGGGCGGCGGTAGGCGCGCAGCCGGTCCAGGTTGGCGGCGACGGCGGGTTCGCGGACGGCGAGGGCCCGCGCGACGTCGCGGAACTGCCGGGCGCGGTGCAGCTGGGCGTGCCAGTCGGTGCCGGTGGCGCGGTGCGCGAGCGGCACCTCGACCTCCGACACCCGGAAGCCCTTGCGCAGCAGGTCGATGGTCAGGGCCGTCTCCACGCCGAACCCGGCGGCCAGCGGCCGGGCCGCCTCGAACGCCGCGCGCGTCAGGCAGCGCTGGCCGTTCAGCGGCTGGGTCGGCGTCCACCCGGTCGCGCGGTGGATGCCGTCCCGCGACAGCCGGACGACGAACCCGTGCCCGCCGAGCTTCACCGTCGTCGAGAACACCGCGATCGTCATGTCCGCCCGCCCGTCCCGGACCGGCTCCACCAGCGGCGCGGCCTCGGCGGCCGTGTCGGCGAGGTCGGCGTCGAGGAACAGCAGGTGGCGGGGCTGGTCACGGCCGTCGTCCAGCAGCCGGACGGCCTCCGCGCCGGTCTCCATCGCCGCGCCCTTGCCCCGGTTGCGGCTGTGCCGGACGACCCGCGCCCCCGCCTGCTCGGCGGCCCGGCGGGTCCCGTCGGACGACCCGTCGTCCACGACCACCACCAGGTCGGCGCCGGGCAGCCCCAGCGCGGCCTTGACCGTCGCCCCGATCCGGTCGGCCTCGTCCTTGGCGGGGATGATCACCGCTACGTCCTGCATGCGCCCGATCGTAGCGACCACCGGCCGCCCATCGCCGGAAGCCGCACTTCCCGACCACCCCGACTTCTCATCTCCCGTCCCGGCCGGAAGGCAACACCGGCTCAGCGATGGTGAGCCGGGGTGCGCGGAGCTTCGACGGCCAGGGTGCGGGCGCGCGACGGGCGGGGTGCGGGCGCGCGAGGGCCGGACGGCGCGGTGTGCGCCGTCCGGCCGGGCGGTCAGGTCGTGGGACCGTCAGAGAGAGTCGAAGGCGGGCACGGCGTCCACCACGGTGAACACCGTGTCGAGCCCGGTGACCTGCAGGATGCGCTTCACGGCGGGGCGAGGCGCGGCCAGTTCCAGCGAGCCGCCCTGCTCCTTGAGCCGCTTCATCGCGGAGAGCAGGACGTTCATGCCGGTCGAGTCGCAGAATTCCACACCGCTCATGTCGACGGTGATGCGGTCGGCCTGGTCGCGCAGCAGGCCCGCGAGCGCGGCCTGCAACCGGGGCGCGGTGTACAGGTCCAGTTCGCCGGTCGCCGTGACGACGGCGTGACCTCCCTGAGATGCGGTCGAGACATTGAGCTCCACGACGGGCACACTATCGGGCGAACGGCGCTCGAGCCAGGGAGTCGCCCAAACCCTCGTGTCGCGTGGGCGTGTCAGGCGCGCCGTCACACTGGGTGACCGGTCCCGAACATCACCGTAATGTCCGAAAGGTCTTCTCGGATGGCGGGTGATCTTGCGCTTCTTGGTCGTGTCCGGACTCTGGATCTGCGTCAATCGGCCTCCGTGGCGTCCTCCCATGGGGGACCGTAGGAGCGTCGTCGTGCGGAGGCGGTCGTGCGGAGGGGGTGTGCCACGATGAGGGACGAACCGGGCGCGGATCCGCGCGAGCTCCGGCTGCGCGAGCGCCTCGAGTCGATCCGGGCGCGGTCCGAGAAGTCCACCTCCTGGCGTCCGTCCACGCAGTACCTGGGCCGCCTGGTGAACCGCGCGGGCTACGTCCCGGTCCGCACCCGCCTCACGCGCGAGGACCTGATGTTCCTGGCGGACGCGCGCGACGAGGTCATGATGTTCACCGAACTCGCGGTACGCCTGATCGACCTGCACCGGCCGCAGGACGCGGGCGGCATCACCAGCGACCCGACCAGCCCGATCCGCCGCTGCCGATCCTGCATGTGGCGCTGGCCGTGCCCCACTTTCCGCGCCATAGAGGAGAACCTCCACACCTGACCGCTCCCACCAGGCCACCCGCGACCAATCCCGCGCGGCGAGGAACCGGGGCCGCTCCCAAAGAACACCAGGCTTCTCCGCGAACCTCGGGCTGCTCCGCGACCACCGGGCCGTGGTGGGAACAGTGGGGGTGGGGCGGCCGGTGGTCGGGGTCAGGCGGTCGCGGTGGGGAGGGTTACTTCGAAGCGGCAGCCTGGGCCGGCGTTTCTTACCCCGATCCGGCCTGAGTGGGCCTCGATGATGCCGCGGGCGATCGCGAGGCCGAGTCCTCCGCCGCCGCCGGGCGTGCGGGCGGTCTCGCCGCGGAAGGCGATGTCGAAGACGCGCGGGAGGTCTTCGGCGGGGATGCCGCCGCAGGCGTCGGCGACCGTGACCCGCGCCTCGCCCGCGACGAGTTCGGCGGAGATCTCGATCGCGCCCTCGCTCGGGGTGTGCCGGATCGCGTTCACCACGAGGTTGCGGAGGGCGCGGCCGAGTTCCGACGCGTCCACCTGCACCGGTCCGCCGACGGCGACCTCGCCGTGCAGCCGGACGCCCTTCGCGTGCGCCAGCGGCTCGGCGCCCGCGACGGCCTCCGCGACCAGGTCGGCGAGCCCCACCCGGTCGCGCGACAGGCGCAGTGCGCCCGCGTGGATGCGGGACAGCTCGAACAGGTCGTCCACCAGCGCCGCCAGCCGCTCCACCTCGACGCGCATCCGGCCGTGGTAGCGGTGGACGGTCTCCTGATCGGCGACGACGCCGTCCTCCAGCGCCTCGGCCATCGCACGCAGCCCGGCGAGCGGGGTGCGCAGGTCGTGGCTGACCCACGCGACCAGCTCGCGGCGGCTCGCCTCCAGCGCCTGCTCGCGCTCGTGCGCCGCGGCGAGCCGTGCCCGCGCCGCCTCCAGCTCGCGCGACAGCTCGGCCAGTTCCGCGGGCAGCCGGACGGGCGGCGGCTCGAACGAGTCGGCCCGGACGGCCTCCACCAGCACCCGGTTCGCCGCGACGAGCCGCCTGCCGAGCAGCACCGACACCGCGAGCGCCACGATCCCCGCCGCCGACACCACCCACAGCACCACGGTCACGTCGTGCTCGTTGAGCAGCATCATCAGCGAGATGACCACGATCCCCGAGACCGTGGCCAGGACGGTCGCGACGCCGACGACGGTCAGCTGGGTCGCCACCGACCGTCCGCGCAGGAGATGCAGGGTCAGCAGCCCGGCCGCCGCGACCACCACGGCCGCCACCGCCGAGTACCAGGCGACCCAGATGAGATCCTCGAGAGGAATCACGTCCGGCCCTCCACGCTCTTGGCCCGGACTCCCGCATCCGCTTCGTGGCCCGTGGCCGAGTCCGTGGGACGCGCTTCCGGGGCCGCGCGCTTCGCCGCTATGTCGGAGGAGTCCGTTGCGTCTGCCTCGTGGTGCGTGGTTCGCGTGTTTTCCGCGTCCTCGCTCGCCGTGTCGGTGGGGGACGGGTCGTAGCGGTAGCCGACCCCCCAGACGGTGACCAGGCGGCGAGGGGCGGCCGGGTCCAGCTCCAGTTTCTCGCGGAGGCGGCGGACGTGGACGGTGACGGTCGCCGAGTCGCCGAAGGACCAGCCCCACACGTGGTCGAGAAGCTGCTCACGGGTGAACGCCCGGCCCGGGTTGCGCAGCAGGAAGGCGAGCAGGTCGTACTCGCGGGCGGTGAGGGTGAGCGGCGTGCCCGCGAGCGTGGCCGTGTGCGCGTTCGGATCGAGTTTGAGGTCGCCGTCGCGGAGTGGACGCGCCTGGGCGGTGGGGATCACCGCGCCGCGGGCCCGCCGCAGCACCGAGCGCACGCGAAGGGCCAGCTCGCGCGGGCTGAACGGCTTGGTGACGTAGTCGTCCGCGCCCATCGCGAGGCCGACCAGGCGGTCGGCCTCCGCGCCGAGCGCGGTCAGCATCACGATCGGGACGGCCGTCGTCTCGCGGAGCCTGCGGCACACCTCGAGGCCGTCCATGCCGGGCAGCATGAGGTCGAGGACGATCAGGTCGGGCGGGTTCTCGCGGGCGTGCCGCAGCGCGCGGTGGCCGTCGGCCACGCATGCGACGTCGTGGCCGTCGCGGACGAGGTAGCGGGCCACGACCTCGGCGACGGTGGGGTCGTCGTCGACCACGAGGATGCGTCCGGTGACCTCCGGCGCGGCGGCGGCCGGACGTCCGCCGGATGAAGGGCGCGTCGGTGTGCTCACGATGACCAAAATATGCGCGACGTGGGACATCACACCGTCGCGTCATCACTCTGTAAGAACTTCGGCGAGGTAACGGCCACCGGACGGCGCCGAAGTGGGGCGTTCTCCCCTATATCAGCGGGGCCGCCTCCGGCCGACGGAATCGGACGCCGAGGGCTGCGATGGCGGGCATTGGTGGTTTTAATGGTCGAATGCACCAGCCGACCCCCGCCGTCCCTCCCGCCTCCCCCTTCACACCACCGCCGCCGGGCCGTCCCGCCGGGTCGCGCGTGCTGCCGGCCATCTTGCTGATCGTGGGCGGCGGGGCGGTGGCCACGTTCGTCATGACGATCACGGCCTACCTGGGGGTGCGCGCCATCAACCAGGTGGTCCTCGGGGGCGACCGTCCCGGGTTCCTGGCCTCCGACAACTACCTGTACCTCCAGCTCGTGCTCGCCGGGCTGATCGTCGGACTGCCGCTGCTGGCCGTCCGGTCGTCCAGCCCGGTGGTGCCCGTGGTCGCGGCCATCGCCGCCTTCGTCGCCATGCGCGTCGGCTTCCTCCTGGGCTCGCTGGTGTACGACACCGGGAAGCACGCCGGGGCGATCATCTCCAGTGCGTTCCAGCACGGGTCGGCGAAGGAACTGATCACTCCGGTGGTGGCGCTGCTGGTCGCGGGCGGCGGCACGCTGCTCGGGATGTCGCGGCGGCCGAGTGCCACCGCCTCGGTCGGTGCCCCCGCGCCCGGCGCTCCTGGTGCTCCCGGCGGGCCGCAGTGGGGCGCGCCGCAGCCCCCGCCTCCCAGCGGACAGCCGTTCAGCACGCAGCCGCCGCCTCCGAGCGGGCAGCCGTTCAGCACGCAGCCGCCGCCTCCGAGCGGACAGCCGTTCAGCACGCAGCCTCCCGCTCCCCATGGCCAGCCCGTCCAGGCGCCCGCTCCGCACGGTCAGCCCGCCCAGGCACCCGGTGCTGCGCCGTTCGGGGCCGCGCCCGGTTACGGGCCTCCGGAGCAGTCGCCGTCCGGACCGTACGCTCAGCCCGCTCCCGCGCAGCCCGCGCCTGCTCCTGCACAGCCCGCGCCTGGGGCTGTGCCGTCCTCGGCGCAGGTGTCCGAAGACGGCCAGGGCGGCAAGGCCGCCCCGCAGACCATGCTGGACGCGAGCCGCACGATGCTCGACGGGACCGCCGCGCGGCCGACGTCCGACGGCAAGGCCCAGGCGTCTCCCAAGACCCAGCTCGACCAGCCGCTTCCCGACTCGGCCGCACGCGAGAAGGACGAGTAGGACCACCGGACGACCGACGAGGCGGGCCACGGAATCCTGTGGCCCGCCTCGTGCGCGCTCAGGGACCCCCGGAGGTATCAGGGTCGGGATCGGGGGACGGTAGGGGTTCGGCTCGTCCTCCAGAGTGATGACGACGACCCGGCCACCCCCCTACATTTGCAGTCATGGGACGAACAATCCTCACCATCGCCGGCGTCATCCTCGCGATCTGGCTGGCCTTCACCGTGCTCGGCTTCATCATGTCGATGCTGAAGTTCTTCTTCATCGTCGGCTTCTTCGCGGTCGTCATCGTCCTCGTCGTCACCCTGGTGTCGAAGAGCTCCCGGCGCGGCTGACCGCGTCCCGCGCCGCGCCCTGCACCGCCTCCCGGCGCAGCCCTCCGGCGGCGACCGGTGCGGCTCTCCGGCGGCGACTGGCGCAGCCCCTCCGGCGGCGACCGGCGTGGACGGCGCGGAAGGCACCGGCCCGAACCGCTTGTCCCCGGAACGCAGATGGCCCGATGATGCCCTCACCGCCGTGCGCGCCGGGCGGCGCGGGCGGGTCGTCGGCGAGAGGGGCGCGTCCATGCCGGTGTTGACCGAGATCCTTCGCGAACGGGCGCACGCCCGTCCGGACAAGATCGCCTTCCACGCGGGCGACCGCGCCGTCCCGTACCGGGAGTTCGACGAACGCGTCGACCGGGCGGCGGCGGCGCTTGCGGCGTCGGGTGTCGGGCCCGGCGACCGGATCGCGATCCTCGACAAGAACTCCCTCGAGTACGCCGAGCTGCTGTTCGGCGCGGCGCGGATCGGAGCCGTCCTGGTTCCGGTGAACTACCGGCTGGCCCCGGACGAGGTGGCGTTCATCGTCACCAACGCGCGCGCGCGAGTGCTGGTCGTCGGCCCCGACTTCGTCCCCATGCTGGACGCGTTGCGGGGCCGCCTCGAACACACCGAGCGGACGGTGGTGACCGGGCCCGACTACGAGGAGTGGATCGCGTCCGGAGCGTCCGGGGCGTCCGGGCCGCCCGCGCACAAGGCCGAACCCTCGGACGTGTTCGTGCAGCTCTACTCGTCCGGGACGACGGGCCTGCCCAAGGGCGTGATGCTCACCCACGAGAACTTCGTGACCGCGCTGCCCATCACGCAGGACCTCTGGGGCCTGGACGAGTCGTCCGTGCTGATGGTCGCGATGCCGCAGTACCACGTGGCGGGCTGCATCCTCACCATCTGCGTCCTGTTCGACGGCCTGACCGGCGTCATCGGACGCGAACCCGACCCCGTCCTCATCGCGCGCGCGATCGAGCTGCACAAGGTCACGCACATCTTCCTCGTCCCGGCGCTGCTGCAGTTCATGCAGATGATCCCCGAGGTGTCCGAGTGCGACATGTCCAGCCTGCGGCTGCTGCTGTACGGCGCGTCCCCGATCAGCGACGACGTGCTGCGCGGCGCGATCGCGATGCTGCCGGACACCGCGTTCATGCAGGTCTACGGGCTGACCGAGACGACCGGCGCGATCACCTACCTGCCCGTCGCCGACCATGACCCGGACGGCCCGCACAGCGTCCGGCTGCGCAGCGCCGGCATCCCGTACCCGGCCTGCGAACTGCGCATCGCCGACCCCGCGACGCTGGCGGAACTGCCGGCGGGCGAGGTCGGCGAGATCCTCTGCCGGACGCCGCAGAACATGATCGGCTACTGGGACCTGCCCGACGCGACCAGGAGCGCGCTGCTCCCGGACGGCTTCTTCCGCACCGGCGACGCGGGCTACCTGGACGAGGACGGCTACCTGTTCATCCACGACCGGGTCAAGGACATGATCATCTCCGGTGGGGAGAACATCTACCCCGCCGAGGTGGAGAACGTCCTGATGAGCCATCCGAAGGTGGCCGACTGCGCGGTCATCGGCGTGCCGGACGAGACCTGGGGGGAGACGCCGAAGGCGCTGGTCGTGGCGTCCGGGGACGTCGCGCCGCGCGAGCTGATCGACTACTGCCGGGCGCGGCTGGCCCACTTCAAGTGCCCGTCGTCGGTCGAGCTGCGCGACACGATCCCGCGCAACCCGACCGGCAAGATCCTCAAGCGCGAACTGCGCGCCCCCTACTGGGAGGGCCAGGAGCGCTCCGTCCACTGACCGAACCCCGTCCCGCCCACACGCGGACGCCGATTTCGCGTAGGCGCGTGTGGGCGGGGGCGCGAAGGCGTCAGTTGAAGCGGATGGTGGCGGTCAGGGGGCGGTGGTCGGAGACGCGGACCGGGGACGCCGGGACACCGCAGGTCAGGGCGGCGGAGGGGCTGGCGAACAGGTAGTCGGTCTTCTCGGTCGCCTTGCCCGAGGCGTCCTGGCGGGTGGGGTCGCCCGCGCGCTTGCCGCCGCACTCGGAGTAGATGCCGTAGAAGGCGTCCAGGGACCGGGCGCGCGGCTTGTCGGTGAAGTCGCCGCCGATGATGACGCGGTCGGCGTCGGCGAGGCCGAGCAGGGTCTGGGTCTGCTTGGGCCGCCAGGTGCCGTCCGGGTCGTCGCCGGGCTCGGCCGAGCTGAACAGCGCGGTGCAGACCCGCGCGCCCCATGCCTGGACCGTTCCGCAGACCCCGATCCGGCCGCGTCCCGGCTGGGACGGCAGGTCGGCGTGGCGGACGTCGGTGAGCGGTTCGCGGGTGGCGATGGCGAGGCCGAACCGGCCCTGGCCGTTCAGGCAGGACCGGTCGGTCCCGTCGGCGGCGGGCTGCGGCGCGAACGTCCAGCTCCAGGACTTCAGCCTGCCCAGCGCCTTCAGCGACTTGACCTGCGCCGAGCAGACCCGCTGCAGCAGCAGCGCGTCCGGCTGGACGGTCCTGCCCGCCACGGTCGTGGCCGCGAGCTGCCGGTCGATCCTGCGCGCGAATCCGTCGGGCTCGCCGTCCGTCGGGCAGCCGGGCTCGGCGTCGCCGCAGACGTCCCAGGTCAGGGCGGTGACCGAGACGGGGCCGTCGGCGGTGCTCTGGGCGCGTCCGGCGTCGGTCGACCCGAGCGCCGGGCTCTTCTCGATGGCCGCGCCGGCGCCGGCCAGGGCGACCACGACACCGGCGCCGCAGACGGCGAGCAGGGGAATCAGAGCGCGGGGGGCTCGCACACGTACTCCATCAGGGGTTCAGCGGGGGTCTGGGGGGAATCCCACCACATCAAGATCGTCCTCGCCAGCGGAACGAGACGACCATCTCGGACAACCTACGCCTACTCCGGCGGTTTCCGGCACGACTCCCGATACTTCGGCCGGTGGCGGGCGGACCCGCGGGATCCGGACGGAGGTCCGGCCCGCCACCGGGCGGGCATCACGGAGACGCGATCCCGGCGTGCGGACCGGGGCCCGGGTCCCGGTCGGGACCACCACCGGGACCGCCACCGAACCCGCCACCGAACCCGCCACCGGGACCGCCACCCGCTCCGCCGCCGAACCCGCCGCCGAGTCCGGTGTCGGAGAACGTGCCCGTGCGGCGGATGGTGTGCCAGCGCAGCCGCGTCCCGAGCACCGCCGTCACCACGGACTGGACGACGACCAGGTACAGCAGTTGCCGGTAGACGATCTGCTGGAGCGGCATCGTCCACAGCGGACGCAGCTTCTCGCCGTCCAGCCAGAGGGCGTAGCCGCCCGCCGCGACCTGCGCGAGCGCGAACAGCGCCCACATGGTGAGCGGCGCGACCGGGTCCATGAACGCCAGGCCGAACACGGCGAACAGGTCCACGGCGGGCGCGAACAGCGGCAGGATCACCTGGAACGTGGTCAGGTAGAGCAGGCAGCGGCGGCCGAACGGCCCGCGCTCGACGACCGCGCGGCGGTGCTTCCACATCGCCTGGAGCGTTCCGTAGCACCAGCGGTAGCGCTGCCGCCACAATTGGCGCAGCGAGTTCGGCGCCTCGGTCCAGGCGAGCGCGTGCTCGGCGTAGACGACCCGCCAGCCGCCGCGGCAGATCGCCATCGTGAGGTCGGTGTCCTCGGCGAGCGTGTCGGTGGGGACGCCGCCGACCGACACCAGGGTCCGGCGCCGGAACGCCCCGATCGCGCCCGGGATGGTCGGCATGCAGCGCGCGAGGTCGAACATCCGGCGGTCCAGGTTGAACCCGATGACGTACTCCAGGTGCTGCCACCGGCCGAGCAGGCCCTTGCGGTTGGCGACCTTGGTGTTGCCGCTGACCGCCCCCACCGCCGGGTCGGCGACGAGCGGCGCGACCAGGTGCCGGATGGTGTCGCGCTGGAACACGGTGTCGCCGTCCACCAGCACCAGGATCTCGCCCTGCGAGGCGGCGATCCCGACGTTGAGCGCGCCGGGCTTGCCGCCGTTGGGCTTGCGCATCAGCCGGACGCCGGGCAGCGCCAGCCCCTCGACGATCTCGGCCGTCCGGTCGGTGGACCCGTCGTCCACCACGATCACCTCGAACGGGCCGGGGTAGTCGGTGTCCAGCAGGGACCGGACGGTCGCCGCGATCCCCGCCTCCTCGTTGTAGGCCGGGACGACCACCGTCACCGACGGCGCGGCGTCCCGGCCGGGCGGCGCGCCGAGCCTCTCCCGGGCGGACGGCGGCCCGGTGCGCGGACGCAGCACCTCCGGCAGCTCGGTCCGCCGCGCCCGCTGCCGGTGGACGTGCGCGAACACCAGCAGGACGGCCAGCCGCAGCGCGGCGAGCACACCCGCGATGACGAACAGGACCCGCATCCAGTCGGTGAGCGCGGACGCCGAGCGCTGCGCGGCGACGAGCGTCCAGCCGATCGCCTTCTCGGACGCGGAGGCGGGCACCTCCGCGCGGGGCAGGCCCATCGCCTGCGTCACGGTGGTGAACCGGTAGCCGCGCGCCTGCAGCTTGACGATCATCTGCTCGACGGCGGCGATCGTCTCGGTGCGGTCGCCGCCCGCGTCGTGCAGCATCACGATCGCGCCCCGGCCGTCCTTCTCGGCGGCCAGCGCCGCCTGGACGATTTTGTCGACGCCCGGCTTCTGCCAGTCCTCGGTGTCGCGGTCGGTGAGAACCAGCAGGTAGCCGTCGCGTCCGGCGCGCTCGGCGGCGGTCCACTCGGGGCCGGTCAGGCCGTCCGGAACCGACGAGTACGGCATCCGGAGCAGCCGGGTGTGGACCCCGGCCGCACCGGCGAGCGCGCGCTGCGTCAGGTCCAGCTCCAGCTCGTTGCGCCAGGCGGGGGCGGTCGCCATGTCCACGTGCGTGTACGTGTGCGAGCCGATCTCGTTGCCCTCGGCGATCATCCGCTTCGTCAGCGCGGGCTGCTGCGCGATGTGCGCGCCGATGGAGAAGAACGTGGCCTTGGCGTTGTGCCGTTTGAGGACGTCGAGGAGCCGGGGCGTCCACTTCGGGTCGGGCCCGTCGTCGAAGGTCAGCGCGATCGTCTTCTTGGGCGTCCGCAGGCTGTGCGGGGTGCCGCCGGCCATGTTGACCACCGGCCCGCCGGACATCACGTTCCGGGGCGCCGGGGGCGGATCCTGCTGCGGTTCGTGCTTGGACGACTCGCCGACGGCTCCGTTCGCGAAGCCGTCCAGCAGGAGCAGCGTGATGAGCACGAGACCGCCGAGCGCCATGAGCACCCAGTGGCCGCGCGGCTCGCGCGCCCGCTCGGTGGCCGACGTGGGGCGCCTTCTCCGCTTGCCCGCGGAACGTCCGCCGTTGCCCGGGGAACGTCCGCCGGCCGCGCCCGGGCCGGGACGCGGACCCCGGTCGCCGCGTGCGGAGGAAGGTGGATCAGCCCGCCGCCGCCCGCGCGCGCTGGCGGGACCGCGCCGACGACCTGCCCTGTCGTCGGGGCTGCCATGCGCGTCGGCGGACGGCGGCGGGGGCTCGAAGGGATTCATGGATCAGCCGGTGGTCTTCGGCCGCTTGGTGTGCCCCGGCGGGGTCGAGGGACTGTTGCCGGGACGGGTCCGGGTCACCGACGGCCGCGGCGAGGCGGAGGAGGTCGAGGACGGCTTCGGCAGCGCCGACGGCTTGCCGGAGCCGGTGGGGGCGGGGCCGCGGCCGTTGGTCGTCCGGTTCGGTCCCGAGGGCACGACGCCGGGCGGCACGGCCACCGGCGGCCTGCCGCTCGGCCGCTTCTGACCGTTCGGGATGCTCTTCGGCAGCAGCGCGGGGGCCTGGCTCTTGTGGCTCCTGGCGGTCGAACCGGCCTTCCACGGCGTCCCCGGGACGTTCGCGCCGGTCGCTACGCCGATGCCCATCGCCAGCAGGAACGCCGCGAGCAGCCCGCCGCACGCGATCCCGGCCTGGCGGCCCATGCGGCGGCGCCGTCCGGAGAGGTCCACGAACACCGGCGACGCGCCGCCGTGCCCGGGCTCCGCGTCCGGACCGGCGGGCGCCTGCGCGGGGGCGGGGGCGGTCGCTGGGGGCGCGGTGAGGGTGGCGGTGGACGCGCCGTGCGGCGAGTACACCAGCGTGTCCCCGGATCCGGAGACGCTGCGGCCCGGCTCGCGGCCATCGGCCCCGGACGTGGGCGCGGCGGCGAACGCGGGCGTGAAGGCGCTCGGCGCCTGGGCGCCGGTGGGCACCGCGGCCGACGCGGCCGACTCGGGGGGCGGCCCTGCCGGGTCGGCGAGGGAGATCGTGTCGCTGTCCATGTGCTCCGTCGTTTTTCTGATGTGGCGGGGTCACCGGCCGGGGAACCGGTGACCCCGCGCGGGACCGCGTCCGGCGTGACGGGGGCGGCGCCGGGGGCGTTCGCGGTCTCAAGGGGTTCAGCGCCGATCGGTCCGCATGTGTCACACCTACTCCCAACTGATTGCAGAATGGCCGTCGTGAACGAAGCGGCGGGGACCGACGACGGCTCGCTCGACCGTGCCGTCGCGGCGGCCCGGGCGGGTGACGAGTCCGCGTTCCGCCTGCTCTACCGGGACGTGCAGCCCCGGCTGCTGCGCTACGTCCGGGGCATGGTGGGCGAGGACGCCGAGGACGTCGCCTCCGAGGCGTGGCTCCAGATCGCCCGCGACCTGCGCGACTTCGAGGGCGGGATCGACGGGTTCCGCGGCTGGGCCGCGACCGTCGCCCGGCACCGGGCGCTGGACCACCTGCGCGCCCGGTCCCGCCGCCCGGTCGCGGACCTGCCGGTGGACGAGCTGGTCACCCGGCCCGCCGAGGCCGACACCGCCGGGCAGGCGATGGACGGCCTGGCCACCGACCGGGCGCTCGCGATGATCGCCGGGCTCCCGGCGGACCAGGGCGAGGCGGTGATGCTCCGGGTCGTCCTCGGGCTGTCGGCGCCCGCAGCCGCGCGGGTGCTCGGCAAGAAGCCCGGCGCGGTCCGCACCGCCGCCTACCGGGGGCTGCGCAGGCTCGCCGCCCAGCTCACGCGGCCCCGCGAGGCCGCCGCGGCCGTCCCCGC
>NZ_QURH01000243.1 GCF_003428695.1 Actinomadura logoneensis
CGCGGGCACGGCGCGCGAACAGCCGGACGGCGTCGGTGACCTCGTCGGCGGCGGGCACCGGCAGCGGGACGAGCGGCCGGACGACCTCGCCCGGCACGCCGAGCGGGCGCCGCCCGGTGGCGAGGATCCGCAGTCCGGGGCAGGCCGGGAGGAGACGGGCGGCGAGCCGCGCGCACGGCTCGGCCAGGTGTTCGCAGTTGTCCAGGACGAGCAGGCGCGCGCCGCCGCGCAGCCGCTCCTCGACGCCCCGCCGCGCCGCCTCGCCGTGGCCGGTGACGTCGAGGAGCGCGGCGAGTTCGGCGAACACGTCGTCATCGCGGGAAAGGTGCGCGAGCGCCAGGACCACGACGCCGTCCGCCGGGGCCTCCCGCGCGGCGACCCGCAGCGCGACGGTGGTCTTTCCGACGCCGCCGGGACCGGTGAGGGTCACCAGCCGACGCGTCCGGACGAGGCGGGCCAGCTCGGCGCACTCGCGGTCGCGGCCGATGACCTCCCCGACCGGACTCCGCGGCCCCCGCCACGGCGACACCTCCGCCCAGGCGGAGTCGCGCGGCGGGGCCGATCCGCGCCCCGGGGTCGAGCCGGACGCCCGAGCCGCCTCGCGCGGCGGAGCCGCATTGCGCGGCGGGGGCGAGGCGCGTGGCGGAGCCGCGTTGCGCGGCGGCGGGTGATTCCGTGCCGAGGGCGCTGTTGGCGTGGGGGCGTCGGACAGTACCGCGCGGTGCGCGTCGTGCAGCGTCGGCGACGGGTCCAGGCCGAGCTCGTCGGCGAGGCGGGCGCGGGTCTCGCGGTAGACCTCCAGCGCCTCGGCGCGCCGGCCGCAGTGGTAGAGCGCGAGCATGAGCTGCGCGGCGGGCCGCTCGCGCAGCGGCTGGCTGCGGACGAACGCGGACAGTTCCGGGACCAGCGCCTCGTGGCGGCCGAGCGCGAGACAGGTCTCGGCGTGCTCCTCGACGACGGTGAGGCGCAGCTCGTCCAGCCGCAGCGCCTCGTCCCGCAGCGGCGCGGAGTCGGCATGGCCCGCGTACGCCGCGCCGCGCCACAGGCCGAGCGCCTCGCTGAGCAGCGCGTCGCGCCGGTGCAGGTCGGCGGCGGCGCGGGCGGCGGCGACGAGTTCCTCGAAGCGCAGGGCGTCGAGTTCGGCGGGCGCGGCCGTCAGCCGGTATCCGGCGGCGTCGCGGGCGATCCGGCCGGGGTCGTCCAGGGCCCGGCGCAGCCGGAGGACGTAGGACTGGAGGTTCTTGCGGGCGGACGGGGGCGGACCGTCCGGCCACAGCCCGTCGGTCAGCCGGTCGTCGGTGACCGTCCGGTTCGCCGCCGCCAGCAGCATGAGCAGCAGCAGCCGCGGCCGGCCCGCGCCGAGGCGCGCCGGGCGCTCCCCGGTGGACACCTCCGGAAAGCCCAGGACCCTGAACTTCACAGAACGCGTTATACCCGTCATGTACCGGAGGGCGGGAGGGTGTGCGTGAACCCGGCGAACCGGAGGTGTCTCGTGTTCGATCCCACGACCGTCGTCCGGCGGACGGCGTCGGCGGCCACCGCCGTCGCGTGCGCGGCCTTCCTGGTGGGGGCGGGGCCGTCCGCCTCGGCCGCGCGCGGCACATGGCAGCCGTACCGCGCCAAGCCGTTCGAGGACGTCGGGGTGTGCGCGTTCCCCGTCAGGGGCGACATCGTCAGCGACGACGAGGAGGTGCGGATCCTGTCCACCTACCCGGACGGCAGGATCGAGCGCGAGGAGTTCCGGGGGCCGCTGGTCGTCCGCTTCACCGGCAACGGGCACTCGGTGGTGCGCGACGTGTCGGGCTACGCGCTGTTCCACTACCTCAAGGACGGGACGCGGCTCGCCCGTTTCGACGGCGGCTTCAGCTTCCGCATCAAGCAGGGGAACGTCGGCTACCCGGCGGGCAACTACATCCTGCACGGACGCTTCACCGTCGTGGTGAAGGCGGACGGCAACCGGATCATCCATCCGGCGCACGCCGCGATCGAGAACCTCTGCGACACCCTCGCCTGAACGGCGCGCGTCCGCTGCGGCCGACGAACTGTCCGGCGAAACGTTCGACAGGGACTCGGGCTCGGGTCCGCCCGCCACGCCGCGGTCCCGGGCCCGGCCCGGGCCCCTGGCGGGCCCCGGTTCCCTGGCGGGCGGCCCGGATCAGCTCAGTTGGCCGCCGACGCGGTGGGTGCGCGGATGCCCGCCGAGCTTGCGCAGCCGGAACGCCGCCCCGATCAGCGCCGCGCCCATGACGATGGCGAACAACCCGATCAGCCACGCCACCGCGATCGCGCCGGACGCGGGCCAGATGAACAGCACCAGGCCGAACAGGACCGAGACCACGCCGGCCACGGCGAGCAGCCACGCGTCGTCCACCAGGCGGCGCAGCCGGACCGCGGCGACGATCTCCAGGACACCGACGATCACGGCCCACGAGGCGATCAGCAGGAGCAGCACGAGCGCGGTGGCGGCCGGCCACGCGAACGTCATCAGGCCGAGCAGGATGCCGCAGACCCCGGCGACCGCCAGCCAGCCGCGTGACTCGCCCTCCACCCCCGCGAACGCTCCGACCAGCGCGAACACGCCGTCCACGAGGGCGTAGGCGCCGAACAGGACGGTGAGCGCCCAGACGGTGATGCCCGGCCAGAACAGGGCCAGCACCCCGAACAGGACCGCGAAGACGCCCCGGGCGAGCAGCACCCACCAGTGGCGGCTGAGTTGTCCGATCATGCCGAAGACGTGTCCGGACGGGACTGCGGCGAACACCAACGCCGCCCCCGGACTGCGCAAAGACGAACGAACCAGACGACGACCCGGGCGACGACCCGGGCGACGACCCGGGCGATGACCGAGCGACGACCCGGGCGCGGTCAGGCGCCGATGAGGCTGCCGGCGGCGTAGGTGATGGCCATGGCGAGCAGGCCGCCGGCGACGTTGCGGACGACGGCGCGTCCCGGCGGGGCGTTGCCGAGGCGCGCGCTCGTCCAGCCGCAGATGACCAGGCCGACCACGACCGACAGGACGGTGATCCAGACGCGCACGGACGGCGGCGGCAGGACGATCGCCAGCAGCGGCAGGAGCGCCCCGACCGTGAACGCGACGAAGCTCGCCACCGCCGCCTGCCACGGGCTGGTGAGCTGGTAGGGGTCCACGTTCGCCTCCGTCGCGGCGTGCGCGGCGAGCGCGTCGCGGGCGGTCAGCTCGACCGCGACCTGGCGGGCCACCTCGGGCGAGAGGCCCTTGTCCAGGTACGCCTGGGTGAGCTCGTCGAGTTCGGCCTCGGGGTCGTCGGCCAGCTCGCGCCGCTCGGTGGCCAGGAACGCCTGCTCGGTGTCGCGCTGGGTGCTGACCGACACGTACTCCCCCGCCGCCATCGACAGCGACCCGGCGAGCAGTCCCGACAGGCCCGCGAGCAGGAGCGTGGACTCCTGGGCCGTGGCGCCCGCGACGCCGACCACGATCCCGGCCGTGGAGACGATGCCGTCGTTGGCGCCGAGCACCCCGGCGCGCAGCCAGTTCAGCCGGTCGGTGAAGGACTCGTTCTCCACCCGTTCCTCCCTCTCCGCCCTCCCGACGGCGGTCAGGTGGTGTGGTGCCCCGCGCCCGAGTGCCCGGAGGTGATCGGGGTGACGGGGGCGATGGGCTCCCCGCCGCCCCGGTCCACGCGGTAGTCCAGGGCGTCGTCGATGTAGTCGACGATCACGGTATCGCCCTCGTTCAGCCGGTCGCTCAGCAGCATCCGGGACAGCTGGTTGTCCACCTCGCGCTGGACGGTCCGGCGCAGCGGGCGGGCGCCGAACTGCGGCTGGTAGCCCCGGCGCGCCAGCTCCTCCTTGGCCGGGACGGTGACGATGAGGTCGATGTCCTGCGCGCGGAGCTTGCGGCGGGTGCCGTCCAGCAGCAGGTCCACGATCCGCAGCAGCGCCTCACGGTCGAGCCGGTCGAAGACCACGACCTCGTCGATCCGGTTCAGCAGCTCGGGGCGGAGGGTGTGCTGGAGGACGTCCATCAGCCGGTCGCGCAGCTCGTCCTCGCTCCCGGTGTGGTCCAGGATGAGCTGGGCGCCGATGTTGCTGGTCATGATCACCATGGCGTTGGAGAAGTCGACCGTCCGGCCCTGCCCGTCGGTGAGCCGCCCGTCGTCGAGCACCTGGAGCAGGATGTTCATCACGTCCGGGTGGGCCTTCTCGATCTCGTCGAACAGCACCACGCAGTGCGGGCGGCGCCGGACCGCCTCGGTGAGCTGGCCCGCCTCCTCGTAGCCGACGTAGCCGGGCGGCGCGCCGACCAGCCGCGCGACGGTGTGCTTCTCCTGGTACTCCGACATGTCCACGCGGACCATGTGGTCGACGCCGCCGAACAGGACGTCCGCCAGGGCGCGCGCCAGCTCGGTCTTGCCGACGCCGGTGGGGCCGAGGAACAGGAAGCTGCCGATCGGCCGGTCCGGGTCGGCGAGGCCCGCGCGCGAGCGGCGGACCGCCTCGGCGACGGCGTCCACCGCCCGGTCCTGGCCGATGACCCGCTCGTGCAGGTGCTCCTCCAGCCGCAGCAGCCGGTCCCGCTCCTCCTCGGTGAGCTGCGCGACCGGGATGCCGGTGCGCCGCGACACCACCTCGGCGATGTCGGTCGCGGTGACCTCGGGCGACCGGTCGCGGCCCCGCCGGGCCGACTCCAGCTCGGGCCGCAGCCGGTCGATCTCGCCGCTCAGCTCCTTGGCCCGGTCGTAGTCCTCGGCGGACACCGCCTGGTCCTTGTCGCGCCGCAGCCGCTCCAGCCGCTGCTCCAGCTCGCGGACGTCGTCGGCGGGCACCGCCGAGCGCAGCCGGACCCGCGCGGACGCCTGGTCCATGAGGTCGATCGCCTTGTCCGGCAGGAACCGGTCGGTGACGTACCGGTCGGACATGGTCGCGGCGGCGTCCAGCGCGTCGTCGGTGATCCGCACCTGGTGGTGGGCCTCGTAGGCGTCGCGCAGCCCGGCGAGGATCTCCACGGTCTGCCCGACGGTGGGCTCGGCGATCAGGACGGGCTGGAACCGGCGCTCCAGCGCGGCGTCCTTCTCGATGTTGCGGCGGTACTCGTCGATCGTGGTCGCCGCGACGACGTGCAGCTCGCCGCGGGCGAGGGCGGGCTTGAGGATGTTGGCGGCGTCCATGCCGCCCTCGGCCGAGCCCGCCCCGACCAGCGTGTGCACCTCGTCGATGAAGATGATCAGTTCGTCGGAGTCGGCGCGGATCTCGTCGATGACCTTCTTGATCCGCTCCTCGAACTCGCCGCGGTACTTGGACCCGGCGACCATGCCGGTGAGGTCGAGCGCGACGACCCGCTTGCCCTTGAGGGGGTCCGGGACGGTGCCGTTGACGATCCGCTGGGCGATGCCCTCCACGATCGCGGTCTTGCCGACGCCGGGCTCGCCGATCAGGCACGGGTTGTTCTTGGTGCGCCGGGACAGCACCTCGACGGCCTGCTCGATCTCGTCCTCGCGTCCGACGACCGCGTCCAGCCGCCCCTGCCGGGCCTCGGCGGTCAGGTCGCGGCCGTACTCGTCCAGTGTCGGGGTCTCCGAGCCGCCGGCCTCGTCCCCGCCCGCGGCCCCGCCGCCCGCCGTCCCGGCCGCCCCCC
>NZ_QURH01000019.1 GCF_003428695.1 Actinomadura logoneensis
GTGGCTTGAACACACTGAACGTTCAAACCAATCGCTGCAAGAAATGTTCGCGTCCCTGTGTGGTTCCCAGGAAACAACTGGGTTCCGTATAGTTGAATAGTGAGCCTGACGGCTCGAACGAGACTTGCCGACCCCATCGTGTGGGGTTGTGCGTTGATCGTTCGGTGGTTATGGCGAGGGGGAAACACCCGGTCCCATCCCGAACCCGGTAGTTAAGCCCCTCAGCGCCGATGGTACTGCATGGGAGACTGTGTGGGAGAGTAGGACGCCGCCGGACTATAATTGGTCGAGGGTCGCCCCGTTTCAGGGGCGGCCCTCGACGCATGTATGGGACCAGTCAAAGTAGGCTGCAAGGGTCCATCGAAGTACCGAGAAACAGTGACGGACGTGATGAGCGCGGAAGACGACGGCCGTAGCGAAGGCCGCGAGCGGCGGGGCAACAACGGCGGGCACGGGGAGCCCGGCCGTCGCGCGGGCGACGCCCGCGGTGGCTTCAAGGGAAATGGGCCCCGGCGTGACGGCGGACCTCGCGGAGGCGCTCCGCGTTCCGGTGGCGAACGCGGCCGTTTCGGAGGCGATGGCGGAGACCGCGGCCGGTCCGGTGGACCGGCCGCCGGCGGACGTTCGTTCGCCGGCGGCCGTGGAAACGGCGGCGGCTGGGGGG
>NZ_QURH01000255.1 GCF_003428695.1 Actinomadura logoneensis
CGACCCCCCGCTAGTCCCTCCCCCCGCACCCATCAAGGAGTTCATATGCGGTCGCTTCGACGACTCACCGCTGTCGCGGCGGGCATCGCGCTCGCCGGGTCCTCCCTCGCCGCCTGCGGCGGGGACGACAGCAGCGGAAGCAGCAAGGGCCTGGAGCACGGCGGCAAGATCACCGTCGCCTCGCTGCCCCTGGTGGACGGTGCCGCGCTCTACATCGCGCAGTCCAAGAAGCTGTTCGAGGCCGAGGGCCTCAAGGTCACCATCCAGCCGGTGCAGCAGTCCACCGCGGCGCTGCCCGCGCTGAAGGCCGGCCAGGTGGACGTCATCGCCGGCGCGAACTACGTGTCCTTCCTCAGCGCCAACGACCAGGGCGCGCTGCACCTGAAGATCCTCAACGAGGGCGCGACGCTCACCTCGAACATGATGAACGTCATCGTCAAGGCGAACTCCCCCATCAAGGAGCCGAAGGACCTGGAGGGGAAGAAGGTCGCGGTCAACATCCCCAACAACATCCAGAGCCTGACGCTGGACGCCATCCTGCGCGCCAAGAACGTCGACCCGACGAAGGTCAAGTACGTCAAGGTGCCGTTCCCCCAGATGAGCCAGGCTCTCGACAAGGGCGACGTGGACGCGGCGCACATGGTCGAGCCGTTCCTCTCCGACGCGCAGAAGAAGAACGGCGACCGCGTCGTCGTGGACGGCGGCAGCGAGCCGGTGAAGGACATGCCGATCTCCGGCTACGTCAGCACCCAGGAGTTCGTCTCCAAGAACCCCAAGACGGCCGCCGCGTTCCAGCGCGCGATCCTCAAGGCGCAGGCCATCGCCGCGGGCGACCGCAAGCAGGTGGAGCAGGTGCTGCCCGGGTACGCGCGCATCCCGGCGCAGGTCGCCCCGGTCATCACGCTGCCCGGCTACCCGACGTCCAACAACGAGACGCGCCTCCAGCGGGTCGTCGACCTGATGACGGCCGCCAAGCTCCTCAAGTCGAAGCCCGACATCAAGTCGCTGCTCTTCACCGCGCAGTCCTGATCCACCTGAAAGGCACTTCTCCGTCATGACGGAATACACGGTCCGCGACGCCTTCTACGACTACTGCCGTCGGGTGGGCATGACGACCATCTTCGGCAATCCCGGCTCCACCGAGCTGAAGATGTTCACCGACTGGCCCGACGACTTCGAGTACGTCCTCGCCCTGCAGGAGACCGTCGCGGTCGCCGCGGCGGCGGGGCACGCCCTCGGCACCGGCCACGCGGCGCTCGCCAGCCTGCACTCGGCGGGCGGCGTGGGGCACTCGCTCGGGGCCGTCTTCAACGCCTACCGGGACCGGGTCCCCGTCGTGATCATCGCCGGCCAGCAGGGACGGGCGATGCTCCCGTACCGCCCGTTCCTGGGCGCCGACGAGCCGGCCGAGTTCCCGCGCCCGTACGTCAAGTCCAGCCTCCAGCCGGCGCGCGCCGAGGACGTCCCGGTCGCGCTGGCCGAGGCGCACCGGATCGCGATGACGCACCCGCGCGGCCCGGTCTTCCTCTCCATCCCCGAGGACGACTGGGACAAGCCCGCCGAGCCGGTCGAGGTCCGGGAGGTGCGCGGCGACTTCACCGCGTCGCCCGAGGCCCTCGCCGAACTCGCCGAGGCGCTGAACACGGCCCGCAACCCCGTGCTCGTCGTCGGGTCCGGCGTGGACGACGAGGGCGCCATGCCCGAGGTCGTCGCGCTGGCCGAGCGGACCCGCTCGCACGTGTGGATCGCGCCGCTGTCGGGCCGGTCCGGGTTCGACGAGACGCACCCGCTGTTCCGCGGCTTCCTGCCGCCGGTCCGCGAGCACATCGTCGGCCGGCTCGGCGAGCACGACCTGATCGTCGTGCTCGGCGCGCAGGTCTTCGCCTACCACGTGCACGGCGAGGGCCCGTTCGTCCCCGAGGGCGCCCGGCTGTTCCACCTGGACTGCGACCCCAAGCAGACCGCGTGGGCGCCGACCGGGACCAGCCTGCTCACCACGGTGCGACCCGCCGTGGCCCAGCTGCTCACCCTGATCGACGACGAGGCCGCCGACCGGCTGGGCCGCACCGAGCCGGAGCGGCGCGGCCTGCCCGCGACGCCCATGGCGACCGACCCGATGGACGTCGGGCTCGTCCTCGACGGGATCCGGGAGGCGCTGCCGGAGGGCACCGTCATCGTGGAGGAGGTCCCGAGCTACCGGGACGCCTTCCACGCGCGGATCCCGATCAACCAGACCGGCGGCTTCCTCACCACGGGCAGCGGGGCGCTCGGCTGGGGCCTGCCGGTCGCGGTCGGCCGCGCGCTGGAGGCGAAGCAGGCCGGAACCGGCGAACGCGTCGTCCTCGTCATCGGCGACGGCTCGATGATGTACTCCGTCCAGGCCCTGTGGACCGCGGCGCAGCACGACGTGCCGCTGACGATCCTCATCCTGAACAACAGCGGGTACGGCGCGGTGAAGGCGCTCGGACGGCGGCTCGGCATGCAGAACCCGCCCGGCTCCGACATCCCCGACCTGGACTTCGCCACCGTCGCCGGCGGCCTCGGCGTCCCGGGCCGGAGGATCGGCTCGCCGGACGAGCTGGACAAGGCCCTGGAGGAGTCGCTGACGCACTCCGGGCCGTACCTGCTCGACATCACCGTGGCCTCGGACAAGTCCCCGATGTACCAGCCCTGGGCCCAGTGACCCGCGCCGGGGCCGCCCCGCGCGCGGGGCGGCCCCGGTCTTCCCCAACGACTCCGAGAAGAGGACGCTCGTGCTGGAGATAGCCGACCTCACTCATTCCTATGCCGACGGGCACACGGCGATCGACGGCCTCACTCTCAGCGTCGAGGACGGCTCGCTGGTCAGCATCGTCGGGCCGTCCGGCTGCGGCAAGTCCACGCTGCTGCGCTGCATCGCCGGACTCATCAGCCCGAGTGGCGGGACCGTCACCCTCAACGGCAGGCCCATCGACGGCGTGCCGGACGACCTGGCCGTGGTCTTCCAGGACTACAGCCGCTCCCTGTTCCCGTGGATGACCGTCCGCGACAACGTGGCGCTGCCGCTGAAGCGCAAGGGCCTGTCCCGGTCCGCGCGCCGCGAGGCGGCCGACAAGGCCCTCGCCGAGGTCGGCCTCGAGGGTGCGGGCCGCAAGTACCACTGGCAGCTGTCGGGCGGCATGCAGCAGCGCGTCGCGATCGCGCGGGCGCTGGCGTACAAGCCGTCCCTGCTGCTCATGGACGAGCCGTTCGGCGCGGTCGACGCCCAGACCCGCGAGGACCTGGAGGACCTGGTCCTCAAGCTGCACCGGTCCGAGAAGATGACGATCCTGCTCGTCACCCACGACATCGACGAGAGCGTGTACGTGGGCGACCGCGTCGTGGTCCTCGGCAAGTCCCCGACGAGCGTCCGCGCCGACCTCCCGGTGGACCTGCCGACCGAGCGCGACCAGATCGAGACCCGCGCCGACCCCGAGTTCATCCGGATGCGCGCGGAGGTCGGACGCCTCATCCGCGGCACCGCCGTCGCCGAGGACGAGACCGGGACCGCTCCGGAGACCGCCGCCGAGCCGGACGAGGCGGAGACCGCCGCGCCCGCGGAGTCCGTGGAGACGGCGGAGACGGCGGAGACCGCTGAGACGGAGACCGCGAAGAAGGACGAGGACGCGAAGTCGGAGGACGCGAAGTCCGAGACCGAGACGTCCGAGACCAAGGCCGAGACCGAGACCGAGACCGAGACCGCGGAACAGGCGCCTCCGGCCAAGCCCGCCCGCAAGCGCAGGTCCCGCAAGGCCAAGGCCGCCGAGAAGGCCGCCGAAGCCGAAGCGACCAAGGACGAGCCCGCCAAGGACGAGCCCGCCGCGGACGCCCCCGTCGAGGACAAGCCCGCCGAGGACAAGGCGTCGGGCGACAAGCCCGAGGAGAAGGCCACCGACGACGGAGCCGTCGAGGAGCAGCCCTCCGAGCCCGAGGCCACCAAGGACGAGACGGCCAAGGACGAGACGGCCAAGGACGAGACGGCCAAGGACGAGACGGCCGAGAAGAAGGCGGCCGAGCAACCGAAGCGCGCCAAGAACGGTCGGAGGCGAGGCCGGAAGAACGCGGGCACCGTCGTGGAGGCCGCTTCACTCCGTCAGGGCACCGAGTAGGCGGAGAAAGAAGGATGCGCGTACTGGTCGTCGGCGCCGGGATCGGCGGTCTGACCGCCGCGCTCGGCCTGCACGTCAACGGCATCACCGCGCAGGTCGTCGACTCGGTGACCAGGTGGCTTCCGCTCGGCGTCGGCGTCAACCTGCTGCCGCACGCCGTGCGGGAGCTGACCGAGCTCGGGCTCGGCGACCGACTCGCGGACCTCGGCATCCCGCCGTCGCGGATGGAGCACCGCGACCGGCACGGCGGGCTGATCTGGGCCGAGCCGCGCGGGACGGCGCTGGGCTACCGCTGGCCGCAGTACTCGATCCACCGCGGCGAGCTGCAGATGGCGCTGCTGGAGGCGGTCCTGGACCGGCTCGGGCCGGACGGCGTCCGCACCGGGACCGCGCTGGTCGGGTTCGAGCAGGTGGGCGGCGTCGTCCGCGCGACGCTGCGGGACCGGGCGACCGGCGCCGAGGAGGTCGTCGAGGCCGACGTGCTGATCGGCGCGGACGGGCTGCACTCGACCGTCCGGAGGACGCTGTACCCGGACGAGGGCGCGCCGCTCTGGAACGGGATCCGGATGTGGCGCGGCGTCACGGCGGGCGAGCCGATCCTGGACGGCCGGTCGATGCTGGTCGCGGGCTGCAACGCCACGACCAAGCTCGTGGTGTACCCGATCTCGGCCCGGCACGAGCGCGAGCACGGCACCGCGCTGCTCAACTGGGTCGCCGAGGTCAGGTCGCCGGACGAGACGGCGGGGACCGCCGACTGGGACCGGACCGGCGACCTGGCGGACCTGCTGCCCCACTTCGCCGACTGGAGGTGGGACTGGCTGGACGTTCCGGCGCTGCTGCGGGGCGCGGAGCGGATCCTGGAGTACCCGATGGTGGACCGGGACCCGCTGCCGCGCTGGACCCACGGGCGCGTCACCCTGCTCGGCGACGCCGCCCACCCGATGTACCCGATCGGCTCCAACGGCGCGTCCCAGGCCGTCCTGGACGCGCGAACGCTCGCCTACGAGCTGGCCCGCGCGGGCGACGCCGACGAGGGGCTGGCGCAGTACGAGGCGGCGCGGCGCAGGACCGTCAACGCGATCGTGCTGGCGTGCCGGGACATGCCCGCCGACCGCGTCCTGCACACCGTGGAGCAGCGCGCGCCCGACGGCTTCCACCGGATCGAGGACGTGCTGGCGCCGCACGAGCTGGAGAGCATCGCGGGCGCGTACCGGCAGACGTCCTTCCTGGATGTCGCGGCGCTCAACGAGCGTCCCTCGTACACGCTGGCGAGGGTCGCGAGCACCGAACCCGGCCCGCCGACGTCCGGAACCGTGCCCGCCCCGGCCGGGAGCGGATCACCGGGGACCTCCGAAGGGGCCGACGACAGCCGCCCTTGACCGGCTGGTTCTCCTACCCGGACCCCCGTCGCGCATGAGCACGGAGGGGGTTTCGCCTTGTCACCCCACGGCTACCGCACCATCACGCTCACCGACCACGGCGAGTCCCCTGGCGCTGCTGCCGGGGGTCGTCAGTGCGGCGGCGGCATCGGGCTGATGGCGTTGCCCGCTGAGCACCCGCCCTCCCCCGGCATCCGCTGGATGGTGGACGGGACGAACACGTCGGTCCTGCCGGGCGCGACGCGTACGAGGACGCAGTCCAGCGCGCCGTCCAGATACGGCTTGACGGTCAGCGAGACGCCGACGGTGTCGCCCTGCGTGAGGTATTCGGTGATGATCGCCGGGTCCAGGCGCAGCGCCTCCACGGCCCGGCGGACCTTCGCCTCGTCGGCGCGCCCGCCCTTCGGGACGCCCGGGACCGCCTTCCGCAGCCGCGCCACCGACGGCAGTTCGGGGTCCTTCGGCCAGGGGCCGAAGGTGAGCGGCGGGTTCGGCGGGCAGTCGACCTTCGGCGGCGTGGTGTCCCACTCGACCCGGTCGGAGACCCGGAACTCGAAGCAGGGCCTGGCGACGACCTCGTCGGCGTTCATGGCGTCCGTCGCCCGCCCCTCCACGCGGATGATCAGCCGGACGCCGTCGCCGTCACGCCGGGACGTCCCGGACACCTTCAGGACCTCGGCGTCCTTCATCTCGGACGCGCGCCGTCCGATGTCCCGGGCACGCCACAGCGACCGGGCGCCGATCAGGACGTTGCTCATCCGGCGCGCCGTGTCGCGGGCGTTCGAGACGGCCTTGTTCTCGGCGGTCGGCGTCAGGCCGCAGGCGGTGAGGGACGATACGAGGACGAGGCCCGTCAAGGGCACGAGAGGTCTGCGCACCCGTCCATCCTCGAACGCGCGTCCGAGACCGCATATCCGCTCACATACTCAGATCGCGGCCGGGCTACTCCCCGGCCGGCCTGCTCGACTTCAGGTGCGCGGCGTACCGGGCGATGATCGGGCGCTCGGTGGCGAGGACGTCCTCCGGGACGTCGTCGATGTCGAAGAACCGCGCCTCCCGCGCCTCCCGGGGATCGACGTCGAGGACGGCGTCCGAGCGCACGCGGGCGAGGTAGGCCGCCGTCACGGTGTAGATCTCGTCGCCGTGCGGGAACCGGTAGTAGTACTCGGCGCCGGAGAAGACGTCGAGCAGCGTGAGCTCACCGAGCTCGACGCCGACCTCCTCGCGCACCTCGCGCCGCGCGGTCTCCTCGAAGGACTCGCCGGGTTCCATGAGCCCGCCGGGCAGGCACCAGCCGGAGCCGTCCGCGCGGTCGAGCAGCAGCAGCCGCCACGCCTCGTCCACCAGGACGGCCGAGGTCCTCGGCAGCAGCAGGGGCCGGGTGCCGACGAGCCGCCTCAACTCACGGGCGTAATCCGTCACCCGTCCATCCTCCTCCCCCGCGCGTCCGGACCGCCAGACCGCGTGGATCATTCGCCGTCCGGCATTCCACGGCCGCCGTCCGGAACGTCCGAAGAGGAGGCCGCGCCGCCGCGCCCCTTCGTGCGGAAGGGGGCGGTAGGGGCGCGGCGGCCGGGGGGCGTGGCGGCACTCGGACGCGCTCATCGCCGACCTGGAGCTGGACGCGGTCGGCCGCCTCCCCTGGGGCGGCGGGCCGGAGCTGACGCTGCACCGCGTCCTGGTGCACATGATCGGCGAGACGCACCGGCACGTGGGGCACGCCGACATCGTCCGCGAGCTGGTGGACGGCGCGGTCGGCCGGCGTCCGGACGGCGGCAACATGGCCGAGGGCGACGCCGCCTGGTGGGCCCGGTACCGCGACCGGCTGGAGCGCGTCGCCAAGGAGGCGTCGGCGCACGACCGCTAGCCGCGGCCGTGGCAACGCCGGGCGATCGGTGGCCGTGGACGCCGGGACGGCGGTCAGACGGCGGTGGGTTCCAGGGCGCGGAGGAAGTCGAGCGTGCGCTCGACGAGCCGTCCGGTCGCGTCCGGGTCGTACGACGGCAGGGACGAGTCGGCGAACAGGTGGCCGGGCGCGTCGTAGAGGTACAGCTCGGCCCCGGCGGCCTGCACGAACAGGTCGTACTCGTCCTGCGGAGCCCACGGGTCGTCCCGTCCCACGTGCACCTGCGCGGGCTTGCCGACCGGCCACGGGACGTCGAAGAACCGCGGCGGGATCGCGCCCTCGTAGAGCAGCGCGCCGCGCGCGTCCGGCCGGGTCTGGGCGAGGTACTGCGCCGCGACCGCGCCGAACGAGAACCCCGCGTACACCTCGGCGGTGACGGCGCCCGCGCGCCGCATCGTCTCGGCGGTCCCGAGCTCGCCCTCGGCGTAGGCGACGCCGTCCTCGAGCGTCGGGAACGTGCGGCCCTCGAAGAGGTCGGGCGTGACCACCTCGTGGCCCGCCGCGCGCAGGGTCTCGGCGAACTCCAGGACCCCGGGCGTCAGCCCTTGGACGTGGTGGAAAAGGGCGACACTGACCATGCCCGGCACACTAGCGGGAAACGGGTGGACATCGGCACGGGTGCGGCCGTCAGACTGGCCGCATGACACAACCGCGCACCGACACCAAGAGCCACCTGCACGAATACCTCGTCGCGGGCCGTGACGCCCTGCTCTGGAAGCTGGAGGGGCTGTCCGAGTACGACGTCCGCCGTCCGATGACCCCGACCGGGACCAACCTGCTGGGCCTGGTGAAGCACCTGGCGGGCGTCGAGTCGCTGTACTTCGGCGAGACGTTCGGCCGTCCCTTCCCCGAGCACCTGCCCTGGATCCAGGACGACGCCGAGGCGAACGCCGACATGTGGGCGACCCCCGACGAGTCGCGCGCGGACATCCTCGGGCTGTACGAGCGGGTGCGCGCGTTCGCCGACGCGACCATCACCGAGCTCCCGCTGGACGCGCCGGGCCGCGTCCGCTGGTGGCCCGCCGAGCGCGCGGACGTGACGCTCGACCGGATCCTCGTCCACGTGGCGACGGAGGTGCACCGGCACGCCGGGCACGCCGACGTCGTCCGCGAGCTCATCGACGGGATGGTCGGGATGCGCGTCGGCCGGGAGAACATGCCCGAGAGCGACCTCGCCTGGTGGGCCGACTACCGCGACAAGCTGGAACAGGCCGCGAAGGCCGCCGGGTAGAGGCGCGACGACGCGGCGGGGAGCGCCGCGGTGATGCGGCGGGGAGCGCTGCGGTGATGCGGCGCTGCGCTCCCGGGCGGCGGTCAGCCCGTGAGGGTGACGGTGGTGGCGACGATCTCGCGGAGGGTCGCGTCGCCGCCGTCGCCGCTGGTGAAGTGCATGTGCGCGCTGCCGACGAGCATGAGGGCGAGGGTGTCGGCGCTCGCGCCGGGGGCGACGCGGCCGGCCGCGCGTTCGGCCTCCAGGTACTCCGCGATCATGGCGGTGCCCTGGGTCAGGACGGGCAGCCCCGGCAGTCCGGCGGCGCGCAGCCGGGCGCGCAGGCCGTCCCGGGAGGTGACCAGCGCGACCATCGCCACGGCCACGGGACTGAACAGCGCGGTGATCGCTGCGGTGAGGTTGCCGACCACCTCGCCGGTCCCGGCGGCGGCGACGAGCGCGGCGCGGTCCGCCTCGACGCGCCGCGTCCGGTCCTCGACGAGCTCGGCGAGGAAGGCGTCGAAGTCGGCGAAGTGCCGGTGCAGGACGCCCTTGGCGACGTCCGCCTCGGCGGTGACGGCGCGGCTGGTCAGCGCGTTCGGGCCGGCGGCCAGCAGGACGCGCTCGGCCGCGTCGAACAGGTGCTGGCGCGGGTCGCGGATGGCCACTCCGGTCGGCATGCGCGGCGGTCCCCCTTGTTGAGTGGGCAGGTGCCCATTAATGTGGGCGCATGCCCACTCTACCGTCCGGGCCGCCCCGTCCCTTCGCGGGGCGCGAGGCCCACCAGGCCCGCGAGATGGCCGAGTCGTTCGGCGCGTCCGCCGCCCGCTACGACCGCGCCCGGCCCGCCTACCCCCAGGCGCTGATCGACCGGATCGTCGCCGCCGCGCCCGGCCGGGACGTCCTCGACGTCGGCTGCGGCACCGGTATCGCGTCGCGCCAGTTCCAGGCGGCGGGATGCGCGGTCCTCGGCGTGGACGCCGACGCGCGCATGGCGGAGTTCGCCCGCTCCCGGGGCCTGGACGTCGAGGTCGCGAAGTTCGAGGAGTGGGACGCGTCCGGCCGGACGTTCGACGCCGTCGTGTCCGCGACGACGTGGCACTGGCTGGAGCCGGACGCCGCCGCCGCGAAGGCCGCCGAGGTCCTGCGTCCGGACGGTGTGCTCGCCGCGTTCTGGCACCTCTTCGAGCCCGAGTCCGAGGCCGCCGAGGCGTTCGCCCCCGTCTACTCCCGCGTCCTGCCCGAACTGGAGGCCCTGAGCCGTCCGAGGGCGAACTCGAACGGGGCGAAGGCCATCGTGGAAAGAGCGTCCGAGGGCATCCGCGCGACCTCCGCGTTCACCGGCCCGGAGACCTGGGAGTACGAGTGGACGCGCCGCTACACGCGCGACGAGTGGCTCGACCACGTCCCGACCACGGGGGTCGCCCCGCACATCCCCGCGCCGAAGATGGACGAGCTGCTGGACGGGCTCGGGCGGGCCATCGACGGCCTGGGCGGCTCGTTCACCGTGAACTTCACGACCAACGCGCTGGTGGCCGTCCGCCGGCATCCCTGACACCGACCGTCCTCGCTACTCCTAACGGTCCGCCGGGTCGTCCGGCGGACCGTTTTCGCCTGTCCCGGCGAGCTGCGGGCGCGCCGGACGACCTGGCCGTCGGTCGGGCGGACCTGGGGTTTCCCTTGATCGAGTTCCGGGGAACGACTCGGGGAGACATCACATCGTCGCTGGTCAGCCGAGGGTTGGCCGGATCTGGAGTGCGAACACGGTGGTGTTCGCCGCCGTCCGGTGCCGCGAGCGGCAGCCGGCGGTCACCAGGCGGGCGGCGGCCAAGAACGGGCGCCCTGCCGACGTCCGGACTCCCACGGGAACCGAGAAGGGCTCACTGGATGAAGATCACTCGATGGCTCTCCACCACCGCTCTCACCGCAGCGGTCGGTGTCGGCGGCATCGCCGCCCAGCCGGCCTTCGGCGGCAGCGCCACCCAGCCGGCCTTCGGCCGCGACGGCGGCCACGCCACCCGGACCTCCTGCCCTCGACACCACTCACGGTGTCCGAGAACCTGCCACTGGCACGACCGGGGATGCTCGGGCTCCTGTCCTCGGCATGACGAGTGCTCGGGGCGGGTCGGCCCGACAGGCCCCGAAGGCCCGCCAGGACCCGAGGGCCCGCGCGGTCCGACGGGCCCCACGGGACCGGCGGGTGCGCAAGGAGCGACAGGCCCCGCGGGAACGCAGGGAGCGACAGGCCCGACAGGCCCTACTGGTCCGACCGGCGCGAACGGCGCCTCCGGACCCACGATCACGGTGAACGGCACCCCTGTCCCGACGAACGGGGTGGCCGTGGCCACGGCCCAGTGCCCCTCCGGCTACACGGTGGTCAGCGGCGGATACACACCCCAGCCCAACAGCTACGCGGGACTCGGGGAGAAGGGCCATCCCATCAACAACAACACCGGCTGGGAGGTCCCCACCACGCTGGACAACACTCCCGGTGCCACGATCACCGCCTGGGCGATCTGCCTGCCGGTCGGATAACTCGGGCACCTGGGGCGGCGGGGCGCGGGACGACCGTCCGGGCGAGGCCCGGGACGAGCATCCGCGCGAGGCGCCCGACGAGCGTCCGCGCGAGGCACGGGACGACCGTTCGCGAATACTGGTCGGCATGGATGCGAGAGCACACGCGGATCAGTGGCTGGCCGGTTGGGAAGCCCGCGATCTGGACGCCGTCATGGCGTGTTACGCGGAGGACGTCGACTTCGCGGCGGCCACGGTCGTGACCCGCTGGGACCGTCCGGACGGACGGTTGCGGGGCAGGGCGGAGCTGCGCCGCCACTTCGAGCGGGGCCTGGAACTCGCGCCGGCGCTGCGGTTCACCGAAGAGGCGTTCCTGACCAGTCCCGGCGGATACGCCCTGCTGTACTGGCGCGAGAACGGCAACCGAGCTCTGGACGTCGTCGAACTGGACGAGCACGGTCAGGCGGCCCGAGTCCGGGCGTTCTACGAAAAGGCCCAGTCCTAGCCGCTTCCGACGCCTTGCCGCGCCACCTCCTGGGCTTCTTCAGGCGTCCTGGAGGTGGCGCTCGGTGGCCGCGATGAAGTCGTTCAGCGTCTCGCGGGTGCGGGTGAGCGTGTCGATGTGCTCGTCCAGGCCGCCCAGGCGGGCGCGGAGCATGTCGATGAGCTCGGCGCAGGGTTCCACCACCGCGTCGGGGCCGGTGGCGCAGGGCAGGATGTAGGCGATGTCCTGCGTGGACAGCCCGGCCGCGAGCAGCCGCCGGATCTGCGCCACGACCAGCACGCTGTCGGCGGCGTACTCGCGGTAGCCGTTCGGCCTCCGCTCCGGCGCCAGCAGCCCCTGGGTCTCGTAGTAGCGCAGCTGGTGCGCGTTCACCCCCGTCCTCCGGCTCAGCTCCCCGATCCGCACCGCGCTTCCCCCTTGACCTTCATACCGGTGTGAACGTTGAGGATTCTGCCATCGGTCACCACGAAAAGGCGGAAACCATGGACAACCACAACAGAACTCCCGTCACGGTCCTCGGCCTCGGGCTGATGGGGCGGGCACTGGCCTCGGCGTTCCTGCGCGCCGGTCATCCGACGACGGTCTGGAACCGGACGGCGTCGAAGGCCGAGGGGCTCGTCGCCGAGGGGGCGACCGCGGCCGGCTCGGTCGCGGACGCGGTCGCGGCGAGTCCGCTCGTGGTCGTGTGTCTCACCGACCACGCGGCCGTCCGCGACGTCCTCGACGCGACCGGTGGCTGGGACGGACGGGTCCTGGTGAACCTCACGTCCGGGACGGCGCGGGACGCGGGCGACCTGGCGGCCTGGGCGGAGCGTCAAGGAGCCGCCTACCTCGACGGCGCGATCATGGCCGCGCCGGATGTGATCGGCGGGGACGCCACCATCGTCTACAGCGGCCCTCGTGCCGTCTACGACGCGCAGGCGGCGACCCTGCTGAGCCTCGGCTCAGGGGCGCGGCACCTCGGCGAGGATCCCACGCTCACCGCACTCCACGAGACGGCCGCCCTGAGCCTGATGTGGAACATGCTGAACGGCTTCCTGCACGGCGTGGCGCTGCTGAAGGCCGCGGGCGTGGACGCCTCGTCGTTCGCGCCGCTCGCCGTCCAGGGCGTCGAGACCGTCGCGGCCTGGCTCCCCGGTTACGCGCGGCAGGTGGACGACGGCGAGTACCCCGGCCTGGACTCGTCCCTGAACACGCACGTCGCCGCGATGCGCCACCTCGTCGAGACCAGCGAGGCGCTCGGCGTCAGCGCGGAGCTGCCGAAACTGATCGAGGACATCGCCGGACGCGCCGTCGCCGAGGGACGCGGCGGCGAGGGATACGCGGTGCTGGTGGAGCAGTTCGCCAAGCCGTGACCGCGGAGGACCCTGGGGCTGGGCGGAAGGCCGCTCATCCCGTCGGCTGATCGTGCGTCAGCCCGAGGGTGGATGAGCGGGAGAAGCGGTCTCTGTAGCGTCCCCCGCATGAGGAGATCACGTTGGGTGACACTCGCCGTCGCGGGACTGACCGCCACCGCCTCGGCTTCGGGAACCGCGCTCGCCGCGCCGTCCACCGCGCCCGCACCCGCTTGGGGGCCCTGTCCTGGCGGCGGGCGGGCGCGGTGCGCGGACGTCACGGTGCCGCTGTCGTGGGCCGACCCGCGCGGACGGATCATCACGCTCCGCCTGTCCCGCCTGTCCGCGCTCGACCGGAAACACCGGATCGGCACCCTGCTGGTCAACTTCGGCGGCCCCGGCGCGCCCGGCGCGGAGCTGGTCGCCGAGGGCGGCGAGGCTCTGATGCCCGCGCCGCTGCGGAACCGGTTCGACATCGTCGGCTTCGATCCGCGCGGCGTCGGCGCGAGCACCGCCGTGACCTGCGGCGGCCCGGCCCTTTCCGCCGACGTGCCGGTCTTCCCGCACTCCCCCGCCCAGTTCGCCTCGGTCCGGCGGCAGAGCGCGGCCTACGGGCAGTCGTGCGTCAGGAGCTCCCCGCCCGGCCTGGCCGCCCACGTCGACACTCCGAGCGCGGCCCGCGACATGGACGCGATCCGTGCCGCGCTCGGTGAGAAGAAGGTCAGCTACCTGGGGCTCTCCTACGGGACGTATCTCGGCCAGACCTACGCCCGCCTGTTCCCGCACCGCGTCCGCACGATGGTGCTGGACGGCGCGATGGACCACGCCGTCGGCCCGCGCGACTTCCTCTACGAGGAAGCGTCGGCGCTGTCCACCGTGTTCCGCCGGTTCGCCGCCTGGTGCTCGGCGTCCGCGTCCTGCGCGCTGCACGGGCAGAACGTCCTCAAGGTCTGGGACGACCTGCTCGCCCGCGCCGCCCGCGCGCCGATCCCGGCCCCGAACACCAAGACCGGTCCGAAGGCGATGGACGACCAGGCGATCCGGATGGTGCTGCCGAACCTGCTGATGTTCGGCCCGTCCGCGGTGCTCCCCTCGTCCTGGACGGTCCTGGGCGACGGCATCGCGCGCGCACGAGCGGGCGACGCGTCCGTCCTCGCCGACAACACCATGGTCGGCCAGCCTCAGGACGCCTACGCCGCCATCGGCTGCCAGAGCTTCCCGCCGCAACTGCGCGGCTACGCCGACACCGCGTCCCGCCTCCGGCACGTCCGCGCGATCTCCCCGCACACCGGCGGCGCGTCCGAGGCGTGGGCGCTGACCGACCTCTGCGCGTCCTGGCCCCTCCCGGCGTCCGACCCGTGGGGCCCGCAGCGGGTCACCGGGACTCCCCCGATCCTGATCACCAGCACCCGGTACGACCCGTCCACCCCGCTGGTCTGGGCCCAGGGCCTGCACCGCGAGATCGCCCGCAGTCACCTGCTCGTGGCCGATACCAGCGGCCACACCGCCTTCTTCAATTCCGCCTGCGCCCGAACCGCCCAAGCGACCTACCTGGTGACCGGCACCGTCCCCACCACCCCGACCTGCACCTCGTAACCCGCCGTCCACGCGGGTCAGGCGCCGGAAACCCAGTCCGGAAGCGGCTCCACCGCGGCTCGCCACGCCTCGGGCAGTCGGCCCGGCTCCATCCCCGAGGCGACGATGCCGCCGACGATCGCGCAGGTCGTGTCCACGTCCCCGCCGGCGGACGCGGTCGTCCAGAAGGCCCGCTCGAAGTCGCCGAGGTTCCGGGCGGCGGCCCAGACCGCGAACGGCACCGTGTCGTGGGCGGCGACGGCGCGTCCGTTGCCGAGGACGCGGGCGACGGTCTCAGCATCCGACAAGGTCAGCAGCCGCCGCGCCTCCTGAAGCCCGTCGCGCACCGTCCCGGCCGGGACGAACTCGAGAACCCCGTCGATGAACGGTCCCGGCCGCCGCGGCCCCGACGCGGCGAGCGCTGCGGCGACGGCCACCGCGACCGCTCCCGCGACGGCCTCCGGGTGGGTGTGCGTGACGGTCGCGGAGAGCGCGGCCTGCCGAGCCGCCTCGGCCGGATCGTCCGCGAAGTACGCGCCGAGAGGAGCGACACGCATGGCGGCCCCGTTCCCCCACGAGCCGGACCCGTCGAACGGACCGGCCGCCAGCTCGCGCCAGTCGCCGCCCTCCCGCACCAGCCTCAGCATCCGGTTCGTCGCGGGGCCGTACCCGCGGTCGAAGTCGTGCCGTTCGGCGAAGGACGCGGCGAGCGCGTCCTGCTCGACGCCCCCGTGGACGGCGAGGACGAGGTAGACCGAGCAGGCCATCTCGGTGTCGTCCGTCCACTGCCAGGGCGAGGGCGGCAGCGACCGGGCGTCCAGGTGCGGACGGTTGGAGGGAACGAAGAACTGGGAGCCGAGCGCGTCCCCGAGCGCCAGCCCGAGCAACGAGCCTCGGGCCCGCAGGAGTCGATCATGTGGCATCCCCCCATCGTCTCGCCCCGGACGCTCGAACACCGCACTTGAGTCGTGGCTTGATCGCTAGGGCCAGGGGATGCCAGGCGTCACCCCGCCGCGACATTCGGCGACCGCTTGCTCACTGTGCGAGCGCGAACGGACAATGTCCGTGTGGACTTCGGCGGGGTGAAGGTGCCGGAAGCGTGGGCCGAGGCAGCGCATGCGGTGCCTCGGGAACGGTTCATTCCGGCTGTGGCGCTGGTCGGTGCGCTACCGGACGATCCCGCTTCGTGGATCGACCGCGATCTCGACCCAGCCGGTTGGCTCCGCGCGGTGTATTCGGACGTTGCAATCGGCGTCCAGCTCAATGACGGCGCGCTCGACATCAAGGACAAACCCGGTGACCCGTTCGCCGTGGCCACCAGCTCCTGCTCGGCGCCGAGCCTCGTGTTCGCCATGCTCGAACTGCTCGCTCCGGCGAAAGGCGACGTCGTCCTCGAAATCGGCACCGGCACGGGCTGGACGGCCGGTCTGCTCGCCTCACTTCTCGGCGAGAACGGCGTCGTCAGCGTCGAGATCGACCCTGCCATCGCCGCCCAGGCCCGAGCCAACCTCCAGAGCGTCGGCCTCATGCCGTCCGTCATCGTCGGCGACGGCGCACTCGGGCACCCCGAACGCGCACCCTACGATCGCGTCCACGTCACCTGCGGTGTCACCCGCATCCCGTATGAGTGGGTCGGGCAGTCGAAGGCCGGTGGCGTAATCGTGCTGCCGTGGACGCCTGGCTGGCAGACGGGCCACATCGTGCGGCTCACTGTCAACGACGGCATCGCGACTGGACGCTTTCATGGGCCGTCCGGCTTCATGCCGCTGCGTTCCCAGCGTCCACCGGAGGACCCGATCAGCGGCGAGCCCCGCGAGTCGGTGAGCACGCTCGACCCGCACGACCTCGCGTCCGCACCGGAGGGTCTTTCGTTGGCTGTCGCGGGCCTCCTCCCGGACGTGCGGGGCCACGCCGTCACCAACGCGGACGGCACCCTGCGCGTCGCGGCGAGGCAGGGCGACTCCCACGCGCTCGCGATCTTTCCCGGCGACGCGTCCCGCGCGGAGGTCGTCCAACGCGGTCCGCGCGACCTGTGGGACGAGCTGGAAGCGGCCGTCCACCAGTGGAACGCCTGGAACCGTCCGACCCCCGACCGCTTCGGCCTCACCGTCACCCCCGAAGGCCAGCACGTCTGGCTCGACTGACCGCACCCGGGGGGCTCAGGTCCAGGGGAAGTGGGTGGTGACCGGGGTGGGGGCCGGGAGGGACTGGTCGGCGGCGATGCGCTTGACCGATGCCGGGGTCTCGCCGATCTGGAACGCGGACACGCGGTCCCCGATCCGCACCGCGGCGTACGAGCCCTGCTCTGGCACCTCGTCCGGGATCGCTATCTGGTGCGCGCCGGCCGCGAGCTCGCCGTTGAAGACGAGCGTTGACTGCGCGACCGGCTCTGGCGGCACGAACCTCGCCCAGAGCCCTTCGACCATGACGGAGGCGGCGGCGTCCAGCGTTATGTGGAACGCCCGTGCGCTCGCGTCGTACTCCACACCGGAGGCCGCTCCCTTCGCGAACTCCTCGACCTGCGCGATCAGCAGTGGGGCGATACCGCCCAACCCCTGCATGAAGGTCACCTGAGGGTTGAGTTCACGGATGTCGGCTCGCATCCGCTCCTTCTTCTCCGGCGGCACCATGCCGCCGAAGATCACGAGGTCGGGCTCGCGGACGTCGTAGTCGTCGAGCAGCGTGTCGAACTGGTTGGTGGCGTTCGCGGCGTATCCCCGTTCGCGCAGCATCGCCACGGCGTCCACCAGCACTGAACCGGTACGTCCGATGATGAGTATGCGCAGCGTGTTGGTCGACATCCCCGCCCCAATTGTTGGCTCTACCAATGTTGGCGCGTCCAACATAACAACCGTTGGGCGCGCCAACAAGTGGCCTACACTCGGGGCCATGCGCGAGCACGCCGCACCGCAACGCACCCCGGACCGGCTCAAGGACCGCCCCACATGGCTGCTGGGCCAGGCCGCCGCGCGGGCGTCCGCGCTGCTGGCCGCGGGTTTCGCCGAGCACGGGAACGGGCTGCGCGGGTACCACTACCGGCTTCTCGTCGCGCTCGAGCAGTGGGGGCCGGAGAGCCAGGCCGACCTCGGCCGCGACACCGGCATCGACCGCAGCGACGTGACCGCCGCCTTGAGCGACCTCGAAGGACTCGGCCTCGTGGCACGCGAGATCGACCCCGCCCATCGGCGTCGGAAGATCGTCTCGATCACCGCCGCCGGCTCGGCGACATTGCGCGAGCTGGACACCGTGCTCGACGGCATCCAGGAGGAATTGCTCGCCCCGCTGTCGGCGGCCCAGCAGAAGCAGTTCGTCGAGATCATGCGGCGGCTCAACGGCCACTGAACGAGCGGAGGAAGACCCCGGCGTCACCGGGGCCTTCCTCCGCGGGCGGGGTCAGGCGAAGCGCTGGGAAGCCGAGCCGTTGCAGGGCTGCAGCGCCACGGCCTTGTCCGCGACCGGCTGCGTCAGGCACAGGCCGTTCGCGGTGGCCGGACGGATGGTGCCGTCGGACGGCATCGTCCACTGCTGGTTCGTGCCGCCGTGGCAGTCCCACAGGATGGCGGCGGTCGGGGCGGCGATGTCGCGGGAGTCCAGGCACCGGTCGTGCGACAGCCCGCTGTGGATGGACTTGTACGCCGGGTCGTACCACCAGGTCTGGTTGCGGCCCCCGTGGCAGGCCCAGCCGACCACGGCGGTGTAGTTGCGCGACGAGCCGCCGTTGGCGTCAACGCACTGGCCGGTGGCCTGGTTCTTGAGCGGCTTGAACTTGTCGTCCCACGCGCCGGGGTAGAGCTTGGCGGTGTTGGTGGACGCGGGGTCGGCGCACGACGCCTCGCGCAGCCCGGAGTCGTAAAGCTGGCTGAAGCACGACGCGAACGCGCCGTGACCTGCGGCGTTGGGGTGGTAGGACTGCCGGACGGAGTTCTCGTCCGGCGGGAACGAACCGTCGTAGAAGAAGCCGCGCGCCCAGGTCGTCTCGGTGCAGACCTCGTGCCCGTGGAACAGCCGCGAGGCGTCCAGGTAGATCGCGCCGGACTGCTGGGCGGCCCTGCGGATGCCGACCTCGAAGGCCGGGACGGCCGCGTTGCGCCCCCAGGCCGCGTCGGAGTCGTAGCCGAGGCAGCCGCCGGGGAGCTTGCCCGGGAAGTTCGGGTTGTCGGCCATGTCGGGGCTGATGGGCGACGGGTAGCTCATCAGGACGAGCTTGTAGGAGTCGTCGGTGTACCCGGCGTCCCGCATGACCTTCTTGAGGTCGGTGACGGTGGCCGCCACCTTCGGCACCATGCCGTCCACGCGGGCCTGCCAGCCGGGGGCGTAGGTCGGCTCGCACGTGCCCTTGGAGAGGATCCAGCGCTCGACGCAGTCGGTCATCACCGGGCCGAACTGGATGTCGTCGTTCGCGCCGACGACCAGCACGACCATCTTGAGGCGGGTGTTGCGGGCCTTGATCGCGAGGTTGTCGCTCTGGACGAGCTGGTCGGCGTACTGCTTCACGCCGCCGATCTTGATGTGGTAGGTGGCCGCGCCCGAACAGGAGACGTTGGTGGAGACGTCCGCCGGGATGGTGGTGCGGTAGATCGCGGCCTCCTGCGAGCGGTGGCACCAGTTCGTCGGGCCGGCGGTGTCCGGCCAGTAGGAACCGGCGCCCTCACCGGAGATCTCCGAGTCACCGAGGGAGATCAGACCGGTCTTGCGCTGGGCCATCGGGCGTTCCTCCGGGCTGCCGTACAGCTTGGTGGCCTCGGCCGCGCGGATCTGCTCCAGGTCGGCGGGCAGCGGCGTGCTCGCCACCACGGCCGTGGTGGGGGCGGCGCTCGCGGAGGGGACGGCGAGGGACAGGAGGGAGAGGGCGGCGGTGGCTGCGACGAAACACGTCCGCAGCCGTGGCCGGGGGTGGGACATGGGGGACCTCCCGGGCTGGGTGTTACCCCCGGTAATAACCCGGCCGGCGGCTCCCCGGAAGACCCAACATGAAAATCACTCAACTTTTTTCCGCCCCCGCGCGAGACGCGAACGCCTCACAGCCAGCCGACTGGAATGTCGGGCCGGTCAAGCCAAAGGGTCTGCTCGTGGGCCCTCACCGTCAGCCCGAAACGTTCGACCGTCGGGGACCCGGCCCCCAGCCAAGTCGCGCGCGCCGCTTCAGCGACTTCCCAGACGTCCCCGGAACCGCCGAACCTGACGAGGCCCACACCACGACGCGGGACGGTCGCCCACGACCGGTTCGCGATGAGCGTCACCTCGTCCGCACCTGGGAAGACGATCAGGCCCGGCAGTTTGGCCCACACCATCAGCCCCAGCCCCTCGGCCATCAGCGCTTCGCCCGGCACTGCCGTGGCGCGGCGGCGGGCGCGGGTCTTGTCGAGCGCGGGCGGCTCGGGGTAGCCGGACGCGTCGCCGTGCCGGGCGGGCATGAAGCCCGCGCGGCAGGGCAGCAGGTGGCCGCTTGCCGATCCGTGGTCCACGGTGAGCTTGGCCAGGCCGCCCGTCCAGAGCGCGCCGGGTGGCCGCAGGTCGGCGAGAATCAGGCCGCCCGGGACGGTCTGCTTCACCCAAGCCCACGGCACACGCGGGAACGACACCGTCGCGATGATCCGGTCGAACGGGGCTCGCTCGGGGTAGCCGTCCTGACCGTCGCGACAGCCTGCGACCGGGTCGTACCCGGCGGCTTTCAGGTGCCGCCAAGCGGTCGTGGTGACGTCCGGATCGACGTCGATGGTGCACACCAGCCGGTCTCCGAGGCGTTCGCACAGCAGCGCGGCGTTGTAGCCGGTACCGGTGCCGATCTCCAGCACCCGCATCGCGTCCAGCAGGTCCAGCTCGCGCAGCATTCGCAGCATCAGGCTGGGAGCGGTGGAACTTGAGACGGCGAAGGTACCGCCGTGATGCTCGGCAAGGCGGGTCACCAGCGTCTGGTCGCTGTAGACGGCGCTCAGGTAACCGGGCGTCCGCGACGTGACAGGCGGCCCATAGCCGGTCGGGGTGGACGGAAAGAACGTCGGGACGAACAGATGCCGAGGGACGTTGACGACCGCCCGGTGCAGGGCCGGGTCAGTGAGGACGCCATCACGGGTCAACCGGTCGCCCAGCTGGACAGCGTAAGGTTTCCAGTCCTCCGCTGGCCCCTCGGGCATGCCCTCCATCACCGAAGACCCCTCATCAGCCTCCCAGCGATCGCGACGGCGTTGGCCACGAACGGAGGTCACCCAGCGACATGGAACGATCACACCTTCTTCGCAACGCCAGGATGACATCTCGGAGGCTTCCGGTCCGTCCTTGCCGAACCACGTCACTGCGGACGGCCCACATCAGCGCGCCGGCGTCACACTCGGCCGGTGTGCGGCAATTGTCTCTAGCGGTCGGCCGCTCTAGCGTGCGGGGATGAGTGGCGGACACGTCTACCTGGTGACGGTGGACGAGCACGGCTACCGGGTGCGTGGGCGGCGGCGCGGCACGCATGCGCTGTACCGGGAGCTGCTGGCCGGTCCCCAGGGTCTCGCCGACGACGGTGAGAGCTGCGGCTGGGTGAACGCGACCTGGTGGAACGGGGTCGTCCTGCTGGACGAGCGGCGGCGGCTGCTGCTGGTGCACCTGGCCGAGGATCCGCCGCTGCCGCGCGGTGACCTCCTGGAGGTCCGGGCGTGGCTGGCAGCGGTCGCCGAGCGGTGGCCTGGATGGAGCGTGCGGTGGGCGGCGCGCGGGCTGCGCGAGGCGCTGGACCACCTGCGCTTGCCTTACGACACGGTGTGGGACCTGGAGGAGAATTCGCGGCCACTGCCCGCCACCTGGAGGAGAATTCGCGGCCACTGCCCGCCGGGTGGGCCGACTCCCCCACCGAGGACGACGACTTCGGACGTGTCGCGCCAGTCCTCGTCGCCGTGCGCGAGCACAGCGAGGCGGCGCCGTGGTTCGCCGGGCGCTGGAGTCCGGGGCTGGAGCAGGTGCTGCTGGCCGGACCGGGCGTCGTGCTCGCCGAACGGCACCGGGGACAGCAGAGCGCGGTACTGGAGGCCATCCCCTGGAGCGGGATATGCATGGACGTCCCCAGGCGGCGGCTCGACTGGTGGTCGCTGGAATGTGCCATCGAAGTCGAGGCTGTGAACGCCCGCTGGCCCGGGTGGACGCTGACCGACCACGGCGACCGCTTCGAGGACGTCACGCCCCTCGCCGGCCCCGAACTCCTCATCGACGCGGGCACGCAGACCGACGCCGCACACCGCGTCCACGCCGCACTGCTGTCCCACCCGCGCCGCTGAGCGCCACAGCCAACCAACCGCGTCCGCCAGGCTTATGTCAGGGACGCGCCTTCACCGCTGAGGTGAACGTCCGCCACTCGTCGAGAGAGACAGCCAGCCTCGGCCCCTCCGGGTCCTTGGAATCACGGACGGCGACGCGCAGACCAGCGTCTGCGATCTCCACACAGTCGGAGTGCTGCGCTGAACTGTGGCTGCTCTTTCGCCAGTTGAGGCCATGTGTCTCGTGGACGTTCACGTGACTGGCCCCTCTTTGATCGCGGTCATGAACGCTCGCCAGTCGGTTGAGGAGACGGACAGATTCGGGCCGCCTGGATCTTTGGAGTCCCGCACGAACGTGGTCCGGATGAGTGCGGCGACTTCCACACAGTCAGAGCCGTTCGGCGTGCTGTGGGTGCTCTTACGCCAGGTCAGTATGGAACTTTCAGGCACAGTCGCCATGCTGGGAGACCTCCTTGGCGGTCGCGGCGAGGAAGGCCGCCGACTCGCCCGGCGACCATGCCGCGTCGCTGACGTCTTCAAAGAACCGGCCAATCCGGTCAACGTGGAGCGAACTCTCAATGTAGATCTCTCCACCTGCAGTCTCAACGTAGGCGACGTCCGGATCCTCGGGCTCGTGATATCCGAGAACGACGAAACCGCCGTCCAAGCCCGCGTGCATCCCGGCCGAGAACGGCAGAACCTGCACCGTGATGTTGGGGCGTCGGGCCGCGGCTTCCAATGAGGCCAACTGCTCGGCCATGACTCCCGGCGTGGTGGGACCCCGCCTGATCGCAGCCTCGTCCAGTACGACGTGCAAGCTCGGCGCCGACGGGCGCGAGAGCAAGGCCCTTCGCGCGAGTCTGGCTTGAAGGCGCCGCTCCAGCGTTATGCGGTCGAGGCCCACACCGCCTGCCGAGAGGAGCGTGTGGGCGTAGGCATCGGTCTGGAGCAAGCCTGGGATCACCTGGGGATACCAGCCTCGAATGCTCGAAGCCTCGTCCTCAAGCGCCACGAAGGACGACTGGAAGACATCGGAGTATGCCGTCCACCATCCGCGTTGGCGTGCTTGCCGGGCGAGGTCCATGAGCGCCGCACGGTCGGGCAGGTCCGCGCCGTAGAGGTCGAGCGCCGCGCTGACGTCGGCGGGCGTGGGGCGGGTTCTGGCGGCTTCGAAGCGCACCAGTTTGGTGCGTGACCAGCCGAGCCGGTCGGAGGCGGCCTCGGTCGTGAGGCCGGCGCGCTCGCGGTGCTTGCGCAGTTCGCGGGCCAGGCGTCGGTGACGCACCGTAGGGCTCTTGATACCGGTCATGACGGGAGCATGCGGCAGCCGCGCGGAGCGCTGCAACCGGATCTACAAAAAATCATGGACCAACTGCACTGATGCATGGACAAGCGCGCCGCGACGGGTTCACGATAAGCGAGCGCAACCAAGTGACCACAGATAGTGATCACCGCCCGGTGCGGACGTCCGCTGCCGGGTTGAGAAGCCGCCGCGCGGCCGGGTGTGGATTGGAGCCCTCCCCCGGCCGCGCGGCCCATCCTCACAAGGAGGACGCACATGAGAATACGACGGTCAGCGGGCGCGCGGGTCGTACGCGCGGACCTCGAAGACCATCACCTCGGACGGCTCGCCTGGGCCTTGGCCGAACACGGCTGGATGACCTCCACCCTCCCCTGGGAACGCCCCAGGCTGCTGCGGGTCTTCCACCCGCTCGTCCCGCACATCGGCGAGTCCGTCACCGTCCGCAGGCAGCGCGGCCGGCTCTACTTCCTCGACAGCTCCGGCCACACCCTCGCCCACGTCACCAGACTCGACCGGGCCGTCGCCGGACTCGACACGCGCCTCGAACCTTGCAGCCTCGCCGCCCTCGTCCCGACCCGGACCACCACGTGACCGCCTCCCCGGGCGTGAGGCACCTCCAGGTCTTCCCGTCCGACACCGAGCACGTCGCCGCCGCCCGCCACTGGGTCGCCAAACTCCTCGGATCCGCCCACCCCGCGCTGGACGACTGCATCCTCCTGACGTCGGAGACCTGCACGAACGCGGTCATCCACGGCGGCGGGAACAGCGTCGAGCTGTCAGTCGAAACCGACGGACAGACCGTGACCGTGGCCGTCGTGGACGGGGGCGGCGGGACACTGCCGCACTACACCGACGACCCCTGCGGCCTGGGCGGACGCGGCCTTCCGATCCTCGAAGCGCTCTCCGAGGACTGGGGGTTCGACGTTCTGGACGACGGACGGCTGCGGGTCTGGTTCCGCTTGGCTCCTCCGTCGTGAGTCACTTGGCGTCGGAGTAGCGCTGGACCACGGCCGCCTCCATCGGGAAGACGACCGGGGTCTCTCCGAACAGGAGGCGGCCCGCCTCTTTCGCGGACGCCTCGATCGCGGCGACGACCTCGTCCGCCAGAGAAGTCGGCGTATGCACGATGACCTCGTCGTGTTGGAAGAAGACCAGGTGCGGGTCGCCTAGCGCGGTGAGGCGTTGGCGGAGTCGGGCCATCAGGGTCAGGGCCCAGTCGGCGGCCGTCGCCTGGACGACGAAGTTGCGGGTGAAGCGGCCCCGGCTGCGGACGGCCGAGGCCGAGCGGGTGTCCTCGCCCGTGGACGTCAGTTCGCGCCAGTCGGCGGACGGCGGCGGGCAGGTCCGGCCCAGGCGGGAGCGGACGAGGTGACCTCGTTCCCCCGCCTGGGCCGCCGCCTCCACGAACTCGAACGCGTCCGGGAAGCGCTTCTTCAGGACGCCCAGCAGTTGCACGGCCTCGCCCGTTCCGCCGCCGTACATCGCCGACAGCAGCGCGAGTTTCGCCTTGTCGCGGGCGGTCAGGTCGGCGGACGGGGTGAACACGTCGGCCAGAGCGGCGTACAGGTCGCCCTGGGCGGCGGCGTCGGCGAAGGCTCGGTCGCCCGCGAGCGCAGCGAGGACGCGCGGCTCCAGTTGGGCCGCGTCCGCGACGACCAGCGACCAGCCCTCGTCCGCCACGACCGCCGAGCGGAGGACGCGCGGGATCTGGAGCGCGCCGCCCCCGTTGGTCGCCCAGCGCCCCGAGACGACGCCGCCGACCACGTACTCCGGACGGAACCGGCCCTCGTGCACCCACGTGTCGAGCCACGCCCATCCGTGGGCGGTGTGCAGGCGGGACAGTTCCTTGTACTCCAAGAGGAGGGGCACGGCCGGGTGGTCGATCTCCTTCAGGACGTATGCGCGGGTCGTCTTCACCGGGTGGCCGACCGCGGCGAACGCCTTGACGATCTGCGCTGGCGAGTCCGGGTTCACGTGGCGTCCGAACGCGGCGCTGATCTTGTCCGCCAGCTCCTGGAGCCTGCGGGGGCGCAGCCCGCCGGACGGGCGCGGCCCCAGCATCTCGGTCAGCAGCGCGTCGTGCGCGGCGGCCGACCAGGGCAGACCTGCGTGCGTCATCTCGGCGGCGATCAGCGACCCCGCCGACTCGGCCGCGCAGAGCAGCGCGAAGCCGGGGACGCGGGCGATGCGGCGCTGCTGCTCGGCGTGGACGGCGACGATCTGCTCCAGGTCCTCGCCCTCGTCCTCCTCGTCATCGAAGAGGGACGCCTGCGGACCGGATTCGGCGGGCGGACGGTCGTCCGGGACGGGCTCGCCGCGCATCCGCGCCCACGCCGCCGCGACCGACCGGGGCTCCCCGTACCGCCCGTCGTAGCCGGACAGCAGGCTCTCGGTCAGCTCCAGGTCGTGGCACCGCTCGACCCGGACGCCCGCCTCGACCAGCGCCCGGTACACCCGCGCGGACGACGACCACACCCAGCGCGGACGGTCGGCGCGCTGGCGCTCGGCCACCGCCGCCACCAGCGACGGCACGGACTCCGCCGCCGCCAGGGGCGTGCCGTCGTCGGCGAGGGGTCGTAGCGCGCCCCCGCCTCCGGCCCCGATGGCGATGGCGATCCTCACCGGCACATTGTGCCGTCCGGGTCCGACAGAAACGCCCGGGAGGGCGCTCAGGCCAGGGGGATGACGAACTCGTCCTCGACCGGCGGGGCGTTCTCGTGGTCGCCGCACCCGGTGACCGCGTAGCAGCGGACGCGCAGCTCGGTCTCGGTGACGTCCAGGCGCAGGAAGCTCTTGAAGAACGGCGGGCTGTCCCAGTCGGCCATCTCCGACCGGAACCGCTGCGGGATGCGCTTCACCGGCAGTCGCCGGATCCTCCAGCGCGGGCGCTTCCCGCGCGGGACGCCGAGGGCGGCGGCGACGAACCGGGCCCGCAGCGACACCTCCCCGTCCTCGTAGCGGCGGGCGGCCTTGATGCCGAGCCGCTGCTCGACCGCCGCCGTCGCCTCCTTCGGCGTCAGGTCGAACAGCCAGGGCATCCGGAACCAGCGCCCGTAGAGCTGGCTGTAGCGCGAGAGGGAGTCGCCGCGCAGCGGGTAGCAGCGGAACTCCGACTCGTCCACGACGGTCGTCCTCGGGATGATGTGGGTCGCGTGCATGAACGCGCCGCCGCCGCCCGAGACGACGTACTGGAGCGTCCGGCGGCCGACCTTCACCGGGTACCGCTCGTAGTTGTGGATGTCGCCGCCGATCGCCGCGACGTAGTTGTTCGCCGGGTCGCGGACGATCTCGTCCACGGTGCCGCCGCCCGCGATCGGGTCGGGATGGACCATGTCCTCCACGACCAGGGGCTTCCCGGTGACCAGCAGTTTGGGCTTCGGACCGGCCGAGACGCCGCGCAGCCAGCGGCCCTGCTCCTCGTCCATGCCGCCGCGGATGCCGGTGTCGATGCCGATGATCCGCAGCGTCGGGGTGTCGATCGCCCAGTACGGCGCGGGCTGGACGGCCCGCTGCCGCGGCGCGCCCCGGTACCGCGCCCGCACCTCGGCGAGCCGTGCCGCGTCCACCTCGCCCGACCTGCGCCACAGCCGCCGCGCCAGCCAGGCGGACCGTCCCGGCCAGGACGGCGTGCAGTCCATGTCGAAGTGGCAGAACACGTTCAGGAAGCCGCGCAGGCCGTCGTACCAGTCGTGGTTGCCGGGGACGGCGTAGATCGGCCCCGGGTACCCCGCGTAGGGACGGAAGAACTTGTCCTCGTAGTCCCCGGTGTCACCCGTCGGATAGATCACGTCGGAGGCGATGACCAGGAAGTCGGTGTCGGCCCCGACCGACAGCAGCGGCGGGACGACGGCGTACTGCGACCGGTCCCCCTCGCCGGTGTCGCCCATGACGATGAACGAGAACTCGCGTTCGGGACGGTGCATGGTGAGCGATCCGGGCGCGCCGCGCTCGGCCAGCGCCGCCACCGCCCGCTGCCGCAGCTCGTTGGACGGGTCGCCCCACAGCCGCGCCACCACGTCGTTCCGGGACCGCCACAGCACCGTCGGGCGGCGCCAGGAGAACGTCCGCACGCGCTCGGGCATGAGCCGCCCGAACGTCCCCGGCCTGCCGCACGTCCACCCGGCCCCGGCCTCCGACGTCCGCGAGTTCTCGACCTCGTGCGGCGGGTCCTGGGCATGCATGAAGAGACCTCCGGGGGGCTGGGGGTGTCCCAACTTTCCCCGGAGGTCTCCACCACCGTCAAGCTCGCGGCTTTGGTCCGGTTCGCACCACCCTGGCGGGGCCCGTCAGAGCCGTCGCGGGCGGTGCGGCGGACGCGGCCGTCGTCAGTGGGCCCCCTCGCCGGTGAGGGCGCGCACCTCCAGTTCGGCGTACTTCTCCGTCGTGCGCTCCTTGGACAGCACCGTCCCGATGTAGGCGCACAGGAACCCGATCGGGATGGAGAACAGGCCGGGGTTCTGCAGGTGGAACGGCGCGACGGTGTCCGTGCTGAACAGCGCGTCCGGGTTCCCCTTGGGGATGGTCTCGGACTTGCCGCCCCAGCAGATCGGGCTCAGCAGGACGAGCCCGACCGCCGACACCAGGCCGCCGTAGATGCCCGCGACCGCCCCGGCCGTGTTGAACCGCTTCCAGAACAGCGAGAACAGCAGCGTCGGGAGGTTGGCGGACGCGGCGATCGCGAACGCCAGCGCGACCAGGAACGCCACGTTCAGCCCGCGCGCGAAGATCGACAGGATGATCGCGACGGCGCCGATGACCAGCGCCGACACGCGGGCCACCTTCACCTCGTCCCGCTCACCGGTCGTCCCGCGCCGGAAGACGTTGGCGTACAGGTCGTGCGCGAACGACGAGGACGACGCGAGCGTCAGCCCCGCGACGACGGCGAGGATCGTGGCGAACGCGACCGCCGCGATGATCGCCAGGAAGACCGCGCCGCCGGTCGTCCCGGCGCCGCCGCCGAGCTTCTCGGCGAGCTGCGGGGCCGCGGTGTTGCCGCCCTTGTCCTGGGCCATGATCGCCTTGCTGCCGACCAGGGCCGCCGCGCCGAACCCGATGACCAGCGTCATCAGGTAGAACACCCCGATGATGCCGATCGCCCAGTTGACCGACGTCCGGGCGGCGCGCGCGTTCGGGACGGTGTAGAAGCGGATCAGGACGTGCGGAAGGCCCGCCGTGCCGAGCACCAGGGCGAGGCCCAGCGAGAGCAGGTCGAGCTTGGACCACATGTCGGTCGCGCCGTACTTCAGCCCCGGCTGCAGGAACCTGTCGCCCTTGCCGGAGCTGTCGGCCGCCGCGCCGAGCAGGTGCGACAGGTTGAAGTCGAACTTCGACAGCACCCACACCGTCATGACGACCGCGCCGGCCATCAGCAGGACGGCCTTGACGATCTGCACCCAGGTGGTGCCCTTCATTCCGCCGACCACGACATAGAAGATCATCAGGGCGCCGACCACCACGATCGTGCCGATCTTGGCGGCCTCGCCGTGCGTGCCGAGCAGCAGGTTGACCAGCGCGCCCGCGCCGACCATCTGGGCCAGCAGGTAGAAGATCGACACCACGATGGTGGAGATCCCGGCGGCGGCCCGGACCGGGCGCTGGCGCATCCGGAAGGCGAGCACGTCCGCCATCGTGAACCGGCCCGAGTTGCGCAGCATCTCGGCGACCAGCAGCAGCGCGACCAGCCACGCGACCAGGAACCCGATCGAGTACAGGAACCCGTCGTAGCCGGACAGCGCGAAGATCCCGGCGATGCCGAGGAAGGACGCGGCGGACATGTAGTCGCCGCCGATGGCCAGCCCGTTCTGCAGCCCGGTGAACTGCCGTCCGCCCGCGTAGAAGTCGGCGGCGGTGCGGGTCTGCCGGCTGGCCCGGATCGTGATGTACAGGGTGATGGCGACGAAGACGGCGAACAGGACGAGCGTGATCGTCCGGTGCTCGCTCTTGGAGACCCCCGCCGCCGCGGCGAGGACGTGCTGGGCGTTCACTCGGCGTCCTCCTCGTCGGCGGCGCGGGCGCCGCCGGTGGCCGGGGCGCCGGTCACGACACCGGCGGCGAGGGGTTCGAGGGTCCTGCGGGAGTAGCGCTCGTAGGCGACGGCGATGAGGAAGGTGGACACGAACTGCAGCAGGCCGAAGACGAGCGCGACGTTGATCTCGCCCACCACCTTCTCGGCCATGAAGTCGCGGGCGTAGGCGGACAGGACGACGTAGAGCAGGTACCAGGTGAGGAAGGCCACGGTCAGCGGGAAGACGAAGCGCCGGAACGCGGCTCTGAGCCGGGCGAACTCGGGGCTCGCCCCGATCGCGAGGTACGCCGCCTCGTCCGGCTCTGGACGTGCGTGGGGTTCCTGTGGTGCGGTGGACTCTGCGCTCATCGATCACCTCCGGGAGTAGATCCCTTACCGAATGTCACCGTGATCGCGGCCACGATGCCGGACGGAGGCGGTCCCCGGGGGCGGATCGGCCGAGAAGGCCGGCGGCCGAATCAACCGGATATCCCCCTGATGCGCTACCGATGCCCGGCTGTGATCCGGATCACAGGCATATCGGCGTGACACCAGGAAACGCTACGCCTCCGCACGGCTCAAAGTTGATGAATACGCGAAGGCGGCGGTTCGGGACCGAGCGGCCCATCGGTGCGGAGGACGACGCGCCGCCGAGCAGAGAACGGCACCAGGCCGAGCGACGGCGGCAGGAGCCCGGGCCACGGCCGCAGGATGCTGCGGGACGGCGTGGCGGAGGGCTGGGCGAGAGGGCTAGGCGACGCCGAAGGTGCGCGGGTCGTCCGTCGGGACGATCTCCCGGCCGAGCGGCGTCAGCGAGATCGGGACGAGCTTGAAGTTCGCGATGCCGAACGGGATGCCGATGATCGTGATGCAGAGCGCAACACCGGTGACGATGTGCCCGATGGCGAGCCAGATCCCGGCGAAGACCAGCCAGATCGCGTTGCCGAGGCACGAGCCCGCACCGGCGTCGGGGCGCTTGACGACGGTCTGGCCGAACGGCCAGAGCGCGAACAGCGCGATGCGGAACGAGGCGATCCCGAACGGGATGGTGATGATCAGGATGCAGCAGATGATCCCGGCGACGGCGTAGCCCAGCGCCAGCCAGAAACCGGCCAGGACCAGCCAGATGATGTTCAGCAGGAAGCGCACGACATCCACCCTAAGCCGTGGGCGCGTCCGACCACCGGGACCCGGAGCACCCGGCGGACGCGGCGCTCACCCGTGTTCACGGGTCAGGTCACGCTCCTGATGGGGATCGGCCGGGTAACCCCCGAACACGCGGCGGGCGCCGGTGCCACCCCCATGGACACCGGCGCCACCACGGCGAGGGCGTCTGCGGTCATCATGAGTCCCCCCAGAACGGCGACGGATCGCCTTCTCATGATGCCTCCACAGACGGCCCTGGTCCCGGTAGAACCGGAACACACCTAGAACACTAGGCGGACGTCCGTAATGCCCGCGTAAACCCGCCCAAATGGTCCGGGCAAGTCTCATCACCGCAGGTCAGCGCACTGATACCCCGCCCGATGCCCGACCACCCCGCCGGGCGTCCTCCCTAGACCGCGCCCGGCCGGACCTCGGTCGGCCCAACGGCTCAGGGGGCGAGGACGCGCAGGGCGCCCGGCAGCACCCTGGCGGTCACCGGGAGCTCGCCCGGGAGCTCCCCGTCGGCGCCGTACGGCAGGACGCGGCCCGGTTCCTCCAGCTCGATGCGGACCTCCCGGCCGCGCAGCACCTCGACCTGCGGACGGTTCAGGTGCCTTCCCTCCTCCAGCTCGCGCATCACGGTGAAGAAGATCCACCGGGGGGCGTGCCGGATCAGGACGATGTCGAGCAGGCCGTCGTCGACGGAGGCGTCCGGCGCGACGTGCCGGCCGAAGCCGTAGTAGCCGGAGTTGGCCGCGATGACCGTGTAGCCGCGGAAGCGGTGCTCCGCGCCGTCCACGGTGATCCGGTAGTGGGCGGGCCGCCAGGCGGCGACGGCGCGCAGCGCGCCCACGTAGTAGGACGCCGAGCCGCGCAGCCAGCGGGACCGGTTCGCGTTGAGGTTCGCGACGGCGTCCACCCCGGCGTAGACGCTGCCGAGCACCGGGACGCCGTTGGCCTCGATCGCGTCCACCGGCCGCGGCTCGCCGCGCAGCAGCAGCTCGACCAGGGCCTCCGGCTCGGCCGGGATGGCGAGCTGCCGGGCGAAGTCGTTGCCGCGGCCGGCCGGGACGATCCCGAACACCGCGTCCGTGCCGACCAGCGCGCCGCCGACGCAGCCGACCATGCCGTCCCCGCCGACGCCGAGGACGACGTGGCCCGCGTCGGCCGCGCCGCGGGCGAGGGCGGTGGCGTGCTCCAGGCCGCGGCTGTACTCGACGACGAGCTCGGCGCCGGCCTCGCGCAGCGCGCGGGCGAGCGGGATCAGCGTCGCCGCGGACGCCGAGCTGCCCGCCGTCGGGTTGACGACGGCGGTGAACACACGGGGGGTCATGGGGGGCTACTCCTCGGCGGCCGGGGGGATCAGGATGCCGGGGTTCAGGATGCCGGACGGGTCGAGGGCGTCCTTCACCGCGCGCAGCGCCGCCATGCCGAGCGGGCCGGTCTCGCGGGCGTACCAGTCGCGGTGGTCGGTGCCGACGCCGTGGTGGTGGCTGATCGTCCCGCCCGCCGCGAGGATCGCGTCGTTGGCGGCGTGCTTGGCCTTCTCCCAGTGCGGGACGGCGTCCGGTCCCTGCGCGGAGACGACCGTGAAGTACAGCGACGCGCCGGACGGGTAGACGTGCGAGATGTGGCACATGACCAGCGGCGGCGTCCCCGAACCGGCGAGCGTGTCGGTGAGCGCCCGCTTCACGCCCGCGTAGAGGGCGGGGATGTCGGCCCAGAACGCGGCCGTCTCCAGCGTCTCGGCGAACGCGCCCACGTCGAGCAGCGCGTCGCGCAGGTAGGGCGCGTTGAAGCGGCCGTGCTCCCACTTCTCACCGGGCTCCGCGCCGAGCGGCTCGCCGCCCAGCCCGGTGAGGACGTCGTGGATCCGGGCGCGGCGGGCCTCGATCTCGTCCGGCGTGCCCTCCAGGCCGAGGACGACCAGGCAGCCGGACGCGGACAGCTCCGCGCCGACGCCGGACGGGTCGGCCAGGCCGATCATCGTCTCGGTCTCGTCCGACAGGCGCAGGACCGTCGGGAGCGGGCCGTCCTGGGCGAGCGCGCGCAGGGCCGTGGAGCCGGCCGCGAAGTCGGGGAAGCGCCAGCCCTCGTACGCGCGGGCGTCCGGGACGGGCCGGATCCGCACCCGGACGGAGGTGATGACGCCGAACGCGCCCTCCGAGCCGAGGACGAGCTGCCGCAGGTCGGGCCCGGCGGCGGACTTCGGCGCGCGGCCGAGGTCGAGCGTCCCGGCGGGGGTCGCGACGGTCAGGCCGACGACCATCCCGTCGAACCGCCCGTACCCGGCGGACGCCTGGCCGCTGGAGCGCGCGGCGGCGAACCCGCCGATCGTCGCCCACTCGAACGACTGCGGGAAGTGGCCGAGGGTGTAGCCGCGCTCGCGCAGCAGCTCCTCGGCGCGGGGGGCGCGCAGGCCCGGCTGGAACACGGCCGTGCGCGACACCTCGTCCAGCTCCACCAGGCCGTCGAGGCGGCGCAGGTCGAGGGCGGCGAAAGCGGTGAGGCCGGACGCGGCGAGGCCGGTCGGGGCCAGGCCGCCGACCACCGACGTCCCGCCGCCGAACGGCACGACCGCGACCCGGTGGGCGGCGCACGCCGCGAGGACGGCGAGGACCTCGTCGTGCGAGCCGGGCAGGACCACGGCGTCGGGCGCGTCCTCCGCCCGGCCCGCGCGGATGCGCAGCAGGTCGGGGGTGGACTTGCCGCGCGTGTGGCGGACGCGGGCCTCGTCGTCGGTGCGCACGTGCTCCGCGCCGACGGCGTCGGCGAGCGCCGCCAGGGCCGCCTCCGGCAGCCGCGACGGGGGCACGACGACCTCGTCCAGGGTGAGCGGCGGGGCCTCCACCGGCCTGACGCCCAGCAGGTCGCGCAGCAGTCCCACGACCGACTCCGGCAGGGGGGTGGCCCGGGCCGGATCGCCCCAGCCGCTCCACAGCATGTCCCCGGTTCCCACCGCTCCTCCAAGTGGCTCAACAAGTGCGTACTGCCTTACACTGTGACACATGACGTCGAACCGTCACAACAGGATGGACGAGCAGACCGTGCTCGACGCGGCCCGCGACTGCGTCCTCGCGGTCGGCGTGCGCCGCACCACGCTCACCGACATCGCCCGCCGCGCCGGGGTCTCCCGGATGACGCTCTACCGTCGCTGGCCGGACGTGCGGACCATCGTCGCCGACCTCATGACCCGCGAGTGGACCGCCGTCGGCACCGCCGTCCGGCCGTCCACCACCGGCGCTGGCACGGGCGGCGCGGGCACGGGCGGCGGGGGCGCGACGGCGCGGGAGGCGCTGATGGACGGGCTGGTCACCGGCGTCGCGGCGCTGCGGGACCACCCGCTGATGCGCAAGATCCTCGACGTCGACCCCGAGCTGCTGCTGCCCTACCTGCTGGACCGCCTCGGCGCGAGCCAGTCGGCCTTCCTGGAGATCTTCGAGGAGGCGCTGGCCGCCGGGCACGCCGACGGGTCGATCCGCGCGGGCGACACCGCCCGGCAGGCGCGGGCGCTGCTGCTGGTCGTGCAGTCCTTCGCGCTGTCGGGCCGGACGGTCGCCGACCCGGCCGACCCGGCGCTCACCCCCGAGGCGTTCGACACCGAGCTTCGCACCATCCTGGAGAGGACCCTCGCGCCATGACCCCTGTCCGGTCGTCCCTCAACGCCGCGCGCCGCGCCCGCGAGCTGGCCGCGCTGCCCGACGAGGTCGTGGACGTGCTGGTCGTCGGCCTCGGCGCGACCGGCGCGGGCGCCGCGCTGGACGCCGCCGCGCG
>NZ_QURH01000256.1 GCF_003428695.1 Actinomadura logoneensis
CCGCCGCTCCCCCGGCCAGCAGCGCGGTCGCCTGCGCCGGGTCGTCCAGCGCGGTCGCGCCCGGCGCGCCGCCGGGCACCGCGCCGGGCATGCCGCCGGTGCCGCCGGGACCGCTGCCGATCAGCGCCATCATCAGCTGCTGCGCGGTCGGCCGCCGGGCCGGGTCCTTGACCAGGCAGGCGGCGATCAGGTTGTGCAGCTCGGGCGGCAGGCCGACCAGCGAGGGCGGCTCGTTCATCACCCGGTTGATCACCGCGACCACGGTGTCGTCGCCGAACGGCGGGCGGCCGGTGGCGGCGTAGACCATGGTCGAGCCCCAGGCCCAGACGTCCACGGCCTCGGTGAGGCGCTCCCCGGCGACCTGCTCGGGCGCCATGTAGGACGGGGTGCCGATCGCCTTGGTCGCGTTGGTCTGGCCCGCGTCCAGGGCGCGCGCGATGCCGAAGTCGATCACGCGCGGCCCGTCCGGCGCCATGATCACGTTGTGCGGCTTGAAGTCGCGGTGCACGATGCCCGCCTGGTGGATCGCCACCAGCGCGGTCGCGGTGCCGATCGCGAGGCGCTCCAGCGCCGCGCCGGTGATCGGCCCCTGCTCGGTGACCTGCTTGTACAGCGACGGGCCGGGGACGTACTCGCTGGCGATCCACGGCTGGTCGCCGGCGACGTCGGCCTCCAGCACCTGCGCGGTGCAGAACCGGGCGACCTGCATGGCCGCCTGCGACTCGCGGACGAAGCGGTGGCGTGCCTGGTCGTCGGCGGCGAGATCGGCGCGCAGCAGCTTGATGGCCGCCTTCGCGCCGGACGGGTCCACACCGAGGTAGACGACGCCCTGACCGCCCTCTCCGAGACGTTCGGTCAGGTCGTAGGTCCCCAGCCGCCGGGGATCTCCCGGCTGCAAGTCCGGCATGGAACGACTCCTTCGGCGGGCGGATCGGGCGGTGTTCGAGCGCTGGACGGGCTACGAGCTTACGCGAGCAGCCGCGCGCCCCATGCGCGTTCGCCCTGCGGGACCATACCCACTAAACCGCCGCGAAGCAGCGCCTTGGCGGGCTCCCGCCCGGATCGGTCGGAGACGGCTGGCAGACTTCGCACATGAGCATCAGCTATCCGCGGCAGACCGCCCGCACCCGCCGGTTCACCCTCGGCGTCCCGCGCGCCTTCCAGATCGCGCCCGACGGCTCCCGGGTGGCGTTCCTCCGCACCAAGGCGGGCGACGACCCGGTCACCTGCCTGTGGACGCTGGACCCGGCCACCGGCGCGGAGACCCTCGTCGCCGACCCGGCCGCGCTGTCGGTCGCCGGCGAGCAGAACCTGCCCGCCGAGGAGCGCGCCCGGCGGGAGCGGGCCCGCGAGGGCGCGGGCGGCATCGTCGGCTTCGCGACCGACGCGGCCGTCCGGCAGGCGGTGTTCAGCCTCGGCGGACAGCTGTTCCTCACCGACCTGGCGTCCGGGGAGGTGCGCGAGCTGCCCGCGCGGACCCCGGTGTTCGACCCGCGCCTCGACCCGGCCGGGCGCCGCGTCGCCTACGTCTCCGGCCGCACCCTGCGGGTGATCGGCGTCGACGGCTCCGACGACCGGGCGCTGGTCACGCCCGAGAGCGAGCAGATCTCCTACGGCCTGGCGGAGTTCATCGCCGCCGAGGAGATGCAGCGGATGCGCGGCCACTGGTGGTCTCCCGACGGCTCGACCGTGCTCACCGCCCGGGTGGACGAGACGCCCGTCCAGCGCTGGACGATCGCCGACCCCGCCAACCCGGAGAACCCCGCGACCGAGATCGCCTACCCGGCCGCCGGGACGCCCAACGCGATCGTCTCGCTCGTCCTGCTGCGGGTGGACGGCGGCCGGGACGCGTCGGTCTCCTGGGACCGCGGCCAGTACCCGTACCTGACCGCCGCCGGCTGGGACTCCCGCGGCCCGATGATCGTGGTGCAGACCCGCGACCAGCGCGCCCAGCGGGTGCTGGCCGTCGACCCGCTGAACGGCGAGACGAGCCTGCTGCACACCGGCCACGATCCGGTCTGGACCGAGATCGTCCCCGGCGTCCCCGCCCGCACCGACGCCGGCGACCTGGTCTGGACGGTCGAGGACCACCAGGCGAGCGCCCCGGGCGTTTCCTCCCCCGACCTGCTCGGCACCCGCCGCCTCACCGTCGGCGGCGAGCCGGTCACCCCGCCCGGCCTCCAGGTCCGCGCGGTGCTCGGCGTCGAGGGCGGCGCGGTGCTGTTCACCGCGTCCACCGAGCCGACCGAGGTGCACGTCCACCGGTACGCCGACGGCGAGGTCACCCGGCTCACCTCCGGGCAGGGCGTCTACTCGGCGGTCGCGGCGGGCGGCGTCACCGTCGTCGCGGGCTCGCGGCTGGACGCCCTCGGCACCGTCACCGAGGTCCGCGGGCCGCAGGGGACGTTCCCGATCGAGTCGCGCGCCGAGACCCCGGTGATCACACCGCGGGTGGAGCTGCTGCGCGCCGGCGAGCGCGAGGTCCGCACCGCCGTGCTGCTGCCCACCGGCTGGACGCCCGACCAGGGCCGCCTGCCCGTCCTCATGGACCCCTACGGCGGTCCGCACGCGCAGCGCGTGCTGGCGGTCCAGCGCGCCTACTGCGAGCCGCAGTGGCTCTCCGACCAGGGCTTCGCCGTGGTGATCGCGGACGGCCGGGGCACCCCCGGCCGCGGCGTCGCCTGGGAGCGCGCCGTCCGCGGCGACTTCGTCACGCCCGTCCTGGAGGACCAGGTCGCCGCGCTGGAGGAGGCCGCCCGACGGCACCCCGCCGCGCTCGACCTGGACCGGGTCGCCGTCCGCGGCTGGTCGTTCGGCGGCTGGCTCGCCGCGCTCGCCGTGCTGGCCCGCCCGGACGTGTTCCACGCCGCCGTCGCGGGCGCCCCGGTCACCGACTGGACGCTCTACGACACCCACTACACCGAGCGCTACCTGGGCCTGCCCGAGGAGGAGCCGGAGTCCTACGCCGCCAACTCCCTCATCGGGCTGGCCGACAAGCTCACCCGCCCGCTGCTGCTGATCCACGGCCTGGCGGACGACAACGTGGTGGCCGCGCACACCCTGCGGCTGTCGTCGGCCCTGCTGGCCGCGGGACGCCCGCACACCGTGCTGCCCCTGTCCGGCGTCACCCACATGACGCCACAGGAGGTCGTCGCGGAGAACCTGCTCCACCTCCAGGTCGACTGGCTCAAGAAGTCCCTGGCCTGAGCCCGGAGGCGGTGGCGCCGGGGGCGGGCGAGCTCTGCCAGGACGACCAGAGCGCCGCGTAGGAGCCCCGGGCGGCCAGCAGTTCGTCGTGGGTGCCGAGTTCGGTGATGCGGCCGTCCTCGACGACGGCCACGCGGTCGGCGTCGTGGGCGGTGTGCAGGCGGTGCGCGATGGCGACGACCGTCCGGCCGTCCAGGACGGCGGCCAGCGAGCGCTCCAGGCGGCGGGCGGCCCGCGGGTCCAGCAGCGAGGTCGCCTCGTCCAGGACGAGGGTGTGCGGGTCCGCCAGGACCAGGCGGGCCAGCGCGAGCTGCTGCGCCTGCGCCGGGGACAGCTCCTCGCCCGCCGCACCGACCCGCGCGGACAGGTCGGGGCCGTCCCAGTCCACGGCCTCCAGCGCGGCGCGGATCCGGTCGTCGCCGGCGTCCGGGTCCGCCATCACCAGGTTGTCGCGCAGGGTGCCGCGGAACACGTGGTGCTCCTGCGTGACGAGCGCGACGTGCCCGCGCAGCTCGTCCAGCGGCAGCTCGACGAGCGGGACGGGCCGGGCCTCGCCGACCTCGACCGCGCCCGACCGCGGGCCGTCGATCCCGGCGACCAGGCGGCCGAGGGTGGACTTGCCCGCCCCGGACGGCCCGACCATCGCCAGCCGCTCGCCCGGCCGCAGCGCCAGGTCCACGCCGTGCAGCACGTCGTGGCCGGGCCGGTAGGCGTACCGGACGTCGCGGACGGTGATCCGCTCCCCGTCCGGGCGCGCCGACGTCGGGACGCGGTCGGCCGGGACGTTCCCCACGCCGAGCAGCCGGGCCAGCGACGCGCCGCCGATCTGCACCTCGTCCAGCCGGGTGAGCAGCATGTCCACCGGGCCGACGAGCTGCTGGACGTACAGCGTCGCGGCGGTCACCTGGCCGAGCGTGGCGAGCCCGTGCGCGTGCAGCAGGCCGCCGGCGACCAGCGTCCCGACGACCGGGAGCAGGTAGCCGCCGTCCACGACGGGGAACAGGACGGTCCGCAGGCCGAGGGTGTACCGCTCGCGCGCGTAGGAGCGGGCGATGTCGGCGTCGCCGCGGGCCCGCCGCCGCTCCGCCAGCCCGAACGCCTCGACCGTCCGGGCGCCCTGGACGGTCTCGGCGAGGCCGTCGGTCAGCTCCGCCCAGGCCGCCTCCTCGCGCAGGTAGCCGTCGCGGGCGCGCTTGAGGTACCAGCGCATGCCGAGGAGGATCGGCGGCGCGCCGAGCAGGACGGGCAGCGCGACGAGCGGCCCGGTCAGCACCAGCGCGACCAGCGTGAGGACGACGGTGACGCTGCCGATGACCATCTCGGGGACGGCCTCGCGGACCACGCCCGACAGCTCCCCCACGTCCCGCGAGCTGCGGCTGACCAGGTCGCCCGTCCCGGCCCGCTCGACCCGCGACAGCGGCAGGGCGAGGACGCGGCCGACGAACTCCTCGCGCAGCTCGGCCATGACCCGCTCGCCCAGCCGCGCGGACGCGAAGTAGGCGTACCGGGTCAGGACGCCCTGCACGATGACGAACCCGGCGATCGCGGCGCCGACGGCGTCGATGTGCGCGGTCCCGTCGCGCACACCGTCCACCAGGCCGCCCAGCAACCGGGGCGCGACCAGCCCGGACACCGCCGCGAGGGCGTGCAGGGCGAGCGCGCCGGCCAGGGCGCGCGGATGCCGCCGGACGAGCTCGACGGCGTACGCCCGCACCTGGGCGCGTGTGGCGACGGGCAGGATGGCGGTGCTCATGTCACTCCAACGGCGGTGCTCACGGCCGTCCTCAGATCGGCTCCCGCGGCGGTGCTCATGTCGGCTCCCGTGGCGGTGCTCATGTCGGCTTCCGCGGCGGTGCTCATGTGGCTCCACGGGTGACGACGGCGGCGTAGCGGGGTTCGGTGTCCAGCAGGTCGCGGTGCGTGCCCTCGGCGACGACCGCGCCGCGCTCGACGAACGCGACGTGGTCGGCGCGGTCCAGGACGAGCGGGCTGGTGGTGGCGATCACGGTGGTGCGGCCGGACCGGACGCGGCCGAGGCGCTCGGCGATCGCGGCCTCGGTGTGCGCGTCCACGGCGCTGGTCGGCTCGACCAGGACGAGCACCTCGGGGTCGGCGGCGAGCGCCCGGACGAGCCGCAGCCGCTGCCGCTGGCCGCCGGAGAACTCGCGGCCCGCCTCGGCGACGTGCCCGTCCAGGCCGGTCCCCGCCACGACGTCCCCGGCGGCGGCGGCCTCGACCGCCGCGTCCAGCGGGAGCCGGGGCTCCCCCGGCGGGGCCAGGGTCTCGCGGAGCGGACCGGAGAACAGGCGGTCCTCGTTGACGGCGACCAGCACGCGCGACCGGACGTCAGCGACCTCGGCGAGGGGCACGCCCCCGTAGGTGACGTCGCCCTCGGCGTAGCGGCCGAGGCGGTCGGCCACCGCGGCGGCGTCGCGCGGGTCGGCGGCGGCGACCGCGGTGACCCGGCCCGGCCGGACCACCAGCCCGGACGCGGCGTCCACCAGCTCCGCCGGGCCGTCCACGCGCCGCTTCCCGGTGTGCGCGATCTCCGGCTCGACCGCCAGCAGGCGGCACACGCGTCCGGCGGCGACCCGGCCCTTGGTGAACTTCTGCGCCATCTCGCCGATCGTCCGCAGCGGCTCCACGAGGAACACCGCGTACCCGTAGAACGCCACGAGCTGGCCGACCGTGATCCGGCCGTCCTGCGCGAAGTGCGCGCCGAGCCAGGTGACCAGCGCGACGAGCAGGCCGGGCAGCAGCACCTCGGCGCCGCTGATCCGCGACTCGGCCCACGCCACCCGCACCCCCGCCCGCCGCACGTCCTGGGACCGGCCGCGGTAGCGCTCGGCGAACAGCGCCTCGCCGCCGACGCCGCGCAGCACCCGCAGTCCCGCGACCAGGTCGGTGGCCGTCGAGTTCAGCTCGCTGACCAGCTCGCGGTGCGCGTCCTCGCGGCGCTCGTAGGGGCGCAGCAGCGGCGCGGCGACCGCCAGGATCACCGGGACGCCGACCAGGACGACCAGGCCCAGCGGCCAGGACGTCGCCAGCAGCAGCGCCGCGACCACGACGATCGCGACGACCGACCCGGTGCCGCGGCCGAGGATGTCCAGCACGTCGCCGATCCGGGCGACGTCGGAGATGCCGACGCTGACCACCTCGCCGGCGGTGAGCCGCCTGGGCAGCGTCGCGCCGAGCCGGGTCGTCTGCCGGGTGACGAGCTGGATCGTCCGGTAGCAGGCCGAGAGCCAGTTGAACACGGCCATCCGGTGCCGGGTGACGCTGGACACCATCTGCAGGACGCCGAGCGCGCACAGCACCCCGGCCCAGCGCAGCAGCGCGCCGGTGTCGCCGCCGGCGACCCCGGTGTCGATGGCGCGTCCGATCACGGCCGGCATCAGCGCCTGGGAGAGGAAGAACAGCGTCCCCAGCACGGCCACGGCCAGCACGCTGCGCCGCTGGACGCGCATCAGCCACAGCAGGTAGCGCGCGGGCGAGCGGTGGTCGGGAGTCCCCGGATCGGGTACGGGCAGATCCTTCACTCTGCGAAGGTAAGCGGCGGCACGGCGGCCCGACGACTCATTTTTCACCGCCGCCGGGCCTCTGGGGCGCAGGACTTCCGGCCTTCCCCGGACCCCGCGCCGAGGCCCGTCCAGGCCGCACGGCCGGGCCGCGCTCCTCCTCATCTGCTCCTCATCTGCGGACTCCGAGCCGGTCCGTCGGGGCGCCTCGCACCGGTCCGTCGAGTTTCGGAGAACCGCTCGGCGAGGTGCGCCCCGTCGGTCGGCGAGGTGCGCCGCGTCGGTCCGTCGAGGTGCGCCGCGTCGGTCCGTCGAGGTGCGGAGCACCGTGCGGACCGGTTAGCCTCCGTCGGGTCGTGAGCGCTTTCCGCAGTCCCGTCCCACCGCCGTCCGGCCAGCCCGAGACCGTCGAGCTGCTGGCCGTCCTCGGCGACTCCGCCGACGTCTCGATGGTCGAGAAGATGCTGACCGACGCCGGTCTGGACGTCGCGCTGACCGCCGCCGCCTCCGTCGACGAGGCGGTCCACCGCGTGACCCGGCGCACCCACTGCATCCTGGTCGACCTCTCCGGCCCCGAGGGCGACCGGCTGACCGGCCTGCGCCGCATGCTGGCGGTGTCCGGGACGGCCGCCGTGATCGTGCTGACCGGCGTGGACGACGTGTCCCTCGGCATCCGCGCGCTCGCCGCCGGAGCCGAGGACTACCTGGTCAAGCGGGAGATCGACGGTCCGCTGCTGGCCCGCGCGGTGCGGTACGGGATAGAGCGCCGGCGCGCGGACGAGAACGAGCGGCGGCTGGTCGAGGCCCGGCTGACGGCCGCCGAGAACGCCCGGCTGGAGCGGGGCCTGCTGCCGGTCCCGCTGATCGACGACCCGTCCCTGACGCACCACACGCGGTACCGGCCCGGACGGTCCCGGGCGCTGGTCGGCGGCGACTTCTACGACACCGTGCAGACCGCGGACGGCACCGTGCACCTGGTGATCGGCGACGTCTCCGGGCACGGCCCGGACGAGGCGGCGCTCGGCACCCAGCTTCGGATGGCGTGGCGGACGCTGGTGCTGGCCGGGCACGCCGGCGAGCGGCTGCTCGGCACCCTGGACACCGTCCTCGGGCACGAGCGGCGCGACGACGAGACGTTCACGACGCTGTGCATGGTGACGATCGCGCCGTCCCGGCGGGCCGCCCGGATGCACCTGGCCGGGCACCCCGCGCCGCTGCTGTTCACCGGCCGGGGCCCGGACACCCGGGTGTCGGCGCTGCCGGACCACGCGCACGGCCCGGCGCTCGGCCTGGTCCCGGGCGCCGACTGGCCGGCGACCGAGGTCGAGCTCGGCGAGGCGTGGAGCCTGCTGCTCTACACCGACGGCCTGATCGAGGGGTTCGCCGGGGACGGCTCGTCCGACCGGCTCGGCACCGAGGGGCTGGTGGAGCTGGCGCGCGCCGCGTCCGGCCGGGGCATGATCGGGCGCGCGCTGCTGGACGACCTGGTCTCGGGCGTCGAGCGGCTGAACGGGGACGCCCTCACCGACGATCTCGCCGTCCTCCTGCTGTCGCACCGCTGACCGCCCGCCGCCCGCCGACCGCCCGGACGCCCGACCGACCCCGCCGCCCGCCGACCGCCCGGACGCCCGACCGACCGCCACCATCCGCCCGACGACCGCCCGGTGACCGCCGCCGCGGACCGGGACGTCCGCTGTGACCCACGTCACCAGCGAATTCATCTACTACAGGGCGTAGAGCATGATGTACTACGACCTGTAGTTCCCTTTCGGCGTGTGAAGTCCGACACCTCACCGTGTCACCGAACGGTCACGAACCCCAGGCCGGACACGCCCGATAGCCCCGGGCTATCGAAACGAGTGCCTTGATGACTTGGCCCTCTTTGCCCAGGCAGCCATACCGTTCCGAGCTGTGGCTATAGCGAGTACTGCGATCTACAGATCGACCGTGGGCAAGAAGGCGGTCATGGCGGTGACGGGGGCGATCCTCGTCGGCTTCCTGATCGCGCACATGATCGGGAACCTCAAGATCTTCCTCGGCGCGAGCAGCTTCGACCACTACGCGGAGTGGCTCCGCACGATGGGCGAGCCCGCCGTCCCCCGGCGCACCCTGCTGACGATCCTGGAGATCGTGCTCGGCGTGTCCGTCCTGCTGCACATGTGGTCGGCCGTCTCCCTCGCCCGGCGCGCCCGCGAGGCCCGCCCGGTGAAGTACCACGGCAAGAAGAAGTCCCACGCGCAGGGCTACGCCACCCACACCATGCGCTACGGCGGCGTCATCATCCTGCTGTTCGTCATCTGGCACCTGCTGGACCTGACCTTCTACGCCGTCAACCCCAAGGGCTCGGACGCCACCCCGTACGACCGCGTCGTCGCCGACTTCGACGCCTCCCGCTGGTACATCACCGTCTGGTACGTGCTCGCGGTCCTGCTCGTCGGCCTGCACCTGCGCCACGGCATCTGGAGCGCCTTCCAGACCCTCGGGCTGCGCTCCCCCCGCAACAACGGCGCGCTCCGCGGCCTCGCCGCCGCCATCGCCGTCGTCGTCACGATCGGCTTCATCGCGGTGCCGATCTCCGTCACCTTCGGATGGGTGAGCTGACCATGACCGACACCTTCTACGAGACCGGCGACCCGGTCGTCGACACCAAGGCCCCCGCCGGCCCGGTCGAGAAGCGCTGGACCACCCGCAAGTTCGAGGCCAAGCTGGTCAACCCCGCCAACCGCCGCAAGAAGACCGTCATCATCATCGGGACGGGCCTGGCGGGCGGCTCGGCGGGCGCGACCCTCGGCGAGGCCGGCTACCACGTCATCCAGTTCTGCTTCCAGGACTCGCCCCGCCGCGCCCACTCCATCGCCGCGCAGGGCGGCATCAACGCCGCCAAGAACTACCGCAACGACGGCGACTCGGTGCACCGCCTGTTCTACGACACCGTGAAGGGCGGCGACTTCCGCTCCCGCGAGTCGAACGTGCACCGCCTCGCCGAGATCTCCACCCAGATCATCGACCAGTGCGTCGCGCAGGGCGTCCCGTTCGCCCGCGAGTACGGCGGCCTGCTCGACAACCGCTCCTTCGGCGGCACCCAGGTCTCCCGCACCTTCTACGCCCGCGGCCAGACGGGGCAGCAGCTGCTGCTCGGCGCCTACCAGGCCCTCATGCGCCAGGTGGACGCCGGCAACGTCGAGCTGCACGCGCGGCACGAGATGCTCGACCTGATCATGGAGGACGGCCGCGCCCGCGGCGTCGTCGTCCGCGACCTCATCACCGGCGAGATCAAGCACTACACCGCCGACGCGGTGGTGCTGGCGTCCGGCGGCTACGGGAACGTCTTCTTCCTGTCCACCAACGCCATGGGCTCCAACGTCACCGCGTCCTGGCGCGCGCACAAGCACGGGGCCTACTTCGCCAACCCCTGCTACACGCAGATCCACCCGACCTGCATCCCCTACTCCGGCGAGCACCAGTCCAAGCTGACGCTGATGTCGGAGTCGCTGCGCAACGACGGCCGCGTCTGGGTGCCCAAGGAGGCCGGCGACAAGCGGGCCCCCGGCGACATCCCCGAGGACGAGCGCGACTACTACCTCGAGCGCATCTACCCGTCCTTCGGCAACCTGGTGCCGCGCGACATCGCGTCCCGCGCCGCCAAGAACGTCTGCGACGAGGGACGCGGCGTCGGCCCCGGCGGCCAGGGCGTCTACCTGGACTTCGCCGACGCGATCGCGCGGCTCGGCCGCAAGGCCGTCGAGGCCAAGTACGGCAACCTCTTCGAGATGTACGAGCGGATCACGGGCGAGAACCCGTACGAGGTGCCGATGCGCATCTACCCCGCCGTGCACTACACGATGGGCGGCCTGTGGGTCGACTACGACCTGCAGTCCAACATCCCCGGCCTGTTCGTCATCGGCGAGGCCAACTTCTCCGACCACGGCGCCAACCGGCTCGGCGCGTCCGCCCTCATGCAGGGCCTCGCGGACGGCTACTTCGTCCTGCCGACCGGCCTCGGCGACTACCTGGCCCGCAACACCGGGCTCGGCGAGGTCTCCGAGACCGCCATCTCCGAGGCGGAGGAGCGGGTCAGCTCGCAGGTCGAGAAGCTGCTGTCGATCAACGGCACCCGCACCGTGGACTCCTTCCACCGCGAACTCGGCCACATCATGTGGGAGTACTGCGGCATGGAGCGCACCGAGGAGGGCCTGCGCAAGGCGCTGGAGCTCATCCCGGCGCTGCGCAAGGAGTTCTGGGAGAACGTCAAGGTCACCGGGAAGGGCGAGGAGCTCAACAAGGAGCTGGAGAAGGCCGGCCGGGTCGCCGACTTCCTCGAGCTCGGCGAGCTCATGGTGATCGACGCGCTGCACCGCACCGAGTCCTGCGGCGGCCACTTCCGCGCCGAGTCCCAGGACGAGGACGGCGAGGCCAAGCGCGACGACGAGCACTTCTCCTACGTGGCGGCCTGGGAGTGGGGCGGCGGCGAGAGCAAGCCCGTCCTGCACAAGGAAGCCCTCGAGTTCGAATACGTTCACCCGACGCAGAGGTCGTACAAGTAATGAAGCTCACGCTGCGCATCTGGCGCCAGAAGGGCCCCCAGGACGAGGGCCGGATGGTCGAGTACGAGCTCGACGACATCTCCCCGGACGCCTCGTTCCTGGAGATGCTCGACGTCCTCAACGAGCGGCTGATCGTCGAGGGCGAGGAGCCGGTCGCGTTCGACCACGACTGCCGCGAGGGCATCTGCGGCATGTGCTCGCTGGTGATCAACGGCACCCCGCACGGCCCGGAGCGGAACACCACCACCTGCCAGCTCCACATGCGCAAGTTCAAGGACGGCGAGGTCATCGACGTCGAGCCGTGGCGGGCCCGCGCCTTCCCGGTCGTCAAGGACCTGGTGGTGGACCGGTCGCCGCTCGACCGGATGATCCAGTCCGGCGGGTACATCACCGCCCCGACCGGCACCGCGCCCGAGGCCCACTCCGTCCCGGTGCCCAAGCCGGACGCCGACCGCGCCTTCGAGGCCGCCGAGTGCATCGGCTGCGGCGCCTGCGTCGCGGCCTGCCCGAACGGCTCGGCCGCGCTGTTCCTCGGCGCGAAGATCACGCACCTGGGGCTGATGCCGCAGGGCCAGCCCGAGCGCTGGGATCGCGTGGTCTCCATGCTGGAGACCCACGACGAGGCGGGCTTCGGCGGCTGCACCAACACCGGTGAGTGCACCGTCGCCTGCCCGAAGGGCATCCCGCTCGACGTGATCAGCACGCTCAACCGCGACTTCCTCAAGGCCACCGTCGGCGGCAAGAAGAAGTAACCGCGCTCTCCGCGAAGCCCCGCGCCCGTTTCGGTCGCGGGGCTTCGTCGTTTTCGGACGTCTATAGCGCACCGTCCGAGTTCGTTGATCATGCCTTTCCACACTCGTCTCGATTCCCGTCCGCCATAAAGGCAGGTTATGAGCGACCTGCGGTGGATCAAGGGATCCGCGGGCTCCCGGCATGTGTGCAGGGTCACACGGTGTCGTCATTGTTATGTGTGTCACAGTCGCGCGACGGTGGCGTAGGGTCGCATCCCCCGAAGGCGCGAGATCGGGGAACCCACCCCGCGGGGGACTCGACCAGAACCCCGACCCGAGCTCAGGAGAGCGATCGATGAGCACAGTGGAGGCGCCGGGCAAGACGCGCGCCCAGATCAGGGAACGCACGCTCCGGCGGGACGACTGGCGCGTCTATCCGGTCACCACGCTGGTGATCTTCACGGCCTGGGTGGTGTACGCGACCATCCGCGCGTTCTGGGGATCGGCGTTCTACGTGCCCCAGTACCACTACCTGACGCCGTTCTACTCGCCCTGCCTCAACGAGATCTGCAACAACGTCACCGTCGACGGCCACACCGGGGACGCCGCGGAGTTCGGCACGTTCCTGCCGGCCGCGACCCGCGGCTGGATCCCGTTCGCCGCGATCTCGCTGCCGTTCCTGCTGCTGTTCCGGCTGACCTGCTACTACTACCGCAAGGCGTACTACCGCTCGTTCTGGGCGTCCCCGCCCGCGTGCGCGGTGAGCGAGCCGCACGGGAAGTACACCGGTGAGCGGCGGTTCCCCCTGATCGGCCAGAACCTGCACCGCTACTTCTGGATGGCGGCGTTCCTGATCTCCCTGGTGAACACCTGGGACGCGGTCCGCGCCTTCCACGGCAAGGACGGCGGGTTCGGCATCGGCCTCGGCACGCTGATCCTGGTCGCCAACGTCGTCCTGCTGTGGCTGTACACGCTGTCCTGCCACTCCTGCCGGCACATCGTCGGCGGACGGCTGAAGAACTTCTCCAAGCACCCCGTCCGGTACTGGATGTGGGGTCAGGTGTCCAAGATCAACCTGAACCACGGCAGGTACGCGCTGATCACGCTCGGGTCGCTGGTGGTGGCGGACCTCTACGTGGCGCTGGTCTCCAGCGGCACCATCTCCGACCTGCGACTGTTCAACTGAGGATCCCCTGATGACCGAAATCGAGAGGCACGCCTACGACGTCGTCGTGATCGGCGCGGGCGGAGCGGGGCTGCGCGCGGCGATCGAGGCGCGGCTCCAGGGCAAGCGGGTCGCCGTCATCTCCAAGTCGCTGTTCGGCAAGGCGCACACGGTGATGGCCGAGGGCGGCGCCGCCGCCGCGATGGGCAACGCCAACCCGAACGACAACTGGCAGGTCCACTTCCGCGACACGATGCGCGGCGGGAAGTTCCTGAACAACTGGCGGATGGCCGAGCTGCACGCCAAGGAGGCCCCCGACCGGGTGTGGGAGCTGGAGGCGTGGGGCGCGCTGTTCGACCGCACCAAGGACGGCCGGATCTCGCAGCGCAACTTCGGCGGCCACGAGTACCCGCGGCTCGCGCACGTCGGCGACCGCACCGGCCTGGAGATGATCCGGACGCTGCAGCAGAAGGTCGTGGCGCTGCAGCAGGAGGACCACCGCGAGCACGGCGACTACGAGGCGCGGATCAAGGTCTGGGCCGAGACGACCGTGACCCGGCTGCTGAAGGACGTCGAGGGCCGCGTCTGCGGCGTGTTCGCCTACGTCCGGGAGTCCGGGACGTTCGTGGTGTTCGAGACCCCGGCGGTCGTGATGGCCACCGGCGGCATCGGCAAGGCGTTCAAGGTGACGTCCAACTCGTGGGAGTACACCGGCGACGGGCACGCGCTGGCGCTGCTCGCCGGGGCGTCGCTGCTGAACATGGAGTTCGTCCAGTTCCACCCGACCGGGATGGTCTGGCCGCCGTCGGTGAAGGGCCTGCTGGTCACCGAGTCGGTCCGCGGCGACCGCGGGGTGCTGCGCAACTCCGACGGCAAGCGGTTCATGTTCGACTACATCCCCGAGGTCTTCAAGGACAAGTACGCGACGACCGAGGAGGAGGGCGACCGCTGGTACGACGACCCGGACAACAACCGCCGTCCCCCCGAGCTGCTGCCGCGTGACGAGGTCGCGCGCGCCATCAACTCGGAGGTGAAGGCGGGGCGCGGGTCGCCGCACGGCGGCGTGTTCCTCACCGTCGTCGACCGGATGCCGGGCGGCGCGGAGGAGATCAAGCGGCGGCTGCCGTCGATGTACCACCAGTTCAAGGAGCTGGCGGACGTCGACATCACGGCCGAGCCGATGGAGGTCGGGCCGACCTGCCACTACGTGATGGGCGGCATCGAGGTCGACCCGGACACCGGGGCGGCGCTGGTGCCCGGCCTGTTCGCGGCGGGCGAGTGCTCCGGCGGCATGCACGGCTCGAACCGGCTCGGCGGCAACTCGCTGTCGGACCTGCTGGTGTTCGGGCGGCGCGCCGGGCTCGGGGCGGTCGAGTACGTGGACGGGCTGGAGACCCGTCCGGCCGTCCCCGAGGCGGAGGTCGCGGCGGCGTCGGCGGAGGCGCTCGCCCCGTTCGGCCGTCCGGACGGCGAGAACCCGTACGCGGTGCACTCCGAGCTGCAGCGGACGATGAACGACCTGGTCGGCATCATCCGCACCGAGTCGGAGCTGCGGGAGGCCCTGGAGACCCTCGACAAGCTGCGCGAACGCGTCGCGCGCGTCGGTGTCACGCCGGTCGCGGTCGGCGCGGGCGCGGGCGGCGACGGCGAGGGCGGGCGCGGCTACCACCCGGGCTGGCACCTGGCGCTCGACCTGCGGAACATGCTGCTGGTGTCGGAGGCGGTCGCGCGGGCGGCGCTCGAACGGCAGGAGAGCCGGGGCGGGCACACCCGGGACGACTACCCGGCGATGTCGGCGGACTGGCGCAAGGTGAACCTGGTCTGCCGGCTGTCGGGCGACGCGTCCCATCCGGTGACCGGCGCGCGCGTGGAGCTGCGGCGGCAGCCGATGGAGCCGATGCGCGACGACCTCATCGGGCTGTTCGAGACCGACGAGCTGAAGAAGTACCTCACCGCGGCCGAGCTGCCCGGCGGCCCGGTGGAGCCGGACCCGGTGGGCACGGCGGCGGGCGCCGCGGCGGATCCGGCGGACGGCGAGGCTGACGAGGAGGCCGAGCAGTGAGCTACCAGGCCAAGTTCCGGGTGTGGCGCGGCGACGAGGGCCGCGGCGAGCTGACCGACTACACGGTGGAGGTGAACGAGGGCGAGGTCGTCCTCGACATCATCCACCGGCTGCAGGCGACGCAGGCCCCCGACCTCGCCGTCCGCTGGAACTGCAAGGCGGGCAAGTGCGGCTCGTGCTCGGCGGAGGTCAACGGCATGCCGCGGCTGCTGTGCATGACCCGGATGTCGACCTTCGAGCCGGACGAGGTCGTCACGGTCACGCCCGTCCGCACCTTCCCGGTCATCCGGGACCTGGTGACGGACGTGTCGTTCAACTACGAGAAGGCGCGGCAGATCCCGTCGTTCGACCCGGGCGGCACCGCGCCGGGCGAGTTCCGGATGCAGCAGGTGGACGTCGAGCGCTCGCAGGAGTTCCGCAAGTGCATCGAGTGCTTCCTGTGCAACAACGTCTGCCACGTGATCCGCGACCACGAGGAGAACAAGCCGGAGTTCGCGGGGCCGCGGTTCCTGATGCGGATCGCCGAGCTGGAGATGCACCCGGCGGACGAGGCCGACCGGCGCAACATCGCGCAGGAGGACCACGGCCTCGGCTTCTGCAACATCACCAAGTGCTGCACCGAGGTGTGCCCCGAGGGCATCAAGATCACTGACAACGCGCTGATCCCGATGAAGGAGCGCGTGGTCGGCCGCCGCTACGACCCGGTCGTGTGGCTGGGGACCAAGCTCGGCATCGTGAAGAAGGGCCAGGACACGCCGTCCGCGTGACCCCGGACCCCGGGCGGCCGTCGGAACACGGTTCCGGCGGCCGTCTCGGTTTTCACCCGCCGTTCCGCGGCCACTGCGCGCGGCTGCGGAGGCGCGGGGCGCCGGGGAGGCGAGGGGCACTGGAAGGGAAAAGGCCAGCCCGTCGGGAGGGGCGTCCGGCGGACGGGGACGGCGTGACGGCGGGCGGCGTGCCCCCGTCACCGCCGCCCGTCGCCACCGCCGTTCCCCGTGAACGCCGTCGGCCACCGTGACATCTGGGCCACCGTGCCGCGCTCCACCCTCGCGCGGACGAAGCGCGGTTAATAGGTAGAAGTGCACAGAACGGGCACTTGATTTGTTCTACCGTCGTGGGTTCCCCCGGAGCGCCCGCGACTTAGCGTGGAGGGATGAGCGCCTTGGAGCCGGGTTCCTTCCTCGCCGAGCTCACCGCGGCCGAGCGGGCCGACCTGGAGTCGCGCGGCGGGGTGCGGTCCTTCGACCGCGGCGAGACGCTGTTCCACGAGGGCGAGGACGGCCTGTGGGTGGCGGTGCTGCTGTCCGGACGGGTCAAGGCGTTCTCCACGCGCGAGCAGGGCGGCGAGGCGGTGCTGGGCGTCCGGGGGCCGGGGGCGCTGCTCGGCGAGGTCGCCGCGATCGACGGGCAGCCGCGGTCGGCGTCGGTGAAGACGCTGGAGCCCGCGCGGGCGCTCGGGCTCACCACCGCCGACTTCCGCGCCTACCTGGCCGCGAACCCGCGCGTCTCGTTCCTCATCATGAAGATGCTGTGCCAGCGGTGGCGCGAGGCGGACCGCGGCCGGGTCGAGTTCGGCATGTTCGACGCCACCGGACGGGTCGCGCAGAGGCTGGTGGAACTGGCCGAGCGGTTCGGCGTCCCGTACACGGGCGAGGGCGGCCCGAGCGTCCAGATCACGCTGAACCTGACGCAGGAGGAGCTCGCCGGGTGGGTCGGCGCGTCCCGGGAGGCGGTCAGCAAGGCGCTGCGCACGCTGCGGCGGCACGGCTGGATCGAGACGGGACGGCGGAGCGTCATCGTCCACGACCTCCAGGCCCTGCGCCGCCACGCCCGCTGACCTCTCGGGCCGGGACGGACGACGCCCCGCGGACGGCTGAAGCGCGCGGCGGCGCGGGTGACGGGTGGCGGCGCGGGTGGCAGGTGGCGGCGCGGGTGGCAGGTGGCGGCGCGGGTGGCAGGTGGCGGGTGGCGGGTGGAAAAGCAGGACGCCGCGTCCGGGAAAGCGAACGCGGCGGCCTGGTCTGCGGGCCTCCGGTCAGGAGGCGATGGGGCTGCGCGGGACCTTCGCCGACTTCAGCGACGGCAGGACCTTCCCGGCGGTGATGCCGCGGTCCTTGGCGAACGCGTCGGTGACCTGGCCGAACGCGTAGTTCTTGACGCGGATGACCACGTCGATGTCCGCGCGGTTCCTGCCGCTCGCGCTCGGCAGCCCGACCAGCGTGTTCATGACGCCGGTGAGCAGGCCGCAGTCGGTGGCGGCGGGCACCGAGAACGCCGAGTCGGTGATCTTCGCGGGGATCACCCAGGTGCCGTTCATGTTCCTGAGCGACAGGTTCGACAGGTTCGGCGTGAGGGCGATCGGCTGGGCGTCGCTGCCGATGTAGCACTTGTCGCCGAGCAGGTCGAGCTTGGTGAACTCGGTCTTCAGCTTCAGCGGGATGCTGTCGGGCAGGACGTACTTGCCGAGCGTGATCGCCCCGGCCTGCTGGACGCGGACCTGGAAGCCGTCCAGTCCGAGCGGCGCCGACTCCTTGGGGATCGCGATCGGGTCGCTGCGGAAGCCGCCGTCCGGGGTGCGGATCTGCAGCTTCCACTCGTGCAGGCCGACCGCCACCGGGACGGTGATCGGCGTGGTGATCTTCTGGGTGAGGCCGCCGAGCTTCATCTCGCCGCCGGTCATCACGATGGCGACGCAGTTCCACAGCCAGGACTGCGCGCCCTGCGGGACGGCCGGGCAGTTCTTGAAGTCCGCGGCGCTCGGGGTGTAGCCGGGGGCGGCGTCGGCGTGCGCCGCGACGGCGGGGCCCGCGGCGAGGGCGGCGCCCAGGCCGGCGGCCACGGCGGTCCGGGTGAACAGACGCTTCATGCATGCTCCGTGCGGATGGGGCGGGAGTTGACCCGGGCGGGCGACGCCGCCCCGGGCAGCGGAAGCATAAGTGCGCTCTTACCTGGGCGGATAGATCAGGTGCGGGGGATTCTCCGGTGGCGGATGCTCAGGAAGTGACAAGAAACGGCCGCGGGTTCCGTGCTCGGCGCACCCTCCGCTGCCGAAAGTGATCATCGTCCGGCCCCTTCCCGGCGGCGCCCGCCCTCCCCCGCCGGACGTCGGCGCCCGCCCGGTTCCGGAGCGGTCTCAGCGGCGGCGACCTGGGGACACGGCGCGTCCCGACGGGTCGGCCAGAGGGCCGGGCGCGGCCTGCCCCTACCCTGTGAGCGTGCAGTTGCAGCAGCTCGCCTACTTCGTCGCGGTCGCGGAGGTCAGGCACTTCACGCAGGCGGCCGAGCTGCTGCGCGTCGCCCAGCCGTCGCTGTCCAAGCAGATCCGGGCGCTGGAGACCGAGCTCGGCGCGTCCCTGTTCAGCCGGGCGCGCGGCAACATCACGCTGACCCCGGCGGGCGAGGCGCTGCTCCCGCTGGCCAAGCGCATCCTCGCGGACGTCGACACCGCCCGGCTGGAGGTGCAGGAGCTCGCCGGGCTGCGGCGCGGGCGGGTCCGGCTCGGCGCGACGCCGTCGCTGTGCGCGGGGCTGCTCGGCGATGTCCTGCGCCGCTTCCACGACGCCTACCCCGGCATCGAGCTGCTGGTCGAGGAGGGCGGCTCGCGCGACCTGGTGCGGGACCTGACCCGCGGGTCGCTCGACCTCGCGCTGGTGATCCTGCCGCTGCACGGCGACCCGCCGCTGTCCACGACGGCGATCCTGCGCGAGGACCTGGTGGTCGCCTCGCCCGCCCCCGGCCCCGCGACCGACGCGCGGGGGCGTCCGGCCGAGGCGGGCGTGGGCGGGCGCCTCGCCGACCGCGGCTGCCGCCTGCCGCGCCGTCCCTACCTGCACATCTCCGACCTGCGGGACCGTCCGCTGGTGATGTTCCGGTCCGGCTACGACCTGCGCGAGGCGACGATCGGCGCGTGCCGCGCGGCGGGCTTCGAGCCGCGCTTCGCGGTCGAGGGCGGCGAGATGGACGCCGTGCTCCGCTTCGTCGAGGCCGGGCTCGGCATCGCCGTCGTGCCGAGCATGGTGCTGGCCGGGCGCCCCGGCCTTCAGGGGACGTCGCTGGTCATCACCGACGAGGACGACCCGTCCCGCGGCGGCCGGCGCGGCCCGTCCGGCCACGGCCTGCGCCGGACGATCGCGCTCGCCCACCGCAAGGACGTCGACCTCACCCACGCCGCCCGCGCGTTCCAGGAGACGCTGGAGAACTTCCTCATCGAGGCGGGGCTCGCGGGAACCCTTCCCGCCGGCGTCGAAACCCTCCTCACGCCCTGACCTCCGCCGGGCTCCCGCACTCGGCCCGAGGCGGCAGTGCCCGCGGGTTCTAGGGGCACGTACGCGCAACGCGCGTTCACATCCGGCCTGGCTCCGGGCGCCAGAGGGCGGCGACGGCGCCGGGTTCGCCGTTCGGCCGGGCGTGGTTCGCCTTTGTTTCCGGCCCGGGACGTGAACCGTTCCGGGTGGTCGGTAGTCAGTACAGATAGACGGGCGGGCGTCTCGGTGGCGTCCTTGACGGACGGAGCTGGCGATGTCCTACGGTTCTCCTCCCTATCCGGGCGCTCCGCAGGGAGCGGCGCCGGAGCGTCCGCCTGTGCCGCAGCGGGTGCGCGTCGCGTTCCTCCTGATGCTGGCCGGGGCCGCGACGCAGGTGCTGGGGCTGCTCGTCACCGTCGTCCGGATGGGCGCGCTGCGGGACCAGTTCCGGACGAAGCTGGCGGAGAGCGGGACGACGCCGACCGAGGGGAACCTGGACGCGATCATGGCGGTCGCGATCGCGTTCGCCGTGCTGTTCGCGCTGCTCGGGGCCGGACTGTGGCTCTGGATGGCGTTCACCAACCGGGCCGGACGGCCCTGGGCGCGCATCACCGGAACGGTGTTCTTCGGCATCCACACGCTGAGCACCCTGTCCGGCGGGGCGATCATGGCGACCGGCGGGACGGGCCGGGTCGGGCTCGGCGCCGGCGACGCCGCGAGCTTCGCGATCAGCGGCGTGACCTGGCTGATCGGGCTGGCCACCGTCATCCTGCTGTGGACCGGGGACGCGAAGTCCTACTTCCGTCCGGTCGCCGCCGCCGCGCCTTACGGGCAGCCGGGCGAACATCCGTACGGGCAGCCGTACGGACAGCCGGGCGGTCATCCGTACGGGCACGTCCCGCCGGGGCACTCTCCGTATCCCGTGGAGCCGCCGCCGCCCGCCGTGCAGCCCCCGCCGGGGGACGCGCCGCCGCACGCCGACGGGCCGAACTGGACGAACCCGTCCTGACCTCTCGGCGGCGTCGCCGGGGCCGCCTGCGAACTTCGTACCGTTCGGCCCCATAATTTGGCTGGGCGTCCCGCGCCTGCACCAGTGCTGACCTGAAACGGGACCGGATGAGCGACAAAGACCCCGAACTCGAACGTCCCCGCGCGGGCCACCCCGAGGACGCCGACCCGTCCGTCCCACCGGACGGGGCCGCGCGGTCCGAGGCCGTCCCCGAGGACGCGCCGGGCGCGGCGGCGGACACGGCCGTGGGCGGTGACGCTCCGGGTGAGCCGCCGGTCGTCCCGGGTCTGGGCGGGGAGGGCGACGGCGCAGGACGGCCGGTCCAGCGGAAGGCCCGGCGGCGGCGCGCGCTGCGGTGGGTCGCGGGCGGGATGGCCGGGGTCGTGCTGCTCGGCGGGGGCATCGCGGCCTGGCTCTACCAGGACCTGCGGGGCAACATCCGGCAGGAGCACGTCAAGGACCGGCTCGGCGCGAACCGTCCGGCGAAGCTGAACAAGTCGCTGAACATCCTGCTCGTCGGGTCGGACACGCGCGAGGGCGAGAACGGCCGGTACGGCTCGGCGGCGGAGATCGCGGGCGCGCGGTCCGACACCACGATCCTGCTGCACCTGTCGCCGAACCGGGACGAGGCCGTCGGGATCAGCTTCCCGCGCGACTCGATGGTCAGAATGCCCGCGTGCAGGCGCGAGCAGGGCGCGGACGTCCCGGCGCACTTCGGAATGATCAACGAGGCGTTCGCCAACGCGGGCCCGACCTGCACGTGGAAGACCCTGGAGTCGCTGACCGGCATCCACATCGACCACTTCGTCCAGGTCGACTTCGTCGGGTTCAAGCGGATGGTGGACGCGCTCGGCGGCGTGGAGATCTGCCTCGACCGTCCCGTGGACGACCCGCGCGCCGAACTGCACCTGAAGGCGGGGCGGCAGACCGTGAAGGGCGACGACGCGCTCGGCTACGTCCGCGCCCGGTACTCGCTCGGGGACGGCTCCGACCTCGAACGCATCCAGCGGCAGCAGAAGTTCATGGCGTCGGTGGTGAACAAGGCGTCCGGTTCGTCCATGCTGACCGACCCGGCCAAGACGTACCGCTTCCTCAAGGCGGCCACCGAGTCGGTCACCACCGACGACGAGCTCGACCTCGGCGGCATGAGGAAGATCGCGAACGGGCTCAAGGACATGAGCGCCGGACAGGTCCGGTTCGTCACCGTTCCGGTGGAGCCGTACGCGCCCGACCCCAACCGCGTCCAGTGGGACCAGACGCAGGCCAAGGCGCTGTTCGAGGCGATCCGGCACGACAACGACCTGCCCGCCGCGCCGCCGGCGCCGCAGACGGCGGGCAGGCCGGTGGCCGCGCTCGGAACCCCGGAGCCGAGCGGACGGCCGTCCGGCGCGGCCGGTCCCACGCAGGGGGCGACCCCGTCGAACCGGCCGAAGCCGCCCGTGAAGGTCCGGGTGACGGTCGTCGCGGCCGGGGCGACGCAGGAGAACGTCACGCGCATCGTCCAGCAGCTGAAGCGGCGCGGGTTCGACGTGCAGAAGAAGGTCGAGAAGGCCGCGCCGGTGCGGCAGACCAGCCTGTCGTTCGCGCCCTCGGCGGAGGGGCAGGCCACGCGCCTCGCGCGCATCGCCCCGACCGCCGTCCTCACCCCGGACCCGGCCACCCCGCCGGGCACGCTCCGCCTCGTCCTCGGCACCGACGGCCTGCAGCTGCTCCCACCGAAGGCCCTCGACGCCATCACCGGCGGCGTGAAACCCGACCAGAACATCTGCGGATGACAACGGCGGTGTGAAGCGCGGAACGAGGGGCGGAACGAGGGGCGGCCGGACGGCCGGACGGCCGGACGGCCGGACGGCCGGACGGCCGGAGACGCGCCCGGGGACGACGCGTCAGATCGTCCCCGGGCGGACGACGCGTCAGGTCGTCGTGGCGAAGGCGGGCGCGAGCAGGACGGCGGCGACCGCGCCGAGGACCATGTACGGCCCGAACGGGAACTCGCCCTTCCGGGTGCGGCGGACGAGCATCAGCGCTATCGCGACGAGCCCGCCGCTCAGGTACGTCAGCAGCAGCCCGAGCACCCACGCGCTCTGCCCGAACCAGCCGAGGTAGAGCCCGAGCAGCCCGGACAGCTTCACGTCCCCGAGCCCGAGCCCGGACGGCACGACCACCACCTGGACCCCGTAGATCATGAGCAGCACGACCATTCCGAGCAGCGCGTTCCCGAAGCGCGAGAACCCGTCGTCGGTGAACGGGACGGCCGCCGCGAGCAGCACGGCCGCGATCCCGTAGGACGGCAGCGTGAACCGGTCGGGGAGCCGCTTCACGGCGACGTCGATGAAGCACAGCAGCGTCCCCACCGCCACCAGGTAGAGCAGGGCGGGAAGGTACGGCTGCCACCCGACCCGCCACCCGAGCAGCCCGAACCCCGCCGCGGTCACGATCCCCATCGCGACACGGCGGCCCCGGGGCACCTCGCCCACGTAGGGCGCGGCGAGCGGCGCCGCCAGGGACCCCACCAGCAGTCCCAGGGCGGTCAGCGCCAGGATGACCATCACTTCCCCCTGTCCCGCACCGATAATTTGAGCGTCATCAAACTCGGCAGGCCCGGAAAGCACATGAGCCCCCAGGCCCAACGCCCCTTTCGACGCGGAAGAGGCCAAAACGGATCCAGGGTCCTGCGGTCCGGGTGAAACCGGGCCCCCGGTCCGCCTCCGCCGGGCTCATCTGCGGCGACACGCCGGTCCCGGCCGCCCGGCCGCGGCCGGGACGTATAGGTCCGCAGGCCCTTGGGGTGGCCGGATCCGGCACATACCGTGCCGGACATGCGCGCGGTATTGAACGGTTGGCTGCTGGCGGTGCTCGTGGCCGCCATCGCCCTCCTGGCACGCGCCGCGCTCGCCCCCGCCGAGGGGACGGGCCCGGTGGACGAGTACGCCCGGGTCGCGCGGGTCCACCTCCCCTGGATCCTCGGCAGCATGGTGATGACCTACGTGGCCGCCTCGGCCACCCGGCCGCGCCACGGCGTGCTCGTCGTGGTCGCCGTGGCGCTGCCCATGCCGACCCTCGCGATGCTCGCCGGGACGGCGGTGCCGGTCATCCCCGGCCAGTCGACGCTCGGAACGGTCCTGCAGCTCATCGAAGCCCTCCTCGGCGGGGCCGTCGGCATCGTCCTCGCGAGCGTCATCGGCAACGCCGCCCGCCAGGCCGCGAAGCGCCCCGAACAGGTCTGGGACGGCGGGGGCGGCCTGCGCGACCCGCACGGCATCCTGACCCCGCAGCATCTCCTCGAACGGCCCGAGCACGACCTACCCTCGTCCGAGGCCGCTCACCAGCGGTCCGCGCAGGCCGAGGGCCGGTTCGACGAACGGGAACAGGCCATGAGACAGCCTTCCTCCGTCCAGACCCAGCACGCCCACACCCAGCAGCCGCCGGTGCAGGTTCAGGGGCAGACACAGACGCAGACGCAGGCTTCCGCGACCGCCCTGGCCCAGGCCGCCCAAGCCGCAGGAGCCTCCCGGGGCAACGCCTACTCCTTCCCTCCCGTGCCGACGCTTCCCCCGACTCCGAACCCCTTCGTCCGGGTGGCGTCGTCTCCCCCGGACACGCCGTTCGCCCCTACCCGGCCGTCCGTGCCGGATACGCCGTCCGCGCCCATGCCCGTTCCCGGTGCGCCACTGACGGCCGGCGACAGGCCGAGCGCGTTCCTTCCGGAGGACCGGTTGGTCGCCTCGGGCAGGCGGCCGGCGGCCACGGACGGCGACGACTCCGACGACGAACCCGCCGCGGACATGGAGCGATCCGACGCCTCTGACAAGGCGGGGACGGAGGCGGGGACGTCCGACACCGACGCGGAGACCGTTCGCGGGCCGGACTCCCCCTCGGCGCCTCCGCGCAGACCACCGCACTCCTTCGGCACACCCGCTCCCTGACAAGCGGCCCGATTTGGGACCACGGGCCCTGTTGTCCGAAACCACCGGGTTCTACGGTGCTCGAGGAATCCTTCCGATCACTGATGGCGGGTAACGGTGCTACTGCGGATCAGGTCCGGTGGCCGGCAGGGGGACTCCGGCCTCGCCACCTCGACACTCATCATGGGCATGGCCGTCATCCTGGCGGCGGGCTTCCTGCTGTTCGGGCGGATCGCGCAGGCCGGTGACATGTTCACCTACACGCAGGGCGGCGCGGACGCCGCGGCCCTCGGCGTCCTGGCCCCGCTCCGCGACCAGCAGGTCCAGATGCTCCTCCAGGGGCAGCCCCCCGACGGGGCCGGGTACTGGCTGGTCACGGACCCGCCGACCGTCGGCGCGCGCAAGTACGCCGAGGAGAACAAGACCGAGGTCGTCAGCGCCAAGCTCTCCGGGATGCTCGGCGACAACGCCACGGTCAAGGTGCGCAGCCGGAACTGCCAGCTCAAGAAGGACGACGAGCTGACCTCCCAGGAGCGGGACGACCTGCGCCACCGCCGCAACCTGTGCACCGACAACCAGGGGAAGAGCGGCATCGGCCGGTTCGGCACCGCCGGGGCGTCCGCCAAGATCATCAAGCCGGACTGCATCTACACGCCCAAGCCTCCCCAGGCCGGGGACACCGGTCTCGGCCCGATGGCCGACATCTGGTGCACAGGGAATGGCCGCAAGGTCCACGCCTATCCGAACGGCAACTTCGACGACGTCCGCGAGGTCTTCAAGATCCGGCTCGTGGACAAGGCCGACGGAACCCCCTACACCGGCGAACCCCAGGCGGGCTTCGGTCCCACCGGCGGCGCGGGCGTGGCGATCAACAAGTGCGCCAAGGACAAGAGCGTCGACATCGACTCCAAGCCGTTCGGGGAACGGGTCGTGGCCTGGGCTCTGTGCTGGCAGGGAACTCCCTACTCCTGGGGAGGCGGCACCTACAGCGGGCCGTCCTTCGGCATCTGCTGCTCGCCCGGCGGGTACAGCGGTGCGTCGACTCTCGGCTTCGACTGCAGCGGCCTGACCTTGTACGCGGTCTACCAGGCGTCGAAGGGCCGCATCGCCCTGGGCCACTTCACGGGGAACCAGCAGGACGACTCGCGCGGCATCCGCGTCCCCCTCAACGCGCTGCAACCAGGTGACCTGGTCTTCTTCGGGCTACCGGTTCCACATCATGTCGCCATCTATTACGGCGATAATCAGATAGTCGAGGCACCACAGACAGGTGACGTCGTGAAGATCTCGCCGCTCGCCGGACGCGGCGCCACGGCCGCGAGGCGCTTCGGCTGACGCGGCCGTGCCGGGCCGGGCCGGGCGCGGTGCCAGGGGGCGCCGACAGCCTTGCCCGGACGGCGACGGCCTCGTTACGGTCACTCGCATGACGTCGGTCGAGGCGGAACCACCGCGGATTCCGGGGGAACGGGTCGGGCCGTACCGGATCGCCCGCGTGCTGGGCCGGGGCGGGATGGGCACGGTCTACCTCGCCGAGGCGCCGGACGGGCGGAGCGTGGCGGTCAAGGTGCTGCATTCGGGCCTGGCCACGGCCCCCGACTTCCGGGAGCGGTTCCGGCGGGAGGTCACGGCGGCGCTGAAGGTCCGCCCCTTCTGCACCGCGCCCGTGCTGGACGCCGGTTTCGACGGCGAACCGGTGTACGTGGTCACCGAGTACATCCAGGGGCCGACGCTGGAGGAGGTCATCCTCGGGCACGGCCCGCGGCGCGGCGCGGACCTGGAGGGCCTCGCCGCCGGGGTCGCGACGGCGCTCGCCGCGATCCACGGCGCGGGCGTGGTGCACCGGGACCTCAAGCCCGCCAACATCCTGCTGTCCCCGTTCGGGCCCCGTGTGATCGACTTCGGCATCGCGCGGACGCTCGGCGTGGACCTGCCGATGACGCAGGCGAACCAGACGATGGGCACGCCGTCGTTCATGGCCCCGGAGGGCCTGGCCGGCGAGCCGATCACGACGGCCGCCGACGTGTTCTCGTGGGGCTGCGTGATCGCGTTCGCGGGCACCGGGCGGCTCCCGTTCGACGGCGGGACGGTCGGCGAGATGCTGTACCGGACCGTCCACGGGACGCCGGACCTGGACGGCCTCGGCCCGCCCGAACTGCGTGACCTGGTGGAACGCGCGACGCGACGGGACCCGGCACGGCGGCCGACCGCGACGGAGCTGCTGGAGGAGCTGATCGGCGTCCGGGACCCGGAACGCGCCGCCGCGCGCCTGCCCGGACGCTCCCCGACCGAACGGTCCGAGCGCGCCGAGCCGCCGCGTCCCGCCCTCGGGACACCCGGCCCCTCTGGGACGCCCGGACCGTCTCGGACGCCCGGACCGTCTGGGAGGGCTGGAAGTCCCGCGTCTCCCGGCACGGCCGGGACGCCGCCGTCACGCGACGGCACCACGCGCCTGCTCGATTCGGAGGACGAGCCTGCCCCGGACGCGCGCACGGCACCGCGCCGGAGGGGACGCCGTATCGCCCCGGTCGGCGTGGCGGCGCTCGCCGTCGCCGCGGCGGTCGCGGGCGGCGCGTGGGCGCTCTGGCCGTCGGACGCCAAGCCCTCGGCCGACCGGCGCTTCGGCGGAACGCCGAGCGCGGACTGGCCCGACGTGAGCGGCGAGGGCTTCAGCCGTGCCTACGCCGACGGAAGGCTGGTCGTCCGGACCTTCTTCCCCGCGTCGTGGCACTCGTTCCCCGCGCCGTCGGACACGGTCCGGCCGCACCTGGCCGTGGACGCGCCGGTGCGGCTCCGGTCGGCCGATCCGGCGGACGAGGCGGGCGTGTTCTGCGGGGTCGGCGGCCAGACACGGTACGAAGTGCTGGTGGCGCGCTCGGGGCAGGTCGCGGTCCGCAGAAGCGACGGCGTCACGGGGTGGCGGCTCGGCCGGTCGGCCGGTCCGGCGGGGACTCCGGGCGGCGCGGTGGATCTGCGCGCCGTCTGCGACGTGACGGCGAACGGCGTACGCGTCGAGGGCTGGGTGAACGGCGCGCGGGTCGTGTCGGCGTCCGACCTGATGACGCCGCCGCCGTCCGGCTTCACGACCGGCATCGTCGTGGGACGCGACAACCGTGCCCCAGGCGGGGCGGCCACCGAGGCCGTCTACACCGGGTTCCGCGCCGGAGACGGCGGTCGCGGCGGCTGACCTGTGCCCGCCCGGCCCCCGGCTCGGCGACGGCCGACGGCGGCCCGGCGGCGGCCC
>NZ_QURH01000245.1 GCF_003428695.1 Actinomadura logoneensis
CCGGGGGCGGGCCCGGAGGCGGGGGCGGGCCCGGAGGCGGGGGCGGTGCCGGCCGGCGGAGAACAGGCGGGGGCGGGCAAGTGACCTGTGAGTGACTTTGGGGAGGTGAGGGGCTGACCGCACGGCATTGAGACGAACGTGGGGCTTGACACTCGCTGCGAACGCGCTGAAATGAGACATCGAGGCGGGGTTCGGGCGCCCTTCCGGACGGTGCGAGTCGGGGTGGCGCGTGTCCGGCCGCGTCTCGACCGGCGGTTCACCCCCGGCCGTCGGCCCCCTCGGGCAACGGAGGCGTGCGATGCCTGCACTTGCCGATCACCGGAGCGAGACCCGGGACGTGCTCACGCAGCGGTTGACGGTCGAGTTCGTGATCTTCCTCCTGGAGGACGTGGCGCGGTGCGTCGCCGACGTCCAGGCGCGCATGACCCATCTGGGGCTGTCCCCCAGCGACGAGCTGGTCGAGCGCATGGCCCGCGAGCAGCTTCTCAGCAGGGTCAAGTCGATGCCGCCGTCCGGCAGCGTCACCCCCTGGGCCCGCGAAGCCTGATCCCGGTCCCTGGAGGCCCTCCACGCGCCTTCGCTCGGTGACCGGGCGAACACGGCGGAGGGCTTGTCGCCGTGTGCCCGCCGGGCCCGCACTTCGCGGAGCCTGGCGGTCGCACGCCGCCTCCGCGACCCCGGTTTCGCGCGACCCGGCTTCCGCGACTCCGGCTTTCCGCAACCCCGGCTTCTCGCGGCCCCGGCTTCTCGCGGCCCCGGCTTTCCACAACCCCGGCTCCTCGCGAGCCCGGCTTTCCGCGGCCCCGGCTTGTCGGGCGGGACCGCGGCTTGTCGGGACCGCGGCTTCTCCGCACCCCAGCTTCTCGGGAACGGGGCTTCTCAGGAACGCGGGGAGTCCGGCCGGCGCCTATTCGTCGATCCTTTACTCCTGGCCGCGGAGTAATGCGTTCGTAGCCCTCGGGCTGGGCAACGCTGTCCTTCGAGTGCCTCCGCGTACGGGCTGCGAAGTGGCCGAGGTGATGGGCGCGGTGGCCGCCGAGGTGGCTGCCTGTGCCCTGCGCCGAGCGCCACATCTTTGTCACCTTGCTCCCGTCGGCCACTTCTTTGTCACCTGCTCCGGGTCACGCCTCCGCCTGGACGAGGGTCTGCCCAAATACGCGCAAAAGACTCGTGCATCGGGGCGGTTCGCGGCCGTGTCCCTGGCAGGGTTCTCCGGCGAGGCGTCTCGGGAGGTCAGCGCCTTGTCGGGGCCGGCCGAGCGACCTTGCGGCGCGACCGCGTGAGGAGGCCGAGCGGGCCGGGGCCGCGTCGTTGCGGCGAAGCCCGGCGGGAGGAGGCGAGAGGGGGGTGGGTGTGCTGCAGTTCACCTGGTTGCGAGGCGTGGAGAGGGGCGTCCCGTGGGCAACTGCTGCGTTCCTGGTGGCGGGATCTGAGAAGCTAGGGGGCGTGAGTCCCCGTAGCAGCCGCCCGTCCGCGGGGGAACCTGCGGCCGAGCCGCCGGTACCGGACGACGAGATCGCCGCGATCTTCGATGGAATGCTGCGGCATGCGCGCGAGCTGCTGGCCGTCCGCAGTCCCCTGGACGCCGAGCTGATCGTGAGCGAGATCCTCGGTTCGTGGTGGGGCCAGCGCGCGCTGGACGGGGACGTCGAGGAGGTCGTCGGCGAGGCGCTGGTGGCGCACGCGGCGCGGGTCGGCAGTCCGGCGGCGCTCGCGCTGCTCACCGGGATCACCTGCCTCGGCACGCGCGGCCAGGCGGCCCGCGCCGAGCGCACCGCGCTGGAGCTGATGGACCGGGGCGTCGCGGGTCCGATCTGGGCCGACCGGGTCGGGATGGTCGAAGCGCGCGAGTGCTACGTGTCCCGCGACGTGTACGGCGACCAGGAGTCGGTCATCTGCGTCTTCGAGTACCCGGGCGACGGCGGCGCGTCCGACCGGCACGCGCTGGTCGTCCTGGTGGACCGGACGCGGCCGGGCGTGGTCGGCCCGCGGATGCCGGGCGAGCGGCCCCCGGCGTGCGGATCCGTGCGGGACGCGTGGGTGTCGTCCCGGATCGACCGGCTGCTCGACCACTGCCGGCGCGAGGCGGCGGTGAACCCGCTGATGCGGTTCGAGGAGATCGAGCCGCGGGACGCGCGGGCGCTGCTCCAGCGCTGCCTCGACCACACCAACGAGGAGCCGGACGCGCCGGTCGACGAGAACTTCGGGTCCTACCACGCGTTCGTCCGGCACCGGGTGCGGGCGCTGCCGACGGGCGGCCGGGCGCCGCAGCCCGCCGTGCACGGCGCGGACCGGCGAGCCGACCTGGCCGTCCGGTTCCTGGCGTCGGACGAGGCGGCGGAGCTGTCCGACACGGCCGCCGCGAGCCGCTGCGTGGACCGGATCATCGACTACGGCTGCACCCACGACTTCGGCCGTCCGCTGCGGGTGAGCCCGGTCAAGTGCGAGATGTTCCTGCTGGACTGGCTGCCGCGCAAGGTGCTGCTGTCGCAGGCCGAGCAGGAGGCCGTCCCGCACGTGCTGGCCGCCTGGACGCGGTGGGCGGGCCGCCGGACGGGGCTGCCGGACGAGGCGGTCCGCGCGACGCTGGACGCGGTGTGGGACGCGACGGTGAAGTTCGCCGACGCCTACCGCGATCCGTCGTCGTTCGGCCTGGACCGCGAGATCGTGGACCGGCTGCTCCCCGACGGCGACCTGGAGGCGCTGCCGCGGCGCGCGTTCGCGCTGCCGTTCCTGTCGGGGCGGCACCGGGTGTCGGGGCGGCACGGCACGATCGACCTGTCGGTGCTCGACCCGTCCGATCCGGCGGACCGGCGCGTCCTGCTGGAGCTGGAGCATCCGGGCGCGACGGAGGAGCACCTGCGGGCCCACGAGCGGATCGCGGACCGGTTGTGGCGCGGCGACCCGCCGCAGCTGTGGGAGACGGCGCAGGCGCTGCTGGACGTCGGCTACGAGCGGCACGAGGTGCTGCACCGGCTCATCGCGGTGCTGGACCGCAACGGGCACGATCCGCGCGCGCTCCGGGCGGGGCTGCGCGTGCTGCGGCACGAGCCGCCGCCGGGATGAACGGGGCCGGGATGAACGAGGAACCGCCGCCGGGGTGAGCGGGACGACCGCCGGGGTGAGCGGGACGACCGCCGGGGTGAGCGGGACGACCGCCGGGGTGTGGCGGGAACGGTTCTCGGGGGAAGCGGTGACGGGTCGTTCGCGGCCGATGGCGGACGTCGCCGGACGAGGTGGGGAAGCGGTTTCGGGGTAGTGGCGGGCGGGCGGTCCCGCTCCGAGGCCGTGCTGGAGTTCGCAGTGAGGGTTCGCTCTCGGGGGTTCGTCCCGGGGAGTTCGCTCTGGGAGTGCCGCCGGGGTTCGCGGTGCGTGAAGACTTGTCACAGCCGGGTGAGAGAGTGCCGGTGGACATGGCTCGGGCAGGGCGGGCGTCCGGTTTGCCAGAAAGTGCCCTAGACGACAATCATCGAACCGGGCAGTGATCGACGGGGGGAACCGGGGGGCCACCCCCGGCCGTAGGGAGTGATCTTGTTGGAGTGGTCCGAGTTCGCTCGGCGCCTCGGGCGCGAGCTGACGGCCCTGGAACGGGACACGATCCTGATCGTCCGGGAGCGTGAGGAGAGCCGTCACTACGTCCAGGCCATGCGGGAACCGGACCGGCTCTACGCCGAGGCGGTGAGCAACAACTTCCTTGACGGTCCCCTCCTTCTCACCCTCGCGGACGAGGAGGTCATGAGCGAGGCGGGCTGGCGTCCCCCGGCGGAGCCCGGCGTCGCAGGCCCCCGCAACTGGTGGACGGAGCTGCCCGGCTTCGCGGCCCCCCCCGACTACGTCCGGCTCGCCGACGTCATGGTCACGGCGCTGCGCGACGTCCAGGCCGTCCGGCGGCCGTCCGACCTGGTGTACGAGTCGTTCCACCGGCACGGCACCGGCCTCGTCGGGCTGCCCGACCTCGGCCTGGAGTGCGCCGACCCGTCCCGCATCACCCGGACGCGCCCTTCGGACCCGCGCGCGGCGGACCCCCGTGTCGCGGCGGATCCCCGTGTCGCGGCGGATCCGAACATCTCGGACCCGCGCGCCTCGGACCCGCTGTCCGGTTCCGGTCACGGTTCCTTGCCGGAGCGGAACGTCCCGGCGGACGAGTTCGGCGCGCCGCCGCCCGCGTTCCCCGACGCGAAGGGGCTCGGAGGGCCGGTGCCCACCGGCTTCCCCGGCGCCCCCATGCCGTCGCAGGGCCCCGAAAACCCGGCCTATCCCGCAGGCGGCGATCTTCCGGGGCACGGACCGTCCGCACCCGGTGCGGGCGGAGCGGGCCCGGGCCTGGCACCCGCCGCCGCGCCGGTCCCTCAGGGAAACCCGGCGGACGAGATCGAGCCGCGCCTCGCCGAGGCCAAGGAGCGCGGCGACCACATCACGTACTTCGACCTGCTGCCCACCGCCGACCTCGTCTTCCCCGACGGGCCCGGCGAGAGCGTCCCGCCGACCATCACCCTGGGAACCGGCACCTACATCACGGTGTTCACCTCTCCCGGAGCGCTCGCGCGCGTGTCGTCGCAGCCCGGGTCGTTCCGGCGGACGTCCTTCGCCGACCTGTCGGCGAACTGGCCCGATCCGGCGTGGCAGCTCGCCATCAACCCGGGTCTGGCGAGCGAGATCCATCTGGACCTCACGGCCGTCCTCCGGCTCGGCGCCGTCCGCCCCGGTTCCGGCACGCCGGTGCCCCCGCCGTCGGGCGGGGTGAGCGTTCCGCCGCCGATGAACACGCCGTTGAACTCCTTCCCTGGTGTCTCCGATGAGCCGGGTGCGTCCGCCTTCCCCGCCTCGCACTTCCCCGCCTCGGACGACGAGACCCGGCTCGACCTCACGGCGGTCGACCCGCACGGACGGCACGAGCAGTTCGGCGCGACCGGGCCGCTGGCCGTCCCTGCAGGAGAGGACGCGTCCGTCGCGTCGCCGATGCCGGATGTCGCAGCGCAGCACGAGCAGTTCGCCGCACCGTCCCATGGTGTGAGCGGCGGGCAGCCGGAGATGCCTTCGCCTCTGGGACTGCGGCAGTACGAGGTCTCGTTGCCGAACGTTCCCGCACCTCGCGACGCGTCCGGCGACGGTGAGGCCCTGGCCGGGGCGCTGCCTGGGGCAACGCCTGGAGTGATGCCCCCAGGGCTTCCGCAGGACGACGGGTTCGCCGCGCCCGCCCCTTCCACGCCGTATGAGGCGTTCGCCCCGGTCGGCTCCGCTGAGGCTCCGCCGAGCGTCCCGGGGCACCCGGACGCGCGGTCCGAGGTGCTCGCCTCCCCTGGCCCGTCGGTGCCGCACGACGCGTTCGGAGCGTCGGGTCCGGAGGATGTGCGGGCCGGTGCGGACGACGCGGTGCCGGACGTTTCCGCCCGGCCGGAGGCATCTCCGCATCGAGACGAGCCCGCCGTTCCGGGGAGCTTGGGCGGAGCAGTTCAAGGTGATGCGTTCACCGCGTCGGGAGTTTCCGGCGCTCTCTCTTCGGAGGACGCGTCAGTTGCGCCTGGAGTAGCCGGGCCTCAGGATTCCTTCACTTCGGCGGACATGCCCGGTCTGTCGGGTACGCGAGACGCCTTCGGGGCGTCCGGGCCGGGTGCCGGCCTGCCGGAGACGGCCGCGCACGGGAATGGTCAGGACGACGTGGCGTCGCCGTCCTATGAATCTCCTGGCGGGGACGGCGGGGTGTCGAACGCGGCGTGGCAGGACGAGCCTGGCACCGCTGGGGCTGGAGGCGCGGCGGATGCTGGGCGGACGTCGTTCGGTGCTCCGGGGGCGTCCTCGCTGCGGGACGCGTTCGCCGGAGCCGCCGCCGGACGCCGCGACTCGGGCGCGAGGGGCCCCCAGGAGTTCGACACGTCCGGAATGCCGGTCCTGCCGGGTCTGGAAGCGCAGGGGACGGCGGCGATGCCGGCCGCCGCTCCGGTGCCGGACAGCGACGTCGCCGAGGCCGGGCACGGCCCGGCGGCCGACGCGGCGCAGGACTCCGCCCCGGGCATCAGGTGGATCTCGGACGCGGTGCGGGATTCGAGCCCTGACGCGGTGCGGAATCCCAGCGCTGACGTCCTGCAGGCACAGGGCGCGAACGCGGTGCAAGGGCCGGGCGCGGGCACGGATGCGGGCGCGAGCACGGATGCGGGCGCGGACGTGTCCGTGATGCGGGTCCCGCACGGGACGGCGCTCTGGGAGACGGACGGAACCGGGGACGGTGCTCCCGTCGCGGTCTTCGACGCCGTGGGAGGCGTGTGGACCCCGGTGCGGGCGGACGCGCTTCCCCCGCAACCGGGCGAATAGGTACTGGTGGGGACGGGGAAGACGATCCTCCGCTACGGTCGTCTCCCCGACCCGCGGACATGAAGGCTGGACCGAGTGGACTGGAGCGACTTCGCCGACCGGCTGGCCGCCGAACTGCCGCGGCTGCCCGAGCGCGCGTTCCTGATCGTGCAGGGGCCGACGGGGCTCCCCTACACGCAGGTGCTGCGCGCGGACCGCGCGTTGCACGCGGAGGCGGTCGGTGACGCGTTCCTGCCCGTGCCGCTGACGGCGCGGCAGGAGCGGAAGCTGGCCGGCCACGGCTGGAACGAGCCCGACGACGAGGAACGGCTCAACTGGTGGATGCGGCTGGCGCCCCAGGAGGCGGAGCGTCCACGTCCGTGCGGCGAACTCGCCCGGGCGATGACCGGCGCGCTGCGCGACGCGTACGGTGTGCGGTCGCCGCGGGACCTGGTGTACGAGGCCGGGATGACCGGTCCGGGCGGCGGGACGCCGCTGGCCCTCCCGGCGCTCGGCATCCCGTCCACGGTGCCCGAGGCGGAGGCCGCCGCGGTGCCCGCCGGGCTCGCCGGCGAGGTGGAGACCGAGCGCGCGCTGACGATCGCGCGCGAGCGCGGTGACCAGGACGGATACCTGAAGCTGCTCGCCCGCGCCACCCTCTACCTGCCCACTCCCGGCGTGGACGCCGAAGGCGGCAGGCACTTCGCGACGGCCGAGTTCGGCGGCGGGACGTTCGTGCTGGCCTTCACCTCCCCCGAGGCGATGGACCGGTCGCTGCGCGGTCAGGCCGTCCACTCCCAGACCTCGACGGTGGCCGACCTGGTGCGGGAGTGGCCGCATCCCGACTGGCGCCTCGCCGTCAATCCCGGGCTGCCCAGCGCCTCCTACCTGGACACGCACCTGCTCCCGAAGGAGCCCCCGTCCGCCCCGGCGGCACCGTCGCCCGCCGTCGGAGCGCCGTCCAAGCCCGGCCCGTCGGCCCCGTCCGTGCAGCCGCCGGTGCCGCCTGCGGCGCAGAGCGCGGAGGCTCGGCCGGAGGCGAACGGTCGGCACGCGGCCGGACCGTCCCGGCCCGTCGCGCCCAGCCCGGACAGCGCGCGACTCGATCCCGTCCCGGCCCTCGACGACCGGACGGAGCCCGCCCAGGCGCACATGATGCAGAAGGTGCTGCGTCCGGAGCACGTCACCCACTATCTCGACGGCGGGTACGACCTGGTCGCCGGATACGTCCAGAAGCTGAAGGACGTCGCGGACCTGACCCGCCCGGAGCAGCTCGTCCGGACGCTCGGCCTGGACCAGCCGGGTTCGCCCTTCGATCCCGGCATGGACGCGGTGCACGTGATCCGCTGGCCCGCGGTGAAACCGGCGTTGTTCCGGCGTTCGCTGGAGGGCGGGGACGAGGACGAGACGTCGGCGGCCGGGGTGCCGGGCGGCCAGGCCGGCGAACACCTTCCGTCCGGCGGACGCGGATACGCACCGTCCGGCGGACGCGGATACGCACCGTCCGGCGGACGCGGGTACGCGCCGGGCGACGGGCCGCCCGTCCCCGAGTACAGGGTGGACAGCCAGCGTCTCCCGCACGGCGCGGAGATGCACCGGCTGGCGCGCGAGGGGCGTCCGACGCTGGTCGCCGTGTACGACGCCGACCTGCGCCGATGGCGAATCCGGCTGGCGACGGCGCGCGGTGCCGACAAGCCCCGTACGCCCCGGCCCGCGCGGCGTGCCGGAGCCTCCGGCACCGGGAGCCGCGCCTCGGCGTCCGGGACCGCGCGCACCGAGGCGCGCGCGGACGCTCCGCGCGGACGGCACGCACGTGGGGAGGGCGGGACGTGAGCATCCGGCACGGCTACGTCGCGGACTGGCGCGGCGAGGAGTACGAGGCCAGCCCGGACGGGAACGACGTCCGGCTGTACCGGGCGCGCCCGGCGGAGGGCTTCGAGGAGGTCACGTCCGCCCGCTATGTCCGGGTCGTTCCGTTCTCCGAGGTGACCAGGCTCGCCTACGTGACCACGCACTGCACCTGGCGCGGCGAGCCGTTCCTCGTGCTGGGCGAGCACGACGGCTGGCTGCGCGTGGAGTACGCGGGAGGACGCGCGCCGGTCGCCGAGCGGCTCGGGCTGGAGACGTTCGACCGGGGCGTGTACCAGGCGTGGGCGCCGCGCGCCGAGGTGACCGGCCTGGCCGAGAGGGCGGTCTGACCAGGCCGCGCCGTCCGAACCCGGCCGCGCCGTCCGAACCCGGCCGCGCCGTCCGAACCCGGCCGCGCCGTCCGAACCCGGCCGCG
>NZ_QURH01000257.1 GCF_003428695.1 Actinomadura logoneensis
CCGCGGGCCGCGCCGGCGACGTGCGCCGCCGCGACGGCCACCGCCACCGCGCCCGCCACACCCTCCGGATGGACATGGGTGACCTCGGCGGACATCTCGGCCTCCCGGGCGGCGCGGTCCGGGTCGCCGGCGAAGTACGCGCCGAGCGGGGCGACCCGCATCGCCGCGCCGTTGCCGAACGAGCCCTTGCCGCCGAACGAGTCGCAGGCCGCGACGCGCCAGTCGTGGCCGGACCGGACACGGGCGAGCAGTTCGGCCGCGCCCGCGCCGTACCCGCGGCCGGGGTCCATGCGCTCGGCGAAGCGGGCGGCGAGGTCGTCCTGCTCGATCCGGTCGTGCCGGGCGAGGACGTCGACGATCGTGCAGGCCATCTCGGTGTCGTCCGTCCAGGCCCAGGGGGCGGGCGGCAGGTCGCGTTCGGCCGCCTCGGCCGCGCGGCCCCGGCCGTGCCCGCCCGGGCCCGCGGCACCGCCCGAGCCCGTGACATCGCCCGAGCCCGTGACATCGCCCGAGCCCGTGACATCGCCCGATCCCGCGACAGCGCCGGAGCCCGTGACTCCGGCGGGATCGGGGGTATCGGGTCCGGAGACGCCGGGATCGGAGCGCACACCGGAGGCTCCGCCGGGGAGACCGCCGGAAGCGAGGAACCGGTCGCCGAACGCGTCGCCGACCGAGAGGCCGTCCAGGGAGGCGAGGGCGCGGGTGAGAGGTGCCATGCGAGCTCCATCCGGGCGTGGGTCCTGCCGTGGGCGCGGGGCCTGCACCGGCTCCCGCCCTGCCGCGGGGCAGGTGAGGGTAACCGCATGGTGACCGTAACGCGAGATTCGGGCGCAGTGGGCAATTTTACCTTCGGGCCATGTTTACTTACGGGAGCGTAGGTTACGGTGACGTAGGTAAGAGCCCCGCGAAGAAGGAAGAAGTGGTGAGGTATGACTACAGCCCCCGTCGTCGACGCGACCGAGCGTCGTAAGGCACAACCGGAGTTCGACGCCGAGCCCCAGGGCACCGCCGAGAAAGTGCTGGTCGCGGTGTTCACCGGCGTCCCGTTCCTGGCGCTCTTCGCCGCCGTGCCGATGCTGTGGGGCACCTTCATCGGCTGGACGGACGTCGTCCTGACCGCGGTCTTCTACGTGCTCTCCGCGGGCGGGATCACCGTCGGCTACCACCGTTACTTCACGCACGGGTCGTTCCGCGCCAACCGCGGGCTGAAGATCTTCCTGGCGGTGGCGGGCAGCCTCGCCATGGAGGGCCCGGTCATCACCTGGGTCGCCGACCACCGGCGGCACCACAAGCACTCCGACATGGAGCTCGACCCGCACTCGCCGTGGCGCTTCGGCTCGGACTGGAAGGCCCTGACCAAGGGACTCGCCTGGGCCCACTACGGCTGGCTGTTCGACGGCAACCGCACCAACAAGCGCCGCTACACCCCCGACCTGCTCAAGGACCGCGACATCGCGACCCTGCACCGCTGGTTCCCGGGTCTGGTCGCGGTCACGCTGATCCTGCCGGGCATCCTCGGCGGGCTCATCACGATGTCCTGGATGGGCGCCCTCACGGCGTTCTTCTGGGCCGGCCTCGTCCGCGTCACCCTCGTCCACCACGTGACCTGGTCGATCAACTCGATCTGCCACACCTTCGGCGCCGAGCACTTCGAGGCGCGCGACAAGTCCCGCAACGTGTGGTGGCTGGCCATCCCGTCGCTGGGCGAGTCCTGGCACAACCTGCACCACTCCGACCCGACCTGCGCGCGGCACGGCGTCCTCAAGGGCCAGATCGACATCAGCGCCCGGATCATCTGGGCGTTCGAGAAGCTGGGCTGGGCGACCAACGTCCGCTGGCCGAACGCCGAGCGCCTCGCCGCCAAGCGCCTGACCGGGCAGGTCGGCGCCGAAACCGCCGCTGCCGCCGCCCCGGGCGGCGAGAAGGCCGCGTGACCGTCACAATTGACGACGTGACTGAACCCGCCCCAAGGTCGCGCAGGAAGCGCATGACCGGCAAGGAACGACGCGAACAGCTGCTCACCATCGGCCGGACGCTGTTCGCCGAGCGGGGGCTGGACGGCACCTCGGTGGAGGAGATCGCCAGTGCGGCGGGCGTCTCCAAACCGGTGGTGTACGAGCACTTCGGCGGCAAGGAGGGCCTCTACGCGGTCGTCGTGGACCGCGAGTTCGAGCGGCTGCTCTCCCTGGTGACCGAGGCCCTGAACTCGGCGGTGCACTACCGGTCCAAGCTGGAGAAGGCGGCCCTCGGGCTGCTGGCCTACATCGAGGAGAACCCCGACGGCTTCCGCATCCTGGTGCGGGACTCCCACGGCGGCACCGGCACCGGCTCCTACGCGAGCCTGCTGAGCGAGATCGCCGGCGAGGTCGAGCACATCCTCGCCCAGGAGTTCAAGCGGCACGGCTACGACGACAAGGCGGCGCCCATGTACGCGCAGTCGCTCGTCGGGATGGTCGCGCTGACCGGCCAGTGGTGGCTGGACGTGCGCAAGCCCGGCCGCGAGGAGGTCGCCGCCCACATCGTCAACCTCGCCTGGAACGGCCTGTCCGGTCTGGAACCCCGCCCGAACGTCGATCCGAAGCGGCGCCGCAAGGAGCTGGAGCGGATGGAGAAGCAGCGGGAGAAGGCCCAGGCCAAGGCCGAGAAGGCGGAGGCGAAGGCCGCCGCGAGGACCGAGAAGGCCCAGCGCAGGGCCCAGCGGGAGGACGGCCCCGAGGACGAGGGCCTGCTGCCGGCGGACGAGACCGTCCGCGACACCACCGAGATCGCCACGTTCTAGGCGCACGGTCCGCGCGCCGAGATCCGCACTGCCTAGGTCCGCACTGCCGAGTGAAGGGCGGCTCCCGCATCACGCGGGAGCCGCCCTTCACCGTCTCTTCGCCGTCTCTTCACCGTCTCTTCGCCGTCCCCACGCCGTTCCCGGGTCAGGCGGGCTGCAGGAACTCCAGCCGGTTGCCCGCCGGGTCGGCCGCGTAGAAGCGCCGGTAACCGGGGAACAGGCCGTCCGGGACGATCTCGTGGCCGGCGGCGCGCAGCCGTTCCGCCAGGGCGTCGAGGTCCTCCACGAGGAAGGCGGGATGGGCCTTCTTCGGCGGACGGAACTCCGGGTCGATCCCCACGTGCAGTTCGAGGCCCGGCCCGCGGAACCAGGCGCCGCCGCGCTTGGCCAGCTCCTCCGGCTTCGGGACCTCGGTGAAGCCCAGCAGCCCGGAGTAGAAGGCGCGCATGGCGTCCTCGGTGCCGGCGGGCGCCGCGATCTGGACATGGTGGTAACCCTTGATGGTCAAGGGCCTCTCCTAAGAAGGTATGGGATGCCGTCCGCCGCACGGGGTGACGCACCGCAGGGGAACGGAACCGATCTCCCCGTCCGGCGGACGGCATCCTGCTCTAGGGGGCGGCGTGCTTCCGCGCGACGACGAAGACGCGCCGGAAGGGGAACACCGTTCCGTAGGGGGTCGGCGGGTACGCCTCGCGCAGGCGCTCCCGGTACACGCCGACGAACTCGTCCGCGTCGGACGGGCTCAGCGCGGTCAGGACGGGCCGGAGCGCCGTCCCCTTCACCCACTCCAGCACCGGGTCGTGGCCCTGGAGCACCTGCGCGTAGGTGGTCTCCCAGGCGTCCACCCGGCAGCCGAGCCGGGCGAGGGCGTCCAGGTAGCCGGTCGGTGAGAGGACGGGGTCGCGCCGGACGACCCCGCCGAGCCGGTCGCGCCAGCGCGGCGACTCGCACAGCTCGCGCAGGATCGTGTGGCTCGGCCCGTCGAAGTTGCCGGGCACCTGGAAGGCGAGCACGCCGTCGGGGGTGAGCGCGTCCAGCCAGCGCGGGAACAGCTCGACGTGGCCGGGGACCCACTGCAGCACGGCGTTGGCGACGATCAGGTCGACCGGACGCTCGGGACGCCAGTCGGTGACGTCCCAGACGCCGAACCGGAGCCGTCCGGGGATCTCGTGGGCGCGGGCGGCCTGGACCATCTCGAGCGAGCTGTCGAAGCCGTCGATCTCGGCGTCCGGCCAGCGCGCCGCCAGGGTCGCGGTCAGCTCGCCCGAGCCGCAGCCGAGGTCGACCACGCGGCGGGGGCCCGGCAGCGCGGCGCGGGCGACCAGTTCGAAGAAGGGACGGCCGCGCTCGTCGCCGAAGACCCCGTACTGCTCGGGGTCCCAGACGGCCACGGGCGGGCGCTGCGTTTCTCTCGACATCAAGATTGATGATGCCCGGCCGCTATCTTGATGTCAAGAAAGTCTTCTCGATATCAAGACAGGTAGGGTGAGCCCATGCACGACGAGGTCGATCGGCTCGTCGAGGCGTGGCGCACCGAGCGCCCGGACCTCGACGTCTCCCCGCTGCTGGTCCTGAGCCGGGTCTCCCGCCTCGCCCGCCACCTGGACCGGGCCCGCCGCGCCGTGTTCGCCGAACAGGACCTGGAGTCCTGGGAGTTCGACGTCCTCACCGCGCTGCGCCGGGCGGGCGCCCCCTACGAGCTGTCCCCGGGCCGGCTGCTGCGCGCCACCCTGGTCACCTCGGGCACGATGACCAACCGCATCGACCGGCTGACGGCCGCCGGGCTGGTCGAGCGGCACCCCGACCCGGCCGACAAGCGCGGCGTCCTCGTGCGCCTCACCGACGCGGGCCGCACCCGCGTCGACGCCGCCTTCGCCGCCCTGCTGGAGCGCGAGCACGCCTTCCTCGACGCGCTCGGCCCGGCCGACCGGGAAACCCTCGGCGGCCTCCTGCGCACCCTGCTCGTCCCCTTCGACACCGACCAGGAGTGAGCCGCCGCCCTCAGGACGGCGGCTCGGGGTCGGGTCTGACGAGTTTCGGGAAGGTCCAGGGCGCTCGGACGCGTCCGTGCGGGTCAGGTCAGTCGACGTCCTCGGCGAGCATGAGCCATTCCTCCTCGACCTCCGCCGCCTCCGCCTGCAGCGCCTTGAGCTCGGTGTCGAGCTCCTGAAGCCTGGCGTAGTCGGTGGCGTGCGCCGCGAGCTGCTCGTGCAGGGCCGCCTGCTGCTTGGCCAGCTTGTCGAGGCGGCGCTCCAGCCGGTCGAGCTCCTTGCGGGCCTTCCAGTCCTGGCCGCTGCTCTTCGGCTTGGCGGCCGGCTGCGCGGTGGACTGCGCGGCACGGACGGCCTCGGCGGTCCGCGTCGTGGCCTGGCCGGACGCGCGGCGCTCGAGGTACTCGTCGATGCCGCCGGGCAGGAACGAGACCTTGCCGTCGCCGAGCAGCGCGACCACGCGGTCGGTCACGCGCTCCAGGAAGTACCGGTCGTGGCTGACGACGACGAGGGTGCCGGGCCAGCCGTCCAGGATGTCCTCGAGCTCGGTGAGGGTCTCGATGTCCAGGTCGTTGGTCGGCTCGTCCAGCAGCAGGACGTTGGGCTCGCCCATCAGCAGCCGCAGGACCTGCAGGCGGCGGCGCTCGCCGCCGGACAGGTCGCCGACCGGCGTCCACTGCCGGTCGCTGCGGAAGCCGAGGCGTTCCAGGAGCTGGGACGCCGTCCACTCGCGCTTGCCGACGGTGATCCGGCGCTTGATCTCCTCGACCGACTCCAGCACGCGGCGGGACGGGTCGAGCTCGTCCAGGTTCTGCGACAGGTGCGCCAGCTGGACGGTCTTGCCGCGCACCACCCTGCCGGACGCGGGCTCGACGTCGCCGTCCAGCAGCCGCAGCAGGGTCGACTTGCCGCTGCCGTTCACACCGACCAGGCCGAGCCGGTCGCCGGGGCCGAGCTGCCAGGTCACCCGCTCGAAGATGTCGTTGCCGCCGACGTTGACCGTCACGTCCTCCAGGTCGAAGACGGTCTTGCCCAGCCGCGCCGTCGCGAACCTGGTCAGCTCGACGGTGTCGCGGAGCGGCGGCTCGTCGGCGATCAGCGCCTGCGCCGCGTCCACCCGGAACTTGGGCTTGGACGTGCGCGCCTGCGGGCCGCGGCGCAGCCAGGCGAGCTCCTTGCGCAGCAGGTTCTGCCGCTTGGCCTCGGTCGCGGCGGCGATCCGGGAGCGCTCGGCCTTGGCCAGCACGAACGCCGAGTAGCCGCCCTCGTACCGCTCGACCTTGCCGTCCACGACCTCCCACGTGCGGTCGGTCACCTCGTCCAGGAACCAGCGGTCGTGTGTGACGACCAGCAGCGCGACCCGGCGGGACTTCAGGTGCCGGGCGAGCCAGTCGATCGCCTCGATGTCCAGGTGGTTGGTCGGCTCGTCCAGGACGAGCAGGTCCGACTCGGGCACCAGCAGCCGGGCGAGCGCCACCCGGCGGCGCTCGCCGCCGGACATCCCGGCGATCGGCGCGTCGAGCGGCAGGTCCGACAGCAGGCCGGAGAGGATCTCCCGGACCCGGGTGTCGCCCGCCCACTCGTGCTCGGCCCGGTCGCCCAGCACGACCGAGCGGACGGTCGCGCCCTCCGCGAACTCGTCGCGCTGGGTCAGGTAGCCCATGCGGAGCCCGCGGGTGTGGGTGACGCGGCCGTCGTCCGGCTCCAGGAGCCGGGCGAGGATCGCGACCAGGGTGGACTTGCCGCCCCCGTTGCGTCCGACGACGCCGATGCGGTCGCCCTCGTCCAGGCCCAGGGACACCCCGCTCAGCGGCGGCGACGGTCCGTACGACTTGCTGATGTTCTCAACATTGATCAGATTCACGACGTCCTCAGACTACCGTCGCGCCGGGGACGGGACCGTGCGCGCGCACGACCTGCCGCGCCACGCCCTCCTGCGCGAGCGCCGCGGCGAGGTCTGCCGCGTGCCCGGCCGAGCCCGCGAGGAACGCGGTGGTCGGGCCGGACCCCGACACCAGCGCGCCCAGGGCGCCGAGCTCGCGGCCCGCGTCCAGGGTGCGGCGCAGCGAGGGGCGCAGCATCAGCGCGGCGGGCTGGAGGTCGTTGGCCAGCGCCGCGCCGAGCGCGCGGGCGTCCCCGCCGGCCAGCGACTTCATCAGCTCCTCCGACGCCCGCGGCCAGGGCGCGGCCTCCCCGCCCGCCTCGCGCAGCCGGTCGCACTCGGCGTAGACAGCCGGGGTGGACAACCCGCCGTCGGCGGTCGCGAACACCCAGTGGAAGGTCCCGGACGTCTCGACCGGTGTGAGCCGTTCCCCCCGGCCGAGCCCGACCGCGGTACCGCCGAGCAGCGCGAACGGGACGTCACTGCCGATCTCGGCGGCCAGCTCCGGCAGCCCGGCGGCGTCCGGGTCGGCGTCCCACAGGCGGGCGCAGGCGAGCAGCGCGGCGGCGGCGTCGGCACTGCCGCCGGCCATGCCGCCCGCGACCGGGATCGCCTTGCGGATGCGCAGCTCCACGTCCGGCTCGACACCGAGGCGCCCGGCCAGCAGCCGGGCGGCGCGCAGCGCGAGGTTGCCGCCGTCCACCGGGACGTCCTGGATCGCGACCTGCGCGTCCGGGGCGGCCTCGACGGTCACCCGGGGCTCCCGCGCGGGGACGGCCGTCACCTCGTCGAACAGCGACACGGCGTGGAACACGTTGACCAGGTCGTGGTAGCCGTCATCGCGGAGGGGCCCGACGCCGAGCTGGAGATTGACCTTCGCGGGAACGCGCACCGTCACTGAAGTCACGCCTACCGAGCGTACGGTAAACCGACCCCCCACCAAGCCCCCAGCCCCTCCCGGGCCGCTGGTTCGAGCGGCCCGGGGTGGGCGTGGACACGGGTTCGGCGTCTGGGCTCGCGGGTCAGGAGCCGGGGGTGACGGGGAGGTTGCGGGGGTTGAAGAACGGGGTGGTGGCCAGTTCGCGCAGTGCGGAGATCGCCCGCTGGTCACCGGAGACCGAGAACCGGTGCGACTGGTCGCGCGGCTCGGCGGCGTCCTCGTCGGAGTTGTAGTAGGCCACGGCCTTCACCTGCGGGTGCTCCTGCAGGTACTGGCTGGCCTTGCGCAGCCACTCGGCCCGCCGCGAGCCGTAGGACGCCGGGACGCCGAACTCGCCGATCATGACCGGCCGCGGGTGGTCCTGCGCCCACTCCAGGAACCTGCGGGCCGCCTCGGACAGGTCGCGGTAGTCGTAGTCCGCGCCCGGGTAGACGTCCGCGCAGACCCAGTCGACCTCGTCGTCGCCGGGGTAGAACCGGTCCGCGGCGTCGGGGAAGGCGCGCGCCGACGGGCACCAGACCCACGCGACGTTGTCCACCTTCTCCTCGGTGAACACCAGCCGCAGGTGCTTCCACGCGGCGACGTAGTCCACCGCGTCATGGATCTTGGACGAGGCGCCGAACCGGTCCATGTCCGGCTGCCAGCGCAGGAACACCGGCTTGCCGGTGGCCTTCAGCGCCCGGGCGCGCTGCCGGACCATGTCGTCGAACCGGCCCGCCACGATCTGCTTGGTGTCCCCCGCCGACCAGCTCAGCAGCAGGTACCGGTCGCCGGTGAGGACGGCCTTGTCGGCGGCGTCCGGGAACTCGGCCTTCCAGCCGTGGTAGCTCTGCGCGATGTCCAGCCTGCGGCCGAGCCGCCGCTCGAAACCCTCCAGCGCGGTCATCGACGCCGGGGCCGAGGACGACTCGTCCTGCTGGGCCGGCGACGCCGAACCCGTCGGCCGCGGGGCGCCGCTGGGCAGCGCGGTCCGCTCGTCCGGGGAGACCCAGGCGCCGAAGTACGCGCCCCGCTGCGGCGGGGTCGGGGCGACGCCCTGCTTGACCGTGGTGGTGATGCGCGGTGTGGCGCGCGCGCCGTCCGAGCACCCGGCCGCCGCCAGCGCGAGCGCCGCGGCGACCGCCGCCCCCGTCAGGACGCGGTCACGTGCCCGCACCGCCCGGTAGGCCCCCGTCACCCGCGCGCTCAGCATGGTCCTCCGCCTCTTCCGGTCCCGCCGGCCGCCCCTGGCCGTGGATCTCGCCCACAGGACGATACTGGGCGATGCGGGCGAACGCGGCCACGTCGAGCTGCTCGCCCCGGCTCTTCGGATCGACTCCGGCGGCGCGCAGGGCCTCCTCGGCGGCGGCGGCCGAGCCCGCCCAGCCCGCCAGCGCGGCCCGCAGCGTCTTGCGGCGCTGCGCGAACGCCGCGTCCACCACGGCGAACACCTCCGCGCGCGAGGCGGTGGTCGGCGGCGGATCGGCGCGGGTGAAGGCGACCAGACCCGAGTCCACGTTCGGGACGGGCCAGAAGACGGCGCGGCCCACGGGCCCGGCACGGCGCGCGTCCCCGTACCAGGCGAGCTTCACCGACGGCACGCCGTAGATCTTGGAGCCGGGCCCGGCGGTCATCCGGTCGGCGACCTCCGCCTGCACCATGACCAGCGCCCGGCGCAGCGACGGCAGCCGCTCCAGCAGGCTCAGGACGACCGGGACGGCCACGTTGTAGGGCAGGTTCGCGACCAGCGCGGTCGGCTCCGGACCCGGCAGTTCTGTGATCTTCAACGCGTCCGCGTGGACGACCTCCAGCCGGTCCGCCAGCTCCGGCTCGCGCGCGCCGACCGTGATCGGCAGCGCCCGGGCGAGGGCGGCGTCGATCTCGACCGCCACCACCCGCCGGACCTGCGGCAGCAGCGCCAGCGTCAGCGAGCCGAGGCCCGGCCCGACCTCGAGCGCCACGTCGTCCGGCGCCAGCTCGGCCGCCCGGACGATCCGCCGGACGGTGTTGGCGTCGATGACGAAGTTCTGCCCGAGCGTCTTGGTCGGGCGGATGCCGAGCGCCCCGGCCAGTTCGCGGATCTCGGCCGGGCCGAGAAGTCCCTGAGAGTCCCCCACGTCCTCAAGTGTTCCAGGTGCCCGGCAGTGCTCCGGAACTCAGGAGAACAGGAAGCGCCCGCAGTTCGGCCACTGCCCCTGCCAGCGTCCGCCGACGCGCTTGTAGAGCAGCTGCGCGCGGTACGTCTGCTCGGCGGCCGGCGCGTCGCTCGGCTTGCCCGAGCCGCCCACCGACGCCCACGACGGGATCGAGAACTGGTAGAGCCCGTAGTACCCGGCCGGATTGACCGCGCGGGGGTTGCCGCCGGACTCGCACTTGGCCAGCCCGGCCCAGTTCAGCCGCGCCACGTCCCCGCCCGCGCCGCTCTCCGGCCCGACGCCCAGGATGCGCGGAACGGCCTTCTGCTTCAACCGCTGGAAGATCACGGCCTTGACCTTCTTGCCCTTCCGCTTCACCCACGCGGTCTGGACGATCCTGATCTCCGGCTTCCCCTTCCGCAGCTCCTTCTGGCTGAACGGGGGCAGCGAGGACACCTTCCGCTTCACGGTCGGCGGATCGGTCTTCACGGTCGTGGTCCGCAGCTCCGACAGCAGCCGCGTCACCTTGATCGTGTCCGCGGGCGCGGCCGACTTCACCGGCTTGACCAGGTCGTACCTGCCGAGCGTGATGTGCGCCTGGTCGAGCACCTGCTGGACGGTCTGGCCGGTCGTCATGACCTCGGTGCGGGCCGTGTCGACCATGATCACGACCTTCTTGGGCGGCGGCCCGGAGGGCGACGCGGCGTTGTCGCCGGCCGCGCCCGCCTTGCCGGACTGGGGCGCGGCCTTCGCACCCCCGCCTCCTCCCCCGCCGCACGCGGCGGCGAACAGGGCTACGGCGGCAAGGGGCACGACGAGACTCGGGTGAGGGCGCACGAGGATCTCCTCCGGGGGGCGGGACGGTCGTTCGGGGGGTCGCCGCGCCCGGACGACGTCGAGGTGCGTCCGGCACGGCCTTGGGGGGTGTCGTCCCGATGGGCGAGAACCTAGCGCCACCGCCGCCCCGGACGCCACCATCAGCCGCGAACAACCCCTTCACCATCGACGAAACCGCCGCTACCGCCACTCTCGACGCGCTGATCGTCCAGAAGGGCGGCCCGCCCCCGGCCGCCACACCCGCCTCTGGCTGAGCGCGGGCACACGCCCGGGGCGCATCCTCGTATCCGGGACGCGGCGATACCCTTCGCTCTCATCCGGCACCGGACGTCCTGAGGAGCCCCATGCGCGCGCTGCGATCACCCGCCGCGGTGATCCTCTACGTCCTCGCGCTGGCCTTCGCCGTCTGGCCGCTCACGATCGGCTACACGGTGCTGGCGGGCGAGAAGGCCGAGGCCCGCGTGCTGTCCTGCCACCGCTCGCACAGCGGCCGGACCCTCACCACGACGTGCACCGGCACGTGGACCAAGGCGGACGGCGCCTCGGGCGAGGGCGAGATCTACAACGTGGACGAGGACGACTACGGGCGCGGCATCACCGTCCGCTTCGGCCCGTTCGGGCCCTACGCCCACGGCTGGGGACGCAACATCCCGTTCACGTCCGCGGGCTTCGGCCTGGGCACGGTCGCCTGCCTGGCGATCCTGGCGCTACTCGTCCACGCCCGCCGTAAGAAGGACACGGCCACCGCCTGGCGCGCCTCCCAAGCCTCCTGACACACCCCACCCGGCCCCAGGCCAACCACGCCCCACCCGGCCCCCAGGCCGAGAGCGCGGTCGACCAGCCGAGGCAGCGCCCGTGCGGGCGGTGCCCGGGCCGGTTACCAGGGGCCGAAGACGCGTTCGCCGGTGGCGGCTATGGCGCGGCACAGGTCGTCCACGGGGACGCCCTTGTGGTCGGCCATGAAGCGCACCGTGTGCGGGATCAGGTAGGACGCGTTCGGCTTGCCGCGGTTGGGGACGGGGGTGAGGAACGGCGCGTCCGTCTCGACCAGGATCAGGTCGAGCGGGGCGACCGTGAGGGCGTCGCGGAGGGGCTGGGCGTTCTTGAAGGTGATGTTGCCCGCGAAGCTCATGACGTAGCCGCGCTCGGCGCAGACCTCGGCCATCGCGGCGTCGCCGGAGAAGCAGTGGAACACCGTGTGCTCCGGCGCGCCCTCCTCCTCCAGGATGCGGAGCACGTCGTCGTGCGCCTCGCGGTCGTGGATCACCAGGGCCTTGCCGCTGCGCTTGGCGATCTCGATGTGGGCGCGGAACGAGCGGTGCTGGTCCTCCTTGGGGGCCCAGTCGCGGTAGTAGTCGAGCCCGGTCTCGCCGATGGCGCGGACCTTCGGGTTCCGCGCCAGTGCGGCGATGTCGTCCAGGACCGCGTCGGTGACGCCCGTCGTGTCGTTGGGGTGGATCGCCACGCCCGCGTACACGTCGTCGAACTCCGCGGCGGTCTCGGCGCACAGCCGCGAGGACGGCAGGTCGACCCCGATCGTGACGATCCGGGCGATGCCCGCCGCCTTCGCGGACGCCAGCTGCTCCTCGACCGGCAGCCCGACCAGGTCGAGGTGGCAGTGGCTGTCGAAGACGTCCACCGGGAGGCGGTCGGGCAGGGGCGGGAACGGGCGGGCGGCCTGGCCGTCCCCGCTCACGCCGCCACCGCCGCGTCGCCGCCCGCCGCGCCGCTCACGCGCCCTCCAGGCGGGCCAGCTCCTCCTCGACGACCGAGTCGTCCAGCTTCTTGAACAGCGGGGTCGGCTTGGTCAGCGGCACGCCCGGGGTGATCGGGCGCGACTCCCAGACGGCCTTCTCGACGGTGTAGTCGCCGGTCAGGATCGGATAGTCGGGGCCGCCCTCCTCCGAGACGGTCTCCAGCCGCGGCTGCGCGGCCCACACGCCCTCGCCGCCGAGCATCTCGTGCACCTTCTGCGACGAGGACGGCAGGAACGGGGTGAGCAGCGACTTGGCGTCGTCGACCACCTGGAGCGCGGTGTACAGGATCGACTGGACGCGGGCCGGGTCGTCCTTCAGCTTCCAGGGGGCCTGGTCGGACAGGTAGCGGTTGGCGTCGCGGACGACGTCCAGCGCCTCGGTGATGCCGTTCTTGAACCGGGACCGGTCGAGCTCGGCGCCGACCCTGCCGAACGCCTCCCGGCTGCGCGCGAGCAGCGCCCGGTCGGTGTCGGTCAGGTCGCCCGGCTCCGGGATCGCGCCGTAGTTCTTGGCGGCCATGTTGACCGACCGGTTGACCAGATTGCCCCAGGCCGCGACCAGCTCGTCGTTGTTGCGGCGGACGAACCCCGACCAGGTGAAGTCGGTGTCGTTGTTCTCCGGCCCGGCGACCGCGATGTAGTACCGCAGCGCGTCGACGTCGTACCGCTCGAGGAAGTCCTTCACGTAGATGACGACCTGGCGGGACGAGGAGAACTTGCGGCCCTCCATCGTCAGGAACTCCGACGACACGACCTCGGTCGGGACGTTCAGCGCGCCGAGCGAGCCGGCCGTGCCGCCCTTGTCGCCCTGGCCGTTGTAGCCCATCAGCATCGCCGGCCAGATCTCGGCGTGGAAGACGATGTTGTCCTTGCCCATGAAGTAGTAGGACAGGGCGTCCGGGTCCTGCCACCAGGCGCGCCACGCCTCGGGGTCGCCGGAGCGGCGGGCCCACTCGACCGAGGCCGAGAAGTAGCCGACGACGGCGTCGAACCAGACGTACAGCTTCTTGGCCGGGTTCTCGCTCCAGCCGTCCAGCGGGATCGGCACGCCCCAGTCGAGGTCGCGGGAGATCGCGCGCGGCTGCAGGTCGTCGAGCAGGTTGAGGGCGAACTTCAGCACGTTCGGCCGCCAGTGGCCCTGCTTGCCCTTCAGGTACCGGCCGAGGACCTCGGTGAACGCCGGGAGGTCGAGCATGAAGTGCTCGGTCTCGACGAACTTCGGGGTCTCGCCGTTGATCCGCGACACCGGGTTGATCAGGTCGATCGGGTCGAGCTGGTTGCCGCAGTTGTCGCACTGGTCGCCGCGCGCGCCGTCGTAGCCGCAGATCGGGCAGGTGCCCTCGATGTAGCGGTCCGGCAGGGTGCGGCCGGTGGACGGCGAGATCGCGCCCATCGTGGTCTTGGGGAAGATGTACCCGTTGTCGTACAGGCCCTTGAAGATCTCCTGGACGACCGCGTAGTGGTTGCGCGTGGTCGTCCGGGTGAACAGGTCGTAGCTCATGCCGAGGCCGCGCAGGTCCTCGGCGATGGCGAGGTTGTAGCGGTCGGCGAGCTCGCGGGCGCTCACGCCCTCCTTGTCGGCCTGGACCTGGATGGGCGTGCCGTGCTCGTCGGTGCCGCTCACCATGAGGACCTGGTTGCCCGCCATCCGCTGGTAGCGGCTGAACATGTCGGCGGGCAGCGCGAAACCGGAGACGTGCCCGAGGTGGCGGGGCCCGTTGGCGTACGGCCAGGCGGGCGCGGTGAGGATGTGTCGGCTCGACGAGGACATGGTTCCAGGGTAGAGGGCTCGCCCCTCCCGTCCGAACGGGTATCGCGCCTGTGGACGACCGGATCCGAACGCGCGGCCACGGGCACGGGGACGGTTGCTGAAAGATCACTGACCGTTCGGGGCCGCCGCGGGCCCGGGCGAGGCGGGCCGGATACCCTGCTGAACCGGGCGATGACGTGCGCGGACGTGGGGAGCGGGAGCGGTTTTGATTGACGCGGAAACGGCCCGCGCGGCCGTCTCTGACACCTCGGCCGGCGGGTCCGGAGCGGGCGTGCGGCGCCGGCTCCGGCGGCACCGGCTCGCGCTGGGCCTGACCGCCCTGGTCGCCGCCTGCGGGGTGGGGCTCCAGTACGTCCTGATGGTGCCGCCGCTGTACTTCGACCCGTACTACGTGTGGCTCGCCGCCCGCGACTGGCCGCACATCCCGCTGGAGCAGTGGCCGTTCTCCGAGGTCCCGCACCAGGTGACGCGGGTGGGGCTGGTGCTGCTCCCGCACCAGGTGACGCGGGTGGGGCTGGTGCTGCCCGCCCGGCTCGCGCAGGAGGTCCTCGGTCCCGGCCAGGCCGCCTACTTCACCGTCACCGCGCTCGGCGTGGCGCTGTTCTTCACCGGCTGCTTCCTGGCCGTCCGGTCGCTGTTCGGGAACCTGGCGGGCCTGGCGTCCGTGCTGGTCATCCTGGTGAACCCGCTGTTCACGATGACCAACCCGTTCGGCCACGAGCTCGGCTGGTCCACCGGCGTGATGCTGCCGGACATGCCCGGCGCGGGGCTCTTCTCCCTCGGGATGGCGGCGCTGGTCACCGCGTCCCGCCGGTCCGGACGCGGCCGGACCCGCTGGCTCCTGGCCGCCGGGACCTGCTACGGCCTGGCGTTCCTCAGCCGCGAGTTCGTGGCGTTCATGTTCGTGGCCATCCCGGTCTTCCTCGTCCTGCTGCGGATCCCGTGGCGGCGCAACGTCACGGTCGGGATCCCGATGGCCGCGATCTTCGTGGCCGACCTCGTCCACAACCAGCTGGTCTGGGGCAATCCGCTCGCCGGGCTGATCTCGGCCGCCGAGCACGGCGGCCTGTCGCGCGACCACGTGACCCGTGGACTGGCCGCCGAGTCGTTCCTGCGCGCCTTCCACGACTGGAGCCCGCTCGGCTCGGTGTTCATCGCGGCGGTCGCGCTCGCCGTCGCCGGCTGGCTGGTCACGCGGGACCGGCGGCTGCTGCTCGCCCTGGTCTGGTTCCTGGCGCTGGCCGTCCCGATCACGCTGCTGTCCGGGGTGCTCGACCCGAAGTCGATCTCCCTGCGCGCCTGGCTGCCCCGCTACTGGGACGCCGTGCTCCCCGCGATCCTGGGCGGCGGCTTCGGCGCGGTCGCGCTGCTCTGGCGGCGCGTTTCGGACCGTTCCAGGAACCGCCTCCGGACGCCCGCCGCCCTGGCCGCCACCGTCCTGGCCGCCGGCTACGTGGTCATGTGCGTCCGGGCCGTCCCCGACCTGCCGCGCGACACCGCCTGGAACGAGCTGCGGACGTGGCTGCGCGGCCGGAACGACATCACGACGATCTACTCCGACCGGCGGCTCGCGCAGACGCTCACCTTCTACACCCGCGACCCGTGGGGCAGGACGACCTGGAACGGGCGGATCGAGTCCTGGCCGCACGACCACTACAGCCTGCCGGTCGAGGCGTTCAGCGCGCCCGTCCTGTGGACGCGCTGGCGGGGTCAGGAGTCGCAGATCCTCGGCGGCTGGTCGCCCACGGCGGAGAAGGGCTGGCGGCGGCTCTGGCGCTCGTCGGACGGTCTGCTCCAGATCTGGGACCACCCGTCCACGCTCGGCCGGACCCCGCCCGTCACCACCCCGCCGGAACGCTCCGACCTGCACTGAGCCGCCCGGCGGCGGCCTGTCGGGACGGCCGGTCGCGGCGCCAGGCCACCCAGCTGCCCTCGTAGCTGACCCGCGTCGCCACGATGTGCCAGCCCGCGGGCGGATCGCCCTGCCGCCACGACAGTTCGGGCGCGTTGACGCCGCTCCAGTTCAGGACGACCAGGTCGGCCCGCCTCGTCGGCGGCGCCTGCCGGTTCCCGTCGAACTCCTCGGTGCGCCGCCACCACACGTCGTAGATCATCGGCAGCCGGAGCTTCCACGGCACCTGCCAGTCCACGGCGACCCGCTCGCGCGGCCGGGCGACGCCCTCCAGCCGGGCGACCGGGGAGAACTGGCGGACGAGCGGGCGGGAGATCTCGGCCGTGGCCGTCCCGGTCATGCCGAGCTGGACGGCGGCCAGCGTGCCGGCCAGCACGATCATGGCCTTCCGGCCGCGCAGCGCCCACACCGCCAGCACGGCGAGCCCGAGCAGCACCAGCCCCGCGACCGTCGCCCGCCACAGGTGGAACCGCTGCCAGTCCTGGGTCAGGAAGGACGCTTCGGGGAAGTCGAACGGCGTGAAGACGTACCTGGTCAGGCGGTCGCCCGCGTACCAGCGGACGGCCGCCCCGGACGCGCCCGCGAACACGGCCGTCGCCCCGGCGGCGAACGCCACCGTCCGCCGGGACGCCCGGACGAGGACGGTGATCCCGGCCGAGACCAGCAGCGGCGCGAAGCAGGCCAGGTAGCGCCCGTACACGTAGTTCCCGACGCGGATCTCGTCCGGCAGCGCCGCCGAGGTGGCGACCGCGATCCCCGCGACGGACCCCAGGACGGCCAGCGCCAGCGCCCGCACCCGGGGATCGGTCCCGCGCCGGAACGCCAGGGAACCGCAGCCGAGCAGTCCCAGCCCCGCGAGCCCGCCCGTCCCGACGACCAGGTACCAGAGCTGCCCGACGGCCAGCGAGAACGTCCAGCCGAGCCCGTCGGGACTGGTCAGCCGCCGGCGCAGGTTGCCGCTGAGGTCGTTGTCGCCCATCGGGTAGAGGACGTCGAAGATGTGGGCGTTCAGCATCCCCCCGGCGAGGAAGAGCGCCCCCAGGGCCGCCGCCGCGAGCGCCGTCTGCCAGAGCGGACGCCACCGCCGCACGGCCGCGACCAGAAGCAGGACGGCGTGGACGGCGATGACCACCACGCCACGTGAGTGCGCCGTACAGGCGTACCCGGCGAGCAGCGACGCCCCCACCGCGGCGGCGGCCTGGATCCGCGGGTTCCCCCCGGTCAGCCACGTGTGGGCGAGCAGCAGCCAGCCCAGCACCACCACCGGCAGGACGGCGTCGGTCAGCACGAACTCGCTGTAGAACACGGTGGCGGGCAGCAGCGCGACGACGTTCGCGAACAGGAAGGCGCGTCCGCGGGTGAGGCCGAAGCGGCGGAGCAGCACGTGCGCCAGCGGCAGCACCAGCGCCCCGAGCAGCGCGTTGACGACCAGGCAGAGCCGGTAGACCGTCTCCGGGTCGCGCACGAGTGCGAACACCGGCGTCAGCAGCACCGGGTACCCGCCCCGGTAGACCGTCCCGTAGGACATGTCGGCGGCCGGGCCGCCGGTGAGGATCCGCGCCGCGAACAGGTATCCGGTCTCGTCGGGCGTCGCGACCGGCATCGTCTGGCCGGACGCGAACCCCACCCGGAGCGCCACCTGGACGACCCACCCGGCCGCCAGCAGCAGGGCCCAGCGCCGCCATCCGGCGGGATGCCCGGCGGCGGGGCCGGCCCCGGACGTCCTCGACGCCTCCGGCCACTCGGCCTGCCTGGTGCCTCCGGTCGCCGGGACGGGGTCGGTCAGCATGGGACCCGCGGCCGGGCGCGGACGGTCGCAGAAGGTTGATCCATTGCCCTCTCAGGCTGCCACAACACCGCGAATGGGACGTCTTCGCCCAGGAAACACTCAGCAACTTCTCGGCATGAGCGACGTCCGGCCATCCACCGGACATTCGCCCGCCGCCTTCCGGTGGCCGCGCGGCCACTCTGGAGGTACCGGCGTCCCGGAGAGCGGACGGACCGCCTCGGAACGAGGACGAGCCCCGAGCGGTGGGCTCGGGGCTCGTCCGGGGGTGAGATCGCGCGGCGTCGAGAGGGCCGTGCGCGGTCGTGCGGCGCGGTTCGGCGGTGTGCGGTCGGCTCGGACCGAAGCCGCTAGGAGTCCGCCTTCTTCTCTGCGGACGCGGTCTCGCCGTCGGCCTCAGCACTGACGGAGGCCTTCTCTGCGACCTCGTCCGCTCGCTCACCAGAGCCGGCCTCGGCATCGGTGGCGGTGGTGGAGGCGGTGGCGGAGGCGTCGGTGGCGTCGGCCTTGCGCTCGGCGGCGACCTTCTCCACGGCGGCGTCCACCAGGCCCGCGGCCTCGTCGGCGGCGTCCACCAGCGGCGGGTGCTGGCGGCGGCGGATGCCGAGGATGGAGACGAACATCGCACCGAAGATCGTCTGGAAGCTCATCACCAGGGCGGTCGCGGACGGCACGACGATGCGCAGCGAGTGCCGCGGGTCGAGCTCGCCGAAGTTGTTGACCCGCCAGTGCATGACGGAGGCGACCAGGCCGGCCAGGCCGCCGACGGCCAGCAGGCCGCCGATCACCAGGCCCTTCTCCATGCTCAGCCAGGAGGTCAGCTTGCGCACCCGGGTGTCGGTCGGCAGGAAGCCCTCCTGCGCCGCGTACACCTTGGTGAGGATGGCGAAGATCACCGCCTGGAAGCCGATCACCATCGCCGCGCCCGCGCCGACGAGGGTGTCGACGTCGAACGCGATGTCGCCGATCCGGACGGGACCGAACGACAGGGCGACCCCGGCGACCAGGCCGAGCGTCATGAACACCAGGCCCGGGATCAGGAACAGCCAGCGCGGGCTGTAGAGCATGAGGAAGCGCAGGTGCCGCCAGCCGTCCCGCCAGGTGTTCAGGTGCGGCGGGCGGGACCGGCCGTCCTTGGAGAGCGTGGTCGGGCGCTCGCGGATGTCCAGCTTGGCGAGCGTGGCCTTCACGACCATCTCGCTCGCGAACTCCATGCCGCCGGTCTGCAGGGCGAGGCGCAGGATCGACTCCCGGTTGAAGGCGCGCAGCCCGCAGTGGAAGTCGCCGATCTTGCTGCCGAAGAACAGCCGGCCGACGAAGCTCAGCACCGGGTTGCCCAGGTAGCGGTGCAGCGGCGGCATCGCGCCTTCGGCGATCCCGCCCTGGAACCGGTTGCCCATCACCAGGTCGGCGCCGTCGCGCAGGTCGTCCAGGAACGGGCCGAGGGTCGCGAAGTCATAGGAGTCGTCCGCGTCGCCCATGGCCACGTACTTGCCGCGCGCGGCGCGGATGCCGCCCATCAGCGCGTTGCCGTAGCCCTTGTCGGCCACCGGGACCACGCGGGCGCCGGCCTCGCGGGCGATCTGCTGGCTGCCGTCGGTGCTGCCGTTGTCCGCGATGACGACCTCGCCATCGATGCCCTGCTCGTCGAAGAACGCCAGCGTCTTGCGGATGCAGGTCTCGAGCGTTTCTGCCTCGTTCAGACATGGCATCACTACGGAGAGTTCCACGCGATCTCCTTCATTACCCCTGGTGACCGTCTGCGGTACTTTCAACTACTCTCGACCTGTTCCGCGGATCGGCCCGTCATAGTTCATGATGCCCACCGGAGACGGATGATGCGGGCCGCAAGGTTCAAGAGCGCCCGTATCGTGTTGCCTGTTCGCAACTCGAAGGCCCTCTCCGCCGCGGCCGCCGGCGGCACTCTGGGGGCACAAGCATACGGGCACCTCGGCCCGGGAGGGGTGGGGCCGCTGTGACGCAGGCGGGAGAACGGGGATCCGCCGGGTCGGGCCCGGGAGCGAAGGCAGGAGGCGCCGCGATGGCGAAACCGCCGGTGGACGGGGCGCCGGGGGGTTCGGGGACGGCGGACGGGGCCGCCGGGGACGCGCCTGCGGCCGGCACCGCTCCGGACGTCACCGAGACCGACATCCAGGCGGTGATCGACGCCGCCGAGAAGGAGACCGCGAACGCGGGCGCGCCGGCCGGTGACCAGCACGCCTCCCTCGGTGACCGGCTGCGCGGAGTCGTGTCCTTTATCCGCGCGTGGGTTCGCCGAAACCCGTTCTTCACTGTGATCCTGGTCACTGGCGCTCTGCTGCGCGGTGTCGCGATGGTCGGCTACCGGCCCGCGATGTTCTTCAACGACAGCTTCGACTACCTGCACGTCGCGATGGGCGTCTACCCGCACCAGCTACGGCCGGACGGCTACTCCTTCTTCCTGTGGATCCTCAAGCCGTTCCACAGCTTCGCCCTCGTCGCCGGCATCCAGCACCTCATGGGCCTCGGCATGGGCGCGATGGTCTACGCGCTGCTGCGGCACCGGTTCTCCCTGCCCGGCTGGGGCGCCGCACTGGCCGCCGCGCCCGTCCTGCTGGACGGCTACCAGATCCAGCTCGAGCATCTGGTGCTGTCGGACGTCCAGTTCACCTTCCTGACCATGGCCGCGGTGACCCTGCTGCTCTGGCGGGACCGTCCGTCCTGGCGTGTCGCGGCGGTGATCGGGCTGGTCATCGGCGTGTCGTGGCTGACCCGCTCGGTCGGCCTGCCGGTGCTGCTCGGCGTGCTCGGCTACATGGTCGTCCGGTGGATGAACTGGCGCGTGCTGGCCGCGACCGTCGTCGGCTGCGCGCTGCCGGTCGTGGCGTACATGTCCTGGTACCAGGTCGAGGAGGGCAAGTTCGCGATCACCGAGAGCAACGGGTTCTTCCTGTACGCCCGGGTGTACAAGTTCGCCGACTGCCACAAGATCAAGAACCTGCCGGTGGAGGAGATGATCCTCTGCACGGAGAAGAACGGCACCCGCCTGCCGAACTCCCAGGACGGCATCTGGAACGCGGCATCCCCCCTCAACCGCTACACCGGCACCCGCTGGGACCCGGAGAAGAACCGCCTCGGCAACGACTACGCCAAGCGCGTGATCATGGCCCAGCCGGACGACTACGCGCGCACCGTCGCGCACGACTTCTTCCGGGTGTTCGACTGGAACCGGACGGTCTTCCCCGACAAGGCCACCTACGCCCAGTACGAGTTCGGCACCAGGGCCCGCGCGCTGCCGACCTGGCCGATGGGCCGGGGCGCCACCGCCGCCGAGGAGGCCGACGCCTACGAGCACGGCTCGGCGAGCACCCGCCTGACCCACCCGTTCGCCGACGCGATCCGCGTCTACCAGGACCACGTCTACCTGCGCGGCACGCTCCTGGGCGTCCTGCTGCTGGTGGGGCTCGGCGGCATGGTCCCGCTCTGGCGCCGCTTCGGCGGCCCGGCGCTGCTCCCCTGGGTCCTGGGGATCGGCCTGCTGCTGGCCCCGGCGGCGACGGCCGAGTTCGACTACCGCTATGTCCTGCCCGCCGTCCCCCTCGCCTGCCTCGCCGCGGGCATGGCCTTCACACCTGAGGCCCGAGCGAAGTACGCCCGCCTGATCCCCCGCCGCAAAAAGACCGCCGAACCGACCGCGGCCTGATTTTGGGCGTCGCCCTGTTCGGTCACGCAAATTAATGTGAACGAAAAAATAACCCGGCGATAACCTGAGCGAGAAAACCCGCATCAGCATCGACCGGCGCCGGCGAGGAACTACAAGTCGGAGAACCCCGCAACAACATCAACCGGCGCGAGTGCGCTACCAACCGTGCGGGGGGCGACGCCGAAGGCGCGCCCCCCGCACG
>NZ_QURH01000248.1 GCF_003428695.1 Actinomadura logoneensis
GCTCGACGGTGGGCGGCGGCGCGGGCGGAGGCACGTCCTGCCGCTGCGCCGGAGGCCACGGCGCCGGCCGCGACAGCTCCTCCGACCACGGCTTGGGCTCCCGCCGGACCGGCCGCCACTCCCCTTCGCCGGGACGCCGTCCCGCCGAGGGGCCGGACTCCGGCCGCTGCTCCTCCGGCCGCTGCTCTTCCGGCCGCGGAGCCGGAGCGTGCCCCGTCCCACGCTGTGCCCCCGCAGAGGGCCGCTGCTCCCGGCGCGGGGCGGTTCCCTGTTCCGCCTCGCCCTGCGGCGCGGCGGAAAGCTGCGGGTCTCGCTGATGACCGGAAGCACCCTGCCCCTCGCCGACCGAACCGGCTGGGCCGGCGGCGGCTTCCTGGCGGCCGGGGCCGGTGCCCTGCGGAGCCTCTGCCTGCCCGAAGGCGCCCGGCACCGTGGGCTCGGACCGCCGGACGATGTTCCCGCGAGCGACGAGCTTGTCCCCTTCCTCGGGGACCGTCCGCGGCTGCTCGCTCGCCACCGGCTGCCGGGGAATGTCGGGCCGCGTAGGAGCCGCCGGCCGAGGAATGTCCTGCCGAGTGACAGGCGTCCCCGAGCCGCGCCCAAGCCCACCGGGCGCGTCCGCACCGGTCGGCGCCTCGGCACCCTGTACCTGCCCGCCGGGCGCGGGTGTTCCGGACGCGCGCCCCCGCTCGGTCGCGGGCAGCTCGAACCCACCGGACCCCGGCGCACCGGACTGCCGCGCACGTTCCTGCGACGCACCGGGCTGCGCGGCACCTTGCTGCGGCGCGCCGGGCTGGGACGCACTGGGCTTCGAGGGGTCAGGCTGCTCGGCACGGAGTGGCTGCGACGTGCGGGCCTGCTCCTGGGCCGCCGCTTCGTCGGGAGCCGGTCGTTCTGCACCGCTCGCGCGGCGCCACACGAAACGTCCCTCCGGCCCGTCCCCGCGCGGCAACGCCGGACGGACCGCTTCGGAGCCCGCTGCGGCACCGAAGCGCGACGAAGCGTCCGTCCCCGCCCGGCGCTCGGACTCACGAACCTGCTCGGGCGCGGTCTCCGCTCCGGCCTCGGACCCGTGGGCGGCGGCCTCCTCCGGCATGCGCGCGCCGTGCTCGGCGCCGGACGCGTCGGAAGGCGCGGATCCGGGTGCGGGCGACGTGGACGGTTCGTCTGCTGCGCGCGACGCCTCGGGGCGCTCACTCGCCGGCGATGCGGCGACCTGCGGAATGTCGGGCCGCGTCGGCCCGGGCCGCTGGGCCTGGACATCGGGCCGCGTCTGCGGCGGGACGGCGGCCTCGGCCTCCTGCGCGGACGCGTCCTTCGGACCGGGGGCGCCGAAGCGGCGGCGGACCCGTCCGAACATGGACGGCGGCCCGTCGATGCCCTGCGGCGGGATACCCGGCTCCCGCCCAGACGCGGATCCTTCAGCCGCCGCAGCGCGCTCATTCTCACCGTCGAACGCACGCGCCGCCTCGGGCGCGCCCTCGCGCGCCGCCGACGCGGGAGAAGGTGTCGGCCCAGCGGACGTCCGCTCGGTCGTGCGCTCGGGCTCGCGTGCGCCCGCCGGGGACGCGTCGCCGGACGCGGCTTCCGTCCGGCCAGGAGATGCCGGGCGCTGCGGAGCTGCGGGGTCGGCCGCGTCCCGCGGCCAGCGGGCCAGGCCGGATGCCGCCGCTGGACGCTCGGTCGTGCTCCCCGATCCGCGCTCGTCCTTCTGGGACGCGTCGCCGGTCGTGGCCTCGGCCTCAGTGGGAGGTGTCTGCCTGAACGAGGATCCGGGGGCGGTCACCTCCTTGGGCCAGCGGACGATGCCGGACCGGGCCTCCCTGGAAAGCCCGCCGCTCGTCGGCCTCGTCGGCGGACGCTCGGTCGACCTTTCGCCCTCGTGCGCGGTTTCGCGGGAGACCTCACCGCGTTCAGCCCCCGCCCCACCGGGAGACGCGGGCTGGTGCGACGCCGCCGGAGCGGACGGGAAGGCGCGCGCGGACTCGGATGCCCTCGCACGCTGCGGCGTCCTCGGCGGCTCGTTCGCGCGCTCGGGTTCACGAGCGCGCCCGGAGTCGGACGTGCCGGCCCGGCCGGTCGCCGCCGGACGCTCGGGGGCGCGCTCGGGCGCGGACTCGGACGGCCCGGCGAACTCGGGGCCGGTCGCGGGGGTCGGGTCGGCGGGGTGCCGGGGGAGGTTCTGGGTGATGGTCTCCCAGAAGTCGGCGGGGTCGCCGGGGCGGCGGACGCCGGAGGCCAGCGCGCGTTTGCCGGAGCCCTGGGGGGCGGGCGCCTCCAGTTCGGGGGTCGCCGGGGGGTGGTCGATGTCCGCCGGGGGGAAGCCCGCGCCCGCGACGTGGATGTCGGGTTCCGGGGGACGCTGGGGAGGGGCCTCGGCGAGCGGCGGGGCGTCCGCCGGGGACGCGGTCTCGGCGAGCGGCGGGGCCGGGGGTTCGGCCTCCGCGTACACGGGCTGGGGGTGCGCGGGTTCCGGTTCCGCGTGCGCGCGTTGCGGCGCGGGCTCCGCCGCGTAGGCGGGCTGCAGGGCCGGGTCGGCGAGCGCGGGCTGGATGTCGGCGTCGGTGAGGGACGGCGCGTGGGCCGGGACGCGCTGGGTGCTGAGGCCGGTCGGGAACGCCGCCGGTGCCGCGGCGGACCCCCCCGCGCCGACGGGCACGGCCTCCTCGATCCGCAGGCGGCCCTTGCGGCCCTTGCGGGCGCGGCGCGAGGCCTTGATGGCGGCGCGTTCGGCGGCCTGGTCGGCACGCCGCCAGACGCGGCCGACGACGACGACCTCGCGGGGCTCGCGGATCGGGGTGAGGCGGCACCAGGTGCGGGGCTCGGCGAGGTAGCGCGAGTGCGAGAGCAGCAGCTCGGTGAGCCGCTTGCCCTCGATCACCGGACGCGTCGCCAGCCAGGTCAGCACCCCCGGCGGGACGAGGTACAGGACGTGCCAGGGGGTTTTGAACGGGACGCCGACCAGCCGGAGCATCAGGATCCAGGGGATGAACACCCCGGCGAACACGCCGATCTGGACCAGCGGCAGCGGCATGGGCAGCCGCAGATCGTACAGCTTGTACAGCCGCTTCTCGATGCGCCAGATGTTCGTGTACGTGGGTAGATCCACGCCCCTACTCCCCTTTGACTGCGCTGGGCACGGTGTCGCCTGCCGGGTCCCCGCGGCGCGGGGCCCCTGGACCGTCCTGGCGGGACTAGGTCAGGTTCACCCCCAGCGCCTTGGCGATCGCCTTGGCCGTCGTCTCGATGATGTTCGGCACGTAGAAGACCACGCCGATCGCGATGGCCAGCACGATGAACTGGACGAAGCGGGTGATCTCCCTGGTGAACAGAAAGAAGATGGCGACAATGGAGACGATCACCAGGAAGAGCGGACCGAAGATCTGGCGCAGCCAGTCCGCGAGCTGGTCCGTTCTGAGCTGGTCGTTGTTGTTGGGCGCCGCCAGAATCTGGTCGGGAATCGACGCCATGAGGTGGTGCAGCATCGACTGACTACCTTCCTGGTTCGGCGGGGGTCGTTACTGGTGTGATGATCACGTCGGGGACTTTCATGATGCGTTCGGTTGGGCCGTGCCGCGAATGTCGTGCACGTACCAGGTGCCGTTCTTCTTCACCATGGACAGGTCGTAGGTCTGGTCGAGCTCACCTCCGACGGCGCCCCCGGCGGCGGGCATCTGCCAGCCGACGGTGACGGTGACGGTGCGGCTGTCGGCCGGACCCCTGGGTGCGATGACCTCTCTGACCTGCACGAAGGTGACCGAATCGGCGAGCCCTCGGATCGGGGGGCCGTCCGAGAATCGTTGCAGCGCCGCCTGGTCGCTGTGGGCGTAGGCGGGGAAGAAGGCCGCCATGACCGAGCCGAGCTCGGACTCGAGGGCGCCGTCGCGGTCGCGGACGCCGGCCTGCGGGAGGGCGGCCTTGGCGGGCGGGGGAAGCAGCGCCGGGCGCGCGGAGACCACCATCGCGCCGTTCTTGGCGTACACCGGGACGGCGAGCCGGAACCACTTGCCCTGCGCGGCGGCGAGGACGGTGACGATGGCGTTCTCGGCGTCGCGGACGTCCACTCCGGCGACCTGGGCCGAACTGAGCTGCAACTGGCCGACGTCGTTCCAGCCGAACTGCGCGGACGCGCCCTCGGGGACGAACGCCCGCAGCTGCTGGGCGCGCGCGTCGGCGGAGCGGGGGTCGTAGTTCAGGTACACGTGGACGAACTGGAGCGCGAACGCCCCGGCGGCGGTGGTGGGGAAGCCGTGGGCGGACGGGCCGGACCCGGTGGTGGACGCGCCGTCCTTGGCGGTGAACCGCTCGAACGGCGCGCGCACGCCGTTCACCACGATGACGATGATGAGGGCCCACAGCACGGCGCGGCCGACCCAGACCCACCAGCGCCCGCCGGAACCGCCCCAGCGTCCGCCGCGGGCGGCGCCGCCGCCACCGCGCCGGGAGCGGCGTCCGGACGCCGCCCAGGGGTCGTCGACCGGTCCGAGGGCGTGCTCGGACGGTCCGGCGCCGTCGACGCCGGCGGGCTGGTGGCCGTCTGTCACGGCCGACCTGCGAGCCATCCTGCCTCCGCTCGCGCCTTCCCTCGGACGGCGCGCTCTGTGTGTGCCTGCTGTGTGCCTGATCCCTGCCGATGTGGCCCATTCCGAGCCCACCTCGGCCCAGCGTAACCACGAGCGTCAATTGTTCCAGCGCATCGCGGGGAAGCACAGTCCCGGCACGCGGTTGTGGATAATGCAATCCACCTCAGCAGGAACAGGGAAGATTGCCAAACGGTGACGATCCCGTATCGCCGACTCCGAACGGAGCGCGCCACCCCGTTTCGGACAAGCGCCCCGGTACGGGAGGTGCTTGGTTACCCCGGAAGATCGACTTCCGGAATCTCCTTGCGGAAAACCCGGCACCGTGTCCGCTTCGCGACAGAGCGCTCCATCGGGGCCTTCGCCGGGATACCTCGCGCACGCAGGAGGGACACCCCGAACACAGACGAGAGCGGACGGAACCACCCGCGGTGGTCCGTCCGCTCTCGTCCGACACCGTCCGCCGCGGGGACGCACCCGCCGGCAGACTTCCGTTTTTGTACTGGTTCCGCCTGAGATGACCGTTCGGCTACAACAGGGAACCCCAACGTCCCGGCAACGTCCCTCCACCCGTCACGCCACCCGGCGATACGCCGCGGCCCCCGTTCGCCACGCGTGCCCCAAGGGACCGCACAGGACGATCGGCCGCCGAGGACGCTCAGACGTTGAAGCGGAACTCCACGACGTCGCCGTCCCGCATGACGTACTCCTTGCCCTCCATGCGAACCTTGCCCTGGTTCCGGGCCTCCGCGACGGAGCCGGCGGCGACCAGGTCGTCGAAGGACACGATCTCGGCCTTGATGAAGCCGCGCTGGAAGTCGGTGTGGATGACCCCGGCGGCCTCCGGCGCGGTCGCGCCCTTCCTGATCGTCCAGGCCCGGGTCTCCTTCGGGCCGGCGGTCAGGTAGGTCTGCAGGCCGAGGGTGTCGAACCCGATCCGGACGAGCTGCGACAGGCCGGACTCCTCCTGGCCCATGCCCTGCAGCAGTTCGAGCGCCTCGTCGTCGGGCAGCTCGATCAGCTCGGCCTCGATCTTGGCGTCCAGGAAGATCGCCTCGGCGGGCGCGACCAGCTCGCGCAGCCGGGACCGCAGCGCCTCGTCCGCGAGCTCCTCCTCGTCCAGGTTGAAGACGTAGAGGAACGGCTTGGCGGTGAGAAGGTGCAGCTCGCGCAGCAGGGCCAGGTCGATGCCGGCCTTCTCGGCGCCCGCGAACAGCGTGACGCCCTCGTTCAGGATCTTCTGCGCGTTCTGGACGGCCTCGACGACCGCGAGCTGCTCCTTGTCCTTCTTGGTGCGCGCCTCCTTCTCCAGGCGCGGCAGGGCCTTCTCGATCGTCTGCAGGTCGGCGAGGATCAGCTCGGTGTTGATCGTCTCGATGTCGCGGGAGGGGGCGACGTCGCCGTCCACGTGCGTGACGTCGGGGTCCTCGAAGGCGCGGATGACCTGGCAGATCGCGCTGGTCTCGCGGATGTTGGCGAGGAACTTGTTGCCCAGTCCCTGCCCCTCGGAGGCGCCCTTGACGATGCCCGCGATGTCCACGAACTCCATCGTGGCCGGGAGGATCTTCGCCGAGCCGTAGATCCCGGCCAGCTTCTCCAGCCGGGGGTCCGGCACCCCGACCACGCCGACGTTGGGCTCGATGGTCGCGAACGGGTAGTTCGCGGCCAGCGCGTCGTTCTTGGTCAGCGCGTTGAAGAGGGTGGACTTGCCGACGTTGGGCAGTCCGACGATTCCGATGGAGAGGCTCACGGGCGTCAAGTTTATGGGCCCGCGCGCCCGCTCGGTCACGTCCCCGCCGCCCGCCCGGTCACGCCCCGCCCCCGCCCGGCCATGCCCCGGGCCGCCCGCCCGGTCATGCCCGCCCGGTCATGCCCGCCCG
>NZ_QURH01000249.1 GCF_003428695.1 Actinomadura logoneensis
GCCGACGTCCCGGCGGTCATGCCGGGCGGTCCCGCGCCCTGCGTCGCGCCCGGGCCGCCGACGCCCCCGGCGACACCGGGCAGCGCGTCGCCCGCCAGGTCCGCCACGATCTGCTGCAGGTCGTACAGTGCCAGCCGCAGGTGCTCGCCCGGCGCGGCGTCCCGCATCATCGGGATCGCGTGCTCGGCCGGACAGCGGCGCCGCCACTCCGCCAGCACCGCCTGCTGCCCGTACCGGGCGGTCGCCAGGTCCTGCGGGACCAGCCGCAGCGACGCCGCCGTCACCGCCGCGAGCGCGTCCGCGCCGGGACGGAACCGCCGGTCGCCCGCCAGCCCCGCCGCGACCTCGTACATGACCCGCACGACGTGCGCGGCGCCCGCGCCGTCCCCCATGACCAGCCGGGACGCGTAGTACCCGGCCAGCGTCGAGAAGTCCGGCGGCATCATCCAGTGCAGCCGGTCGGCGGGCGTGGTCAGGAACGGGACGAACGACTCGATCAGCGGATGCTCGGTCAGCGCGACCGGCGCGCCCGCGCACCACAGCAGCGCGCCCCAGGCCGCCGCGACCGTGGACGGCGTGCCGGGCTGGAACATCGGGTCGTGCTGCTGGAACTGCGCCGGATCCACCGCCAGCGCCGTCGTCAGCGCCTGCGAGATCCGCGCGACGACGGCCGTGTCCGGGACGGGCCCGAGGAACCCCGCCGACACCATCCGCCCGGCCGCGAGGTCCGGGCCGGTCGGGAACAGCTGCGGCGGGACGGGCGGATTGCCCGCGCCGCGCGGTGCGGGCATCGCCGCGTTGCGCGAGGCCGGGTCGGACGGCGGCGGGCACGGGTGCCAGCTGCCGTCCAGGCCGCACCGGTACCAGCGCCCCCACGCCCCGTACAGCCACCACTCGCCCGCGCCCCACAGCATCCGCGCGACGATCTGCTCGGCGCGCTGCTGCGGCGGGGCCGACACCCACCAGGCAGAGGCGACCAGCTCCCGGACGTTCTCCTCCACCGCGGTGAACAGATCGCGCCGCTCGCCCGTCTGCCCGCCGCCGTCGTGCCCGCCCGATCCGGTCCCCGATGCCTGCAAGTTCACCCCGCGAATAGTAGCCCTGAACCGACCGAACAGGAGGAAACACCGCCATCGACATGTAAGGAGTGTTATGCCAGGATGCTCCTGAAACCTGAGGGTGGGAGGACACCGAAGTGGGGAACGTCGGAACCGGCGCGGGACGCGACCGCGCCAGCGGACTGGCACTGATCGTCTTCTCGTCCGTCTGTTTCGGCGGCTCGGGCCCCTTCGGCAAAGCCCTCATCGGGGCCGGGCTCAGCCCCCTGCAGGCCGTGTGGCTGCGGATCGTCGGGGCCGCGCTCGTCCTCACCGTCCTGGCCGCCGCCATCCGCGGACGCGCCGCCTGGACGACCACCCGCGCCCACCTGCGCCCGCTCGTCGCCTACGGTGTCGCCGCCATCGCCGGATGCCAGGGCCTGTACTTCCTCGCCGCGTCCCGGCTCCCGGTCGGCGTCGCGATCCTGCTGGAGTTCTGCGGCCCCGTCCTGGTCCTGGTATGGATGCGGCTGGTGCGCCGCGCGCCCGTCCGGCGCACCGCCGCCCGCGGCGTCGCCGTCGCCATGGTCGGCCTGGTCATGGTCGTCCAGGTCTGGGACGGCCTGCGCCTCGACGCCCTCGGCCTGGCCGCCGGGCTCGGCGCCGCCGCCTGCCAGGCCGCCTACTTCCTCCTGCTGGACCGCATGGGCCAGGGCGCCGACCCGCTGGTCACCAACGCCGTCGGCGGAATCATCGCCGCCACGCTGCTGACCCTCCCCGCGCTGCCCTGGACGATGCCCTGGCACGTCCTCGGCGACTCGGTCCCCATCGCCGGCGGCACCGCCCCGGGCTGGGTCCTCGCCGCCTGGATCATCGGCGTCAGCACCGTCCTCGCCTACATCACCGGCAACGCCGCCGTCCACCGCCTCTCCGCCCAGGTCGCCGGAGCGCTCTCCTACACCGAGGCCGTCGCCGCCACCCTCATCGCCTGGATCGTCCTCGGCGAACACCTCACCCCCGTCCAGCTCCTCGGCGGCGCCGTCGTCCTCACCGGCGCCTACCTGGCCCAGCGCTCCGTAACCACCACCCCGACCGCCAGCACCCCACTCACCCCCACTCCGGTCACCGCCACCCTCGCCACCGACCCGGCCACCTCGGACCCGGCCACCTCGGACCCGGCCAGCGACGAGCTTTCGCTGCTAGTGCGGCCTGCACCCCTGCCGTCGCCACCGACGACCACCTGACCCCGCGCCTCCTTCACCCGCACCGGCTCGACTCTGCGGCATCCACGCCGTGGTCCTTCCGCGCCACCTCGAACCCGCGGCGAACTCGAACCCGCATCGGCTCCTGCCGCGGCACTTCCACCCCCGTGCCAACTCAGCCCCGTGCCAACTCAGGCTCGTAAGGGCCGGGCCGGTGGCGACTCACGGAGATTGCAATCAGGCGAGCGCGGTGGGGCGAGGTGGCCCCAAATGTGGAGCCACCGTCGCGCGGCGGGGGAGCCCCGGGAGTTAGGGCAGCGAGTGACTAGTCTCGCGGCGAGCGTTCAGCGTCGAGGAGTGCAGGAGCGGCCGGTCAGGTGTTCTCCTTGCGGAAGCGGTGCGTGCCCAACGCCACCGACGCCACCACCAGGACCACGGTCACGGCCGCGCCCTCCAGCATCGCGGAGGACGAGAAGTCGCCGCGGAACGCCGCCCGCGCCGCGTCCACCACGTACCGGAACGGAGTGAAGCGGGAGACCGCGTCGAGCCAGCCGGGGGCCATGCTCATCGGCAGGATGATCCCCGACAGCAGCATCAGCGGCAGCGTCACGGTGGACAGCAGGGGCGCGAACGCGTCCTCCACGCGCGTCATCATCGCCAGCACGTAGGAGAGGGACGCGATGCTGAGCGCCAGCAGCGCCACGAACACCAGCCCCGCGACGATGCCCCACAGCGGCGCCCGCAACCCGAGCAGGACGCCCGCCGCCAGCAGCAACACCGCCTGGACTACCAGCATCAGCGTGTCGCACAGCACCCGGCCGAGCAGCAGCGCCAGCCGGGAGACCGGCGTGACGCGCAGTCTCTCCACCACCCCGGACCGCAGATCGGCGATCAGCCCGAACCCCACGAACCCGGCGCCGAACAGCGCGAGCTGTACCAGGATGCCCGGCACGAACGCCCGCCACGTGTTGCCGCCGCCCGCGCCCTGAACCCCGCCGACCCGGCTCAGCAGCGGACCGAACAGCACCAGGTACAGCAGCGGCTGCGTCAGCCCGAAGACCACCCCGACCTTGCTGCGCATCCGCTGCCGCACATAGCGCAGGAAGATCAGCCTCGTGTCGCGCGCGGTGCCCGCCAGACCGCCACCCCCGCCGACGTCGCCACCCCCGCCGACGTCGCCACCCCCGCCAACGTCACCACGGCCAACGTCACCACGGCCAACGTCACCACGGCCAACGTCACCACGGCCAACGTCACCACGGCCAACGTCACCGCCGGGTCTGCCGACATCATGGCCACCGGCCCTGTCGCCGCCGTTCCTCACAGCGGCGTCCCGGCCGTCTGTCGAAGGAACCGACACCGTGGACGCGGGGCCGTCCTCTCCGCGGTCGTCGAACCTCTCGCCCGTCGTCGTCGCCATCGCTCGCCTCTCCCTCTCCTCGGAACCCTCGTTCTCAGGCCGCGGCGGACGCGGAGTCGCGCAGGGAGCGGCCGGTCACGGTCAGGAACACGTCGTCCAGCGTCGGCCGCGCCATCCGCAGCGCGGCCAGCTCCACACCCGCCTCGTCCAGGGCGCGGATCAGGCTCATCAGCGACCGGTCGCCGTCGTCTACGGTCAGCCGCAACGCTCCTTCCAGCACCGTCGCCTCGCGCACCGCCGAATGGCCGGCCAGCGCCGTGCGGGCCCGGAGGGCGACCTGCTCCAGCGGCGCGCCGGACCCGGCCAGTTCCACCGTCACCACGTCACCCGCCACCCGCCGTTTCAGTTCGGCGGGGGAGCCCTCGGCGACGATCCGCCCACGGTCGATGATGAGGACGCGGTCGCACAGCGCGTCCGCCTCATCGAGGTAGTGCGTCGTCAGGAACACCGTCGTGCCGTCGCGGTCGCGCAGCCGCCGGATGTGCTCCCACAGGTGGCCGCGGCTCTGCGGGTCGAGGCCCGTGGTCGGCTCGTCCAGGAAGACCAGCGGCGGACGGTGCACCAGCCCGAGCGCGACGTCCAGCCGCCGGCGCTGCCCGCCCGACATCGCCGCCGACGGCCGCGCGAGCAGCCCCTCGCCGTCCAGCTCGAGCCGACGCGCCAGCTCGCGGATCCGCGCCGCCGGATCGGCCACCCCGTACAGCCGCGCCTGCAGCTCCAGCTCCTCGCCCGCCGGGACGGACGGATCGGTGCCGCCGCCCTGCGCCACGTACCCGATGCGCCGCCGCACCCCGCCCGGATCGGTCCGCAGGTCGCGGCCCGCGACCGTCGCGGACCCGGCGGTCGGTGCCAGCAGCGTGGTGAGCATCCGCAGCGTGGTGCTCTTGCCCGCGCCGTTCGGACCGAGGAACCCCACGATCTCCCCGAGCGCGACCGACAGGTCCACCCCGCGCACCGCCTCCACGGTGCCGCGCCTGCCGGTGAAGGTGCGGGCGAGCCCGCGCGCCTCGATCACGAAAACCTCCGACGGAAGCCGAACCGGTGCCGCGACGGTCACCGCGACCCTGATAGAGTAACCCCAATCTTGGTGTGACCCCAAATTTTCAGTGACACCAGAGCGCCTAGAATTCCGGACATGGGCAAGCAGACCGCTCCGGACGACCCGCGGCGCACCGCAGAACCCCAGATCGGCCTGCGGGAACGCAAGAAGCAGGAGACCCGGCGGCGGATCGCCGACATCGCCACCGGGCTGTTCATGATGCGGGGCTTCGACAACGTCACCATCGCCGACGTCGCCCGCAACGCGGACGTGTCGGTCAACACGGTCTTCAACTACTTCCACACCAAGGAGGACCTGTTCTTCGACCGGCAGGAAGAGATCATCACCAGGGTCACCGAGGCGTTGCACGACCGGCGCCCCGGCGAGTCCGTCGTCGCCTTCTACCGCCGCTCCTTCCTCGAGGGGCTGCGGCAGGGCTCCTACCAGACCGGCTTCCACGAGGGCTCCGAGGTGTGGGCCCGCACCGTCCGCGACAGCCCGGCCCTCACGGCCCGCCAGCGCGAGATCGGCCAGGCCGCCCAGGACGTCCTGGCCCGCGCCCTGGCCGAGGAGGTCGGCGCCGACCCCGACGACGCCACGCCGCGCATCGTCGCCGCGATGATCATGTCCGCGCAGTGGACGCTGGTGAACGAGATCATCGAGCGCAAGCTCGCCGGCGAGACCCTCGAGGAGATGCGCGACAGCGTCGAGGCCGCCGCCGTCCGCGCTTTCGACCTGCTCGAACACGGCATCGGCGACTACGGCCTGAGCCCGGTGTCCGGCGACTGACCCGGCCTGCCTCTCGCTCGCCGCCGCCCGCCGCGCGGTCACGGCACCCGCCGCGCGCTCACGGCACCCCGCCCGGTGGTCGGCCTCTCGATCCACGCAAGGACGGCGCGAAACGACGGCAAAGGCTCCGCCCGTCCGCGCGCCGCCCCGGCCGAGGCCCCGGAACCCGCCGTTAGCTTCCTGCCATGGCGCACACCCCCGCCGGCGGCGCGGACGACGACGGCCCCGCCGACAGCGCCGGACCGGACCCGGGCAGGGACGGCACCCCCGACCGGAACCACCCTCCGACCAGCCGGACCGAACCCGCTCCGAACCACACGGAGCCCGCGCGCTCGACGGAGCGCAACAGCGCCGCCCACCGGGACGGCGCACCCGACGCCCGCGCCGTCCACGATCCGGCGCGGATGCCGCCGTGGCTGCCCCGCGCCTTCGTCCTCGCCGCCGCGACCGTCCTGGCGTTCGGAGCCGGACTGTGGCTGCTGGACCGGCTGCGCGGACTGCTCCTGCTGCTGGTCATGTCGCTGTTCCTGGCGTTCGCGATCGAGCCCGGCGTCAACTGGCTCGCCGCCCGCGGCTGGCGCCGCGGTCTGGCCACCGGCCTGATGTTCCTGCTCATCGCCGTCCTGGCCGTCGGGTTCTCCGTCGCGCTCGGCTCGGTCCTGATCAAGCAGACCACCACGCTGGTCGACAACGCCCCCCGGTACGCCGACCAGATCATCGACTGGACCAACCGGTCCTTCGGCGCGCGGATCTCCAAGCACACCCTGGTCAGCAAGATCCCCGCCGTCGGCGGCGAGCTCTCCAAGCACCTGTCGGACCTGGCCGGCAACGTGTGGGGGATCGGCATGACCGCCGTCGGCGTGCTGTTCCGCGGCCTCGGCGTCCTCCTGTTCACCTTCTACCTGTCCGCCCAGGGCCCCCAGTTCCGCCGGACGGTCTGCTCGCTGCTGCCACCGAAGAGCCAGCGGCAGGTGCTGCGCGCCTGGACGATCGCCGTCGACAAGACCGGCGGCTACATCTACTCCCGCGCCCTGCTCGCCGCGGTCTCCGCGGTGTTCCACTACGCCGCCCTCACCCTGCTGGACGTGCCCTACGCGCTGACGCTCGCGCTCTGGGTCGGCGTGGTGTCCCAGTTCATCCCCACCGTCGGCACCTACCTCGCCGGAGCCGCCCCGGTCCTGATCGCGCTCACCAAGGCCCCCTCGACCGCACTGTGGACACTGCTGTTCGTCATCGCCTACCAGCAGTTCGAGAACTACGTCCTGCAGCCGCGCATCACCGCCCGCACCCTGGACATGCACCCCGCCGTCGCGTTCGGCGTCGTCATCGGCGGCGCCGCGGTCATCGGCCCCGTCGGCGCCGTGCTCAGCCTGCCGCTGGTCGCCAGCGTCCAGGCGTTCCTGGACGCCTACGTCCGCCGCTACCACGTCGAGGAGCACCCCCTCACCGCCCGTCCGCCCCGGGGGCACGACGACCCGACCCACCGCGAACCGGGACGACGAACCTGCCGACCGGACGCCCCGCAGGGCGACCCGCAGGACGACCAATAGCAGGGCCGGCAAGACGGCCGAGGTCCTGACCAGCACCGTTACCGGCCGCCGACCCGCTCGTCGAGTTCTGCCCTGGACGCGCCGCCACCGGCCCGGTTAGCGTGCGCACGACACGCAAGATCGTTCTCGGGGGCGGAAGGGAACGTCCATGCGCAGAACGTCCATGCCTCCAGCGACCTCGCCGACCCCGGAACGCACCGCCCGCGAACACCCGGCCGAGGCCGCGGCGAAAGGCTCCCCGAAGACCTCCTCGAAGGGCGCGACCGAACCGCGTCCGCGGCGCGCCGTCCCGGTCACCGCGGCGCTGACCGCCGCCCTGCTCGCCGCGTCGCCGCTCGCCGCTCCCACCGCCGCCCGCGCCGACGCCCCCGCGCGCGCGAGCAGCACCTTCGGACGCGACCCGCACCTGATGAGGCTCATCAGGTCGATGACGCTGCGGCAGAAGGTCGCGCAGCTGTTCGTCGTGCAGATCTACGGCATGTCCGCCGACACCACCGAACCCGCCGACGTCGCCGCCAACCGCTCCCTCTACGGGGTGGACAACGCCGCCCAGCTCATCGCCCGCGACCAGCCCGGCGGCATCATCTACTACGGCAACAACGTCACGAGCCCCCAGCAGCTCGCCGCGTTCTCCAACGGCATCCAGCGCGCCGCGCACGCCGCGGGGCACGCGATCCCCGCGACCGTCGCGATCGACCAGGAGGGCGGCATCGTCGCCCGCGTCGGCGCGCCCGCCACCCAGCAGCCCGGCGCGATGGCCCTGGCCGCCGGACGGCGCCCCGCCGACGCCCGC